>CAYLZW010000579.1:0-2678 GCA_964388085.1 uncultured Myxococcales bacterium | reverse complement strand
CGCCCGACTTCAGCGACGACGAAGAGAGCGACGACCTCGAGGACGCCGAAGAGGCCGAGCCCGAGGAAGAAGAAGAAGGATTCTGAGCCCTTCGCTCGTGGAGACAACGAGGTCGTACGGAGCGAAGGAAGTCCGTCGGTACCACGGGTCATCGAGATGGATGGCGGGGTCCATCGGGGGACATCGCTCGTACGCTTGCGCGAAGGGCGGCCTCTACCAGCATCGGGAGAGGCGGCTTCGTGAACGGGCGAGAACGCGAGGGAGCGGCCGGCCGCGACGACCCACGTAACCCTGAGGAGACTCAGAAAGACTCACGCAAAGGCGCAGAGCCGCAGAGGGGAACCCGCTTTGGGTCCCTTCGCGGCTTCGCGGCTTTGCGTGGGAATTTCTCCGCGCGACGCTCTCGCGAACGTCAGCCCTTCGGCGCGGGCTGCACCTTGAAGAGCTCCTCACGGGGCAGCGAGGTGCCGTTGTTCGCGAGGGCGTTCTTACGGTCGCCGCCGCGGGTGCGGGACTTACGCTTGCGGACGGACTCGGTCTTGGTGGTCTTCGAAACCATGGCTGCAACCTTCACGTGAGGGAGTGGACGCGAGGGGCGTAGCAGGCGCCTCAGCGCGCGGCAATGGTCCTCTGGCGCAAGACCTCGTACAGCAGCACCGTGGCGGCGTCGGCCGCGTTCAGGCTCACGTCCGGCACCGTCATGGGGATGGCCAGCACGCCGTCACAGGCGTCGCGCGTGAGCCGCCGGACGCCGCGGTCTTCGCCGCCGATGATGAGGCAGGTCTTCCCCGTCAGATCCACGCTCCAGGGCGCCGCTTCGCCGTCGGCCTCGGCGCCGTAGATCCAAAAGCCCGCCTCCTTCAGCTCGTCGAGCGCGCGCCGCAGGTTGTCGGCCTTGACCACGCGCAGGCGGAACAGCGCGCCCGTGGACGTCTTGTGCGCGGCTGCGGTGACGCCGGCGGCGCGGTCCTTCGGGATGATGAGCGTGGTGGCGCCGAAGGCGTGCGCGGCGCGGGCGGCGGCGCCGAGGTTGCGCGGGTCTTCGACGCCGTCGAGCACGAGCACCAGCGAGGATGGCTCCGCGGCCTCCGCCGCCAGCGCCTCCTCGAGCGGCGTGTAGGGGAAGCCGCGGATGGTCAGCACCGCGCCCTGGTGCATGACGCCGCCCGAGCGCAGGTCGAGCGCGGGGCGCGACTCGCTCTCGCTGACGACGCCGACGCTGCGCGCGACCTGGGTCAGCTCCTCGAGGCCCTTGCCGCCGCTCAACAGATACAGGCGCTGCGCGATCTCGGGCCGCTCGAGCAGCGCGCTCATGACCGCGTGTCGTCCGACGACGATGTTCTCCGAGGTCGACCTCTCGGCGCCCGCGCTCTTCGCCCGGCGGCGGTTGTCGCGGGGGTGCCCCTTGCCACCACGGCTCACGACGCCCCTCGAGCCTCGAGGCCGCGCTGCATCTCCTCGAGGATCTCGGCCGCGACCTTGCCGGGATCGGGCGCCGTGCGGATGGGCCGTCCGACGACGATGTAGTCCGCTCCGTCGCGCATGGCCTCGAAGGGCGTCGCCGTGCGCGCCTGGTCACCGAGCGGCGCGCCCTCGGGGCGGATGCCGGGGCAGACGATGAGGAAGCCGTCGCCCGTCTCCTCGCGCACGGCCTTCGCCTCCTCGGGCGAGCACACGCAGCCGTCGAGACCCGAGTCGTGCGTGAGGCGCGTGAGGCGCATGACCACCTCGGCCGGATCGGCGCCGAGGCCGAGCGACTTCAGCTCGTTGCCCGTGTGGTGCGTGAGCACGCTGACACCGAGGACGCGCGTGAGCTGCTGCCCGGGGATGGCCGTCTGCTCCGAGAGCGCGCTCATGGCCGCCTGCAACATCTGGGGGCCGCCGAGCGCGTGCACGGTCAACAGCGACACGCCGTGCTTGGCGGCCGCGCGCACACCGGCCGCCACCGTCGACGGGATGTCGTGCATCTTGAGGTCGAGGAAGATGTCGGCGCCGTCGCGGCGCAGCTTCTCGAGCAGCTGCGGGCCCGCCGCCGTGAACAGGCCGAGGCCGATCTTGTAGGTGCCGACGTACTCGCTCGTGCGCCGCACGAGGTCGAGCGCGCTCTCGCGGTCCGGCGTGTCGAGCGCGAGCACCAGACGCTTGTCGAGCGGGATGTCGATCATTCTTCTGACTCGGTTACTTCTTCGAGCGCTTGGCGTTCAGCTCTTCTTTCAGCTGAATGAGCGCCTGGTTGGTCGGCTCGAACAAGAGCGCCGACTGCACGTTGCGGAAGGCCGCGTCCCAGCGCTGGTTGTTCATGTCGACGACGGCCGCCTGATAGGCCTTCTCGCCCTGGGGCGTCTTGGCGACGCGCGCCTTGTCACGCGCCTCCTTCTTCTCCTCGGCGACCATGGTCTCGTCGTAGCGCAGGTTCTTGTCGCGCTCAGGGCCGGCGATGTTCTCGGTGTACTTCTTCCGCTTCTGGTCGTCCTTCAGGATCGTGTAGCTCTCGGTCACGCGCTTGTAGATCTTGTGCACCGCGAGCTTGGTCTCCTCGTCGGGGACGGTGAAGAACTTGTCGGGGTGGAGCGCGCGCGCGAGCTGGTAGTAGCTGACCTTGAGCTGCGCCGGCGTGCAGTCATAGGCGAGGTTCAGGATCTGGTAGTAGTCGAGCGTGTCGATGCGGCCGGCGAGCG
>CAYLZW010000578.1:0-2691 GCA_964388085.1 uncultured Myxococcales bacterium | reverse complement strand
CCCGTCCTCGTCCTCGATGAACACGCCCGCGCGCCGAAGGTCCGCGTGCACGGCGTAGAGCTGCCCGGCGATCTCACCGGGGCTCAGGTGCCGCCGCAGCTTGAGCGCGGCGGTCGCGCAGAACGTGCACCCCATCGCGCAGCCCACCTGGCTCGACACGCAGAGCGCGTTCTTCCCCGGCCCGGACGCGTCCGGGATGTAGACGCTCTCGATGGTGTGCCCGTCGTGCGTCGTGAGCTGGTACTTGCGGGTGCCGTCCGACGCGACCCGCACGTCCTCGACGCTCGGCCGCACGATGGCGGCCCTCTTCGCCAGGCGTTCGCGCAGGGCCTTCGCGAGGTCCGTCATCTCGTCGAAAGACGCCACCTGCCGCATGTGCAGCGCGCGGAACATCTGCTTGGCCCGGAAGGGCTTCTCGCCGAGCTCGCGCACGAACGCGTCGAGCGCCGGCCGATCGAGGCTGAGCAGGTCCACGCGACCGTCTTGCAGCTCCCAGCGGCGGGCCGCGGCGAGGAGGCGCCCTTCCGCGGCGTCCGTGGGGATGAGGGGTTCCGAGACCATGCGCCTGACCTACCGGCCGGAGGGGGGTTCGGCAAACGGGAGCGTTGACATTCCTGCGTCGTGGAGGGCTAGGGTTGCAGCGTACCCCTGCCCGGAGATCACACATGATGCGCCTTGTCGTCCCGTTACTGTTCCTGTCCGTTTTTCTGGTAGGAGCGCCCGGCTGCGACTGCGGCGGCCCGCTGCCCACCGACGCCGGCCCCGACGCCGGAGAAGGCGGTGAGGGTGAAGGCGAAGGCGAAGGTGAAGGTGAGGGTGAGGGTGAGGGTGAAGGCGAAGGCGAAGGCGAAGGTGAAGGCGAAGGTGAAGGTGAGGGCGAAGGTGAGGGTGAAGGTGAGGGCGACGCCGGCGTGGACGCGGGCGATGACGTGGACGCGGGTGACGACGTAGACGCGGGCGATGACGTCGACGCCGGTGACGACGTGGACGCGGGCGACGAAGGCGACGCCGGCGATGTCGACGGCGGCACGGTCGCCGAGGCGGCCACCATCGACAGCTTGCTCACGCTGATCGGGGAGGGAAGCGTCGACGTCCCGGTCGGTCCCTTCCTGCTCGAGGACGTGTACGTCACCTACGTGCGGACCGTCGGCTACACCGTGCAGGTCGGCGCCACCGGCCCCGCGCTGTTCGTGTTCACCGGCTCGGACCCCAGCGTCACCGTCGGAAACCTCATCGATCTCGAGGTCACCGAGCTCGGCACCTTCAACGGCATGCCGCAGGTGACGGAGTCCACCGTCGTCACGAACGACAACGGCGCCTACGACGTCGTGGCGAACCTCGCGCAGACCCTCAGCCAGGGCGCCGGCACGCTGCCGGGCGCCGACCACGTCGCCGAGCTCGTCGAGCTGACCGGCGCCACCGTCGTCTCGGGCGCGGGCCGGGACTGGGTCATCGAGTACGGGGCGACGAACGTCGAGGCGGCGCTCTACGCGTATGAGGGCGCTGCGCTCCAGCTCTGTGCCGGCGCCACCTTCGATCTCGTCGCCGGCTACGTCGGACAGGTCGACGTCGCGTACGAGATCACCAGCTACTACGAGGCCGACTTCGCGAACGTGGACACCACCGCGTGCGCCGATCCAACCCAGACCGCGCTCATCATCTCCGAGGTCGCTGACCCGACCGACGCCAGCGGCCGCTTCGTGGAGCTGTACAACGCGGGCGCAACGCCCATCGATATGTCGTCCTGGGCCGTTGTGCGCTACGCCAATGGCGGCACCACGAACGGGGCCTCCATCACGCTGAGCGGGTCACTGCCCGCCGGTGGTACGTACGTGGTCGTGAACAGCGAGGCGGGGTTTGCCTCGGTGTTCCCGACCGCTGCTCCGACCGTTGTTCAGGCGAGCGGCACCATCAGCATGAACGGCGACGACACGGTCACGCTCGAGAGCGGTGGTGTGATCGTCGACATCTACGGTGCGGTCGGCACGGATGGCACCGGAGAGCCGTGGGAGTACGAGAACTCCATCGCCAATCGTGTGTCGACGGTGAGCGCTGGCAACGCGACCTGGACGTCCACGGAGTGGGTCATCGGAGACGACTCCACGGCGACGCCCGGCGTCCGCTGAGCTTCCTCAGACGACAACGACGGGCGCTTCCAGAACACCTGGAGGCGCCCGTCGCCTTTTTGGGGCCGTGCAGCTCGGGCCCTACATGCGGAACAGCACCTCGACGGGGCCGCTGCTGAGCCGGCTTCGGCCGCCAAGGTCCGTCAGCTCGATCACGAACGAGTAGCCCGCGACGCGGCCGCCAACGCGCTCGACGAGGTGGGCGGTGGCCGCCGCCGTGCCGCCGGTGGCGATGAGATCGTCACAGATGAGCACGCGCTCGCCTTCGCAGGCGTCGAGGTGGATCTCGAGCGTATCGGTGCCGTACTCGAGGCCGTAGCTGACCGTCTCGGTCTTGTAGGGCAGCTTCCCGGGCTTGCGGACGGGGATGAAGCCGGTGCCGAGCTGCTGTGCCAGCAGGGCGCCGAAGATGAAGCCGCGGCTCTCCATGCCGGCGACGACGTCGATGCGGCTGCGCCAAGGCTTCGCCATGTGCTCGATGACGCTCGCGAGCGCCGCCGGGTCCTTCAAGAGCGGCGTGATGTCGCGAAAGAGGATGCCGGGCACGGGAAAGTCCGGCACGTCG
>CAYLZW010000577.1:0-2714 GCA_964388085.1 uncultured Myxococcales bacterium | reverse complement strand
AGATGCGCGCCTCGGTGATCTGGGCCGGCTTCGCCGCGGGGTTGTCCGTGTTCGGACGCACCTCGAAGCGGTCCTGGTAGTACTGCTGCACGAAGCCGAGCAGCGCGTCGAAGGTCCGGACGTCGTCGAAGGCGGCCTGGCCCTTGTCGCAGAGGCACTGCAGCGCCTCCATCTGCGTCGCGTCGCCCTGCGCCTCTTGCATCGCCTGGCGGACCATGCGGCCGGTGATCTGCGAAGCGGACTGCATCTGCTGAATGGCGCTCATGGGCTTTCCTCGGAGGTCCTGCGCGCGGCGAGCGGCGCAAACGGCTGAAGTGGCGCTAAAGGTGCGGGGCGCACGCTCCTTGTAGCGCGCTCCCCGGCCAATTGGCGGAGGAGACCGCGCGGGCGTGGTAGTCGTCACACCTACCTCGAGCCAACCTGGAGGCGTCCAGCCGATGCGGGCTTACGAGATTCACGGCGGCTTTGGCCCCGAACACCTCCGCCTCGTCGAGCGAGCCAGCCGCGCCCTGGCCCCCGACGAGGTGCGCGTGCGCGTGCATGCCTGCTCGCTGAACCGCCGCGATCTCATGATGCTCGACGGCAGCTACAACCCGCGACAGCCGCTGCCGCTCGTCCCGCTCTCGGACGGCGTCGGCGTCGTTCTCGAGGTGGGCGCGAGCGTGAGCAGCGTGAAGCCCGGGGATCGCGTCGCCGGCCTGTTCTGCCAGCGCTGGCTCGCGGGCGAGCCGAACAAGGAGCGCCTGCGCACGACGCTCGGCGGACCGCTCGACGGCATGTTGGCCGAAGAGGTCGTGCTGCCGGCGAGCGGCGTCGCCTGGGTGCCCGCGCACCTCAGTGACGAAGAGGCCGCCACACTCCCCTGCGCCGCCCTCACCGCGTGGAGCGCGCTGTTCACGCTCGGCAACGTCAAGGCCGGTGACGTCGTGCTCGTGCTCGGCACCGGCGGCGTGTCCCTGTTCGCCCTGCAGCTCGCGAAGCTCGCCGGCGCGCGTGTGATCGTGACGTCGTCGAGCGACCACAAGCTCGAGCGAGCCCGCGCGCTCGGCGCCGATCACGTCATCAACTACCGGCGGGACGAGTCGTGGGGGGAGAGCGCTCGCAAGCTCAGCGGCGACGGCGTGGACCACGTCATCGAGGTGGGCGGCGCCGGTACGCTCGCGCAGTCGCTCAAGGCCACGCGCCTCGGCGGCACGGTGTCGATCATCGGCGTGCTCAGCGGCCACGCCCCGGACCTGGCGCTCACGCCGCTGTTCATGGGCCAGCGCCGTCTGCAGGGAGTCTTCGTCGGGCACCGCGACGGTTTCGCCGCGCTCTGTGACGCCATCGCGCAGGCGAAGCTGCACCCCGTCGTCGACCGCGTGTTCCCGTTCGAGGAGGCCGGCGACGCGTTCGAGCGCCTGCGGAGCAGCGCGCACATCGGCAAGATCTGTATCCGCGTGGCGTGAGCGACCGGCCTCGTCGACGAGAGCCACGATCGCCGGCGCGCAACGGTGCCGCGCGACGGTGTAAGCTGCGGCGTGACGAACGCGCCCCAGTCGGACCGTGCGCAGGCGAGCGGCGAGCCGGTCGCTGACGCCCCCTCGAGCCCGCCCGGGCGCACGGCCTTCGACGCGTTGAACCCCTATGGCGATTTCGGCGGCCCCGATCCCTCGGGCGGGCGCCTGCTCGTCGTCGTGCTGTGTTGCCTCCTCGCCTTCGCCGGCCTGTTCGTCGCCGGCGGCGTCTGGATACAGGGGGCCCTCGCGGGCGACGAGCGGGACGACGACAGCGCGCCCGTCGTCAGCGCGAACCGCCATGCCGGCACGGACACGGAGCCGACCCCCGAGCCGGTACCCGAGAAGGCGCCCGAGCCGGTGCCCGAGAAGGAGCCCGAGCCGGTGCCCGAGAAGGCGTCCGAGAAGGTGCCCGAGAAGGTGCCCGAGAAGGTGCCCGAGAAGGCGCCCGAGAAGGCGCGCGAGGAGCCGGCGGTGGACACGCGGCGGGGAGGCCGGTCGACACAAGCGCGGACAGCTCGGCGTCCAGAGCCCGCAGGCGACGTTCAGCGCCGGAGCGAGCGTCGGCGAGCTTCCAGGGCACATCCCGCCAAGGCGCTCGTCGTGCGCCTGAAGGATCGCAGTCGCGCGGGGGCGGGCGGCCTCGACGACGCGCTCGAGCGCGGCTTCGCGCGGCGTGTCGCGACGCGCGTGCCCGAGGTCTTCCTCCGCAAGACGCGCGAGGCCCGCGCGGAGGACCTCGTCGTCGAGGTCGCGTTGACGCGCGTCGAGGAGCAGAGCTCGGCAGGCGGCGCGTACGACGTCACGGTGCACTGCACGCTCGGCGCGAGCCGAACGCTGCTGCCGGACGGGCGCCTTCTCAGCGCAGGAAAGAGCCAGGGCGCCGCGCCGAACGCAGCCCTGCGCGAGGAGGCCGCGCGACTCTGTGGTGCGCGCCTGGCCGAGGCGCTGCGCCCAATCCTTCAATCACAGAAGTGACGTATCGATACGGCTCCGCCGGTCACGCGGAGAGCGCGCGGGCGGCGCGGAACAGCCCGACCGTCGTCTTGGCATCGACGATCTCGCCGCGCTCGACCATCCGCAGCGCCTCGTCGAGCGGCACGTGCCGCACCTCGGTGATCACCTCGTCGCGGTCGCGGTGCATCTCGGCCGGGGTCAGGTCGCGCGCGAGGTAGATCCAGATGCGCTCGTTGCAGAAGCCCGGCGCCGTGAAGATGT
>CAYLZW010000576.1:0-2717 GCA_964388085.1 uncultured Myxococcales bacterium | reverse complement strand
GACGACATCCTGCCGGCGCTGGCCTCCATCATGAGCGTGCTCGCGCCGGCGACGGAGAAGGTCGACGCCGTGCGTTGCCGCTGCGCCGTCGCCCTCGACGCGCTCGGCTCGGCGCCAAACGCGGTGCGATCGTGCGCGCCCTCCTGGGCGGCGGATCGGGTGCGTCGCCTCGAGGTGCAGGTGGCGGCCCATGGGCGCTTCTCCTCGCGAGAGCGCGTGGCGTGGCTCGAGGGCGCGCTCGCCGACCCTTCGGTGCCGGTGCGCGTGCAGGCCGCCTGGGCGCTCGTCGACGACGGCTCGCGACACGCGGCGCGCTTGGCCGCGGCGAGGCTCGAGCGCGAGGACGACCCCGCGGTGGCCGGCGCCCTGCTGCTGCTCTTCGACGGGGCCAACGCCGAGGAGCTCAGCGACGTCACGCTCGCGCGCGTCGTCGACCGCTTTTATGGCGCGCAGACGCTCGAGGCCGCCGAGCCCCTCCTGCAGGCCGCGCGCCTTTTGACGGGGAGGCTCGGCGCCTCCGCGCGCGCCACGCAAGAACGCCTGCGCGCGCACCCGGAGCCGCGCCTCCGCGAGATCGTCGACGCCGTGCCGCACGGCGAGCGCGCCGCCGGCCCCCGCGCGGACGCCGGTGTGCCGCCCGCCCCGGCGGACCTGCCGCTCGCGGCGATCCTGCGCACCGAGCGCGGCGACATCCAGCTCACGTTCGATCGGGAGACGGCGCCGGTCGCGGTGAACAACTTCGTCACGCTCGCGCGCGCGGGCTTTTACGACGGCGTCGTCTTCCACCGCGTCGTCTCGGACTTCGTCGCGCAAGGCGGCGATCCGCGCGGGGACGGCTCCGGCGGGCCCGGCCACCACATCCCCTGCGAGAACAGCGACGGCCGCTATGAGCGCGGCGCCGTCGGCATGGCGCTCGCGGGCAAGGACACCGGCGGCAGCCAGTTCTTCCTGACGCACTCGGAGCAGCCGCACCTGGACGGCCGTTACACCCTATTCGCGCACGTGACGTCGGGCCTCGAGGTGATGGACGCCTTGATGCCCGATGATCGCATCCTGTCCGTGCAGCTCGCGGGCGCCGTGCCCGCGCGAGAGGTGGCTCCCTAGCCGCCGGAGGTCCGCTCATGCTGGTACGCCCGACGCTCCGCTCCCTCGTCGTCGTCCTCGCGCTCCTCGCGGGGCCGATGAGCTGCACAGACGCGAACGAAGGCGCGGCCCCGGCGGAGGCGAGCGCGAGCAAGCGAGAGGGCCCGGCGAGCGGTCCCGCGTCGCAGCCGTCCAAGGGCGCGCTCGACCCCGCCGCCAAGAAGCTCGATCCGGGGGATGACGCGGCCTACCTCGCGGACGGTCCGATGATCCCAGGACGCGTCGGCGTCCAGCGCATCTTCCTGCGCCAGGCGAAGGTGAGCTGGGTGCGCGACCCGCTGGTGCTGCCCGACAACGAGAACCTGCTCGTCGTGGCCAAGGTGGCCGGCGCCACGTCGCTGTACAAGGTGCCGCTCGACGGCAGCGCGGCGGCGACGCTCGTGCAGCCCCTGCCGCGCCGCGATCCGAGCGCGCCCGAGACCGCGCGTAACCGCAACGGCTGGTTCCTCGGCACGCCGCGCCTGTTCCCGGACGGCAAGCACGTCATCTTCGACGGCTCGACGCCAAACCCCTTCCAGCGCTACCCGAACGTGCTCGGCATCGCCCCGACGGGCGGCGGCATCATCCACGCGGTCGAGGTGAAGGGCGTCACCCTCGCGCGCACCCCCGACGTCCACCCGGACGGAAAGACCATCGTCTTCTCGGCCTGCGACGAGCTGCGCACCGGCCAGCTGAACGGTCTCGAGGATCAGGTGCTCGAATCCACGCTGCTCTTGAAGCTCGAGCGCGTCGAGGGCGCCAAGCAGTCCGTGTGCACGGTGCACCGCCCGCGCTTCTCGCCGGACGGCAAGCGCGTCGTCTTCGAGGTCATCGGCCGACACCTCTCCGAGCCCCTCATGAAGAAGTACCACCTGCCCGAGCCCATCAACGACGGCGACGGCCTCATCGAGCCCTGGATCGCGAACGCCGACGGCAGCGCGGTCCGCCGCCTCATCGACGACGCGGCCTACGAGGCCATCGACGGGCGCTTGCAGAGCGGCGGCTCCAAGGAGCCGGAGTTCTCCCCGGACGGCGAGAGCGTGGTGTTCTCGCACGGACGCTCCATCGCCATCGTCTCCGTCGACGGCAAGAACGCGCGCATCATCGCCACCAGCAACGTCGCCGGCAACGAGAACACCGCGGTGCAATTCGCCGAGAGCGACCCGACCTTCTCCCCCGACGGAGAGCGCGTCGTCACGGCCAGCGACATCGAGCTCTCCGCGCGCGTGGCGCCCCCCGGCGTGTCCGTCATCGACCTCGACGCGGCGGATCCGAAGCGCGGGGCACCTTGAGTGACGAGGCTCTTGCTGGAGGCCGCATGCGTCATCTGAGAAGCCTTCCCGATCTGGGAGACGCCGACGCGCTGCGGGCGCTGATGCGGCGCGCGCAGGTGCTCAAGCGCGGCCGGCGGGAGCGGCGCCTGCAACCGACGCTGTCGGGGCGGGTCATCGCGATGTTGTTCGAGAAGGAGTCGACGCGGACGCGCGTGTCCTTCGAGGCGGGCGTGGCGCTGCTCGGGGGCAGCACCGTCGTCCTGCAGGCGCGCGACACGCAGCTCGTGGCCGGCGAGCCCTTGCGCGACGCCGCGCGCGTGT
>CAYLZW010000575.1:0-2723 GCA_964388085.1 uncultured Myxococcales bacterium | reverse complement strand
GTCGGCTCGTCGAGCAGCAGCATGTCGGGCTTCTCGAGCAGCAGGCGACAGAGCGCCACGCGCCGGCGCTCACCGCCCGACAGCGTCGAGACCTTCTGGTCCGGCGGCGGGCAGCGCAGCGCGTCCATGGCGAGCTCGAGCGTGCGGTCGATGTCCCAGCCGTTCACGGCCTCGATGGCGTCCTGCACGCGCGCGTGCTCCGCCATGACCTTGTCCATCTGCTCGTCGCTGAGGCTCTCGCCGAGCTTCATGGAGAGATCCTCGAAGCGCTGCAGCAGGTCCTTGGTCTTCTTCACCGCCGGCTCGATGTTCTCGATGACGGTGTCACCCTCGTCGAGCTTCGGCTCCTGCGGCAGGTAGCCGACGCTCGTTCCCTCGAGCACCTTCGCCTCGCCGAGAAACTCGCTGTCGACGCCGGCCATGATGCGCAGCAGCGAGCTCTTGCCGGAGCCGTTGACGCCGAGGACGCCGATCTTCGCGCCCGGGTAGAAGTAGAGGTTGATCCCCTTCAAGACCTCTTTGCCGCCGGGGACGACCTTCTTCAGGTCGCGCATGGTGTAGATGAACTGCCGGGACACACGGCACCTCCAGTTGTCGAGGGGCTGCACCCCTCACCCACGCGGGCCGAGCCCGACGTGGGGCCCCTCCCATCCTTGGTTCGCTCCGCGCCCGAGACGTGCTCGAGCACGTCTCCGCGTCGTCGTGCTGAGCTGGTTTTACCGCCAGCGCAGCGTCGCCGCGAAGCCGGGAGGCGTTGGCATACCGACGGGACCCACGCAACGCACGGACGAGCCCGCGGACGCCGGAGCGCCGAAGCGCTGCAAACCGCGGCGGCCTGCTAAGCTTCGGCAGCCCCGGCCGGTGCCGTGGACGACGGGAGGGAGATGTCGGGCAGCCGGAAACCAGGGAGCAGCGAGCGGCCGGCTCAGGCGGCGGCGGTGGACCCGCAAGCTCCGACGCAGACGTCGCTGCGCCCCGACGCGCGTCCGGCGCGCGCCGCTGACAAGCGCGCGCCTGGTGCCTTCACCCCCGACGCGCCGACGAAGATCATGCCGCCGAGCAACTCGCTCGAGGAGAGCCTGCGCGCCTACAACACCGCTGCCGCCACCCAGGCGACGAACCTCCGGGGGATGCTCGACGACGATCCGTTCGCGTCGCGCGCCACCGACGTGGCCTTCCCTTCGTTCTCCTCGGAGGAGGCGGAGGCCGAGGCGGAGGCGGACGGCGCGCCGCTCGCGGACCTCGATGACCTAGCGCGCGTCGATCTGCGCCCGCCGGCGCGGCGCGCGCCCGCCGCGGAGCTCGACGTCGCGGGCGAGCCGGACGACGTGGTCGAGATCAGCCTGTCCGACATGGACGCCGTCTCGGACGCCGACCGTCTGCCCGAGATGGCGGATGACGACTCCGACGAGGACACGCACGACACCGTCGTGAACCTGCCGCTGCCGGCGTCCCTGCAGGCCGACGCGAAGGAGCCGCCGCCCGCGCGAGCGCCGCCGCCCCTCGGAAGGCGACCGACGCCGGGGCCTACCGCCACCAAGACCGCCGCCAAGGTCGCGCCGAAGCCGCCGCTGCCCATGGCCACGGTGATCGAGCGGCGAAGCCACAGCCCCGCCGCCCTGTTCGACGACGACACCGCCTCCGTGACGGATCCACGAGCCCCCGCGGGCGCGAGCGATGCGCCCCTCGACGGAGCAGCCGCGCCCCGCGCGCCGGACGTAGCCCCTCCTCGCGCGCTCGCGTCGGAGCGCACGGCCGCTCGCCCTTCGCTCGCGAGTCACCCTTCGGGCGCCCCCTCGCACAACGCCGCTGCCGAAGAGCCGCCGGCGCTCGCCGACGCTCCCGCGCCCGTCCCCGAGGCAGCGGAGGTGGCCGCCCCGCTCGACGCTGACGACGACGGCGACGCAGACGACGACGAGGTGGTGGACGCGACCATCGCGCCCGAGCTGAGCGACGTCTCCGATGACGAGCTGCCGCCGCTGCTGCACCGCTGGAAGGTCGTGCCGACGGCCATTCGCGCGCTCGAGCGCGCGCCGCCCGCGGCGCCTGCCGGCTTTGGCGCGGGCGAGCAGACGAAGTCCCTGCAGACGGTGCTGTGGTCCCCTGACGACGAGGCGGCGGCGCGCGCGGAGCACGCGTCCCAACGAGCACGCAACCCGTTCTGGGCGCCCACGGACGTCGGCATCGACGAGCCCGAGTCGCTGCTCGAGAGCACCGAGGCGGCCGCCCCCTCCGAGCCTCATCACGCCGCCGCCGCCTACATCCACGACGCCGTGGCGTACCTGCGCTCGCTCTCTTCCTTCGGCGCACACCTCGATGACGACGTGCGGCGGGACTTCGACTCGCGCCTGCTCGGCGCCAACGAGAAGCTTCGCCGCGCGCTCACCGTGCTCCACTCCGCGTTCGGCGCCGACAACCCGACGCTGCCGGCGGAGGAACACGGCGACGAGCCCGCCGTCGGCGACGCCCACGACGACGACGACGAGGCCTGACCATGGCGGCGTTGCCAAAGTCCGTCGGCAGCTACCAGGTGCTCGGCGAGCTCGGCCGCGGCGGCATGGGCATCGTGTACCGCGTGCGCGACGAGCGCGGCGGTCGCATGGCCGCGCTCAAGATCGTTCCGCCCGAGTCGCTGGCGCGTCCCGAGTCGGGGCTGCGCTTCAAGCGCGAGTTCCGCGCCATGCAGCGCGTGCAGCACCCGAACGTCATCCGCGTCTTCGAGG
>CAYLZW010000574.1:0-2727 GCA_964388085.1 uncultured Myxococcales bacterium | reverse complement strand
GGTGTGGGGCTTCCCGTCGAAGGTGAAGGCCTTCTACATGAAGAAGGACCCGGCCCGGCCCGAGGTGGCGCTCGGCGTCGACGTGCTGGCGCCGGAGGGCTACGGCGAGATCATCGGCGGCGGACAGCGCGAGGACGACATCGAGCGCCTGCGCGCGGAGCTGCTGCGGCACGGCCTCGAGGAGGACGCGTTCCGCTGGTACTTCGATCTGCGGCGCTACGGCAGCGTGCCCCACGCCGGCTTCGGGCTCGGCGTCGAGCGGACGGTCGGCTGGATCTGCGGCTTGCACCACGTGCGGGAGACGATCCCGTTCGCGCGCACGCTCGACCGCATCTGGCCCTGACGCCGCGGCGGCCGTCGCTGCGCACGGCGCTTCAGCGCTGTCGTCGCCGGCGGCCGAGAGCGAGCGCCAAGGTCCCGAGCAGGGCGAGCGCGAACACCGGCGCTCGCCCGTCGCCGACGCCCGTGGCGCTACAGCCTCCCACGAACGGCACCAAGGCGATCTCCACGTCGCTCGAGCGCACGGTGTTTCCCGCCAGGTCGAAGGCCTCGACGACGTAGCGCTGGCTGCCGCCCTCACCCCGGCTGTCGTAGAGCTGCGCCCCCTCGTAGCGGAGCGTCACCATGAGCTCCACGCTGCTGTCGCCCTCGACGCGCAGGAGGCGATAGCCGGCGACCTCCACGTCGTCGCTCGCGTCCGGCGGCGTGACCGTCACCGACCAGCTCTGGCTCTCGCCGCCGCCGCAGGAGTCGAGCGCGCCAAGGGGGGAAGCGGGACGGTACTCCGACTCGACGACCGGCTCGCTGATGAGCAGCGGCGCCTCGTCGTCGATCGCGTCGCCGGTCGTGAAGGAGAGCGGCTCGCGCTCATCCATGAATTCGCTGTCCGGGTCGAAGGTAGTGAACACGACGAGGTACTCCGTGTTCGGGAGGACGGCGTCCGTCAGCTCGAAGACGACGTGGTGCGGCTGCACGCGCGCCGGGAGCGACACGCCCTCCTCATCGTCCGGCGCGAACAGGCGCGCTTCGAAGGAGTCGGGTGGCACGAAGGTCGTGATGACGATGCGGCCGTTCAGCGGGACCGCCGTGGCGCCGTCGGCGGGCGAGATGGCGCCGTGCAGGCTCGGTGGGGTCTGGCTACAGGGCCTGGCCGGCCCGGAGATCAACGTGACGAGGACGAAGAGCGACGGGACGAGCGCGGCGTGGCAGAGGTGGTTCATGGCAAGCGCCATCCCAAGTCGCGTGCCAGAGCGACGCCGGCGCGCACGAACGCGCGTCACGAGCCTTCGGTCCGACGGCCCAGCCCGCGCGCCGATCGACTGCGACCTCGACACCGCGCCGCCGCTGTCAGGGTGCGGTCTCCAGTCCGCGGGCGCTCGCCGCGCGATCCCATGGAACAGAGGAGGGAAGCCTGGCCCCGGGCTCCGATCCTGAGAGCCGGCCACCCTTTGTGACGGTCACAGCCAGCCGGAGGACTGCTACACCGAGCGCATGAGCGTGGTCTCGTCCGCGTCGTGGCAGGAGATCGCCGAGCGCACGCTCGCGGACGCGCTCGCGCCCGGCGCCGAGGCCGACCGCGTGCTCAAGCGGGCCTTGCGCAGACACCGCGAGCTCGACGACGAGGAGCGCGGCCGGGTGGCCGACGTCGTGCTCGGCGCGTGTTGTCTCTTGGGCCGCCTGCGCCATCAGCTTCAGCGAGCGGGTCTGCCGCTCGACGCGCGGCACCTCGCGGCGCTCTACCTGCTCGACGAGCGAGCCCTGAGGTGCGGCCCGGACGTCGAGCGAGCGGCGCTCGTGCACACGACCTTCCCGGCGGCGCCCAGCGAGCGCCTGGCCTTGGAGCGCTCCCTCCCCTCGTGGCTCGCGCAGCTCCTCGTCGAGCAGCGCGGCTATGACGACGCCGACGCGCTGGTGGCGGCGCTGAACCGCCGGGGCCCGATCTGCGTCCGCGTGAACACCCTGAAGGTGACGAGGGGCGAGCTCGCGCGCGCGTTGGCCGACGAAGGCATCGCGAGCCGCGAGGGACCGTTGTCGCCCTGGGCGCTGCGCCTCGCGGGACGGCCCAACATCCGCGGCTCGCGCGCGTGGCGGCGGGGGCTGTTCGAGGTGCAGGACGAAGGCAGCCAGCTGCTCGCGCTCGCGACGGAAGCGAAGCCCGGCGACGTCGTCATCGACCTATGCGCCGGACGGGGCGGCAAGTCGCTCGCGCTCGCGGCCATGCTGCGCGACACGGGTCGGGTCCTCGCCTACGACGTCGACGAGCGGCGCCTCGACGATCTGCTGCCGCGAAAGGCCCGGGCGGGCGCGAGCTGTGTCGAGATCGTGCGCGACGCGAGCGCGCTGCCGAAAGGCGGCGCCGACGTGGTGCTGGTGGACGCGCCCTGCACCGAGACGGGAGCGCTGCGGCGCGGGCCGCACAGGCGCTGGCGGCTCGACGAGGCGGACGTGCGGCGCATGCCGTCCTTGCAGCTCGAGATCCTGCGGCACGCCGGCGAGTTGGTGAAGCCGGGTGGCCGGATTGTCTATGCGACCTGCAGCGTCCTGCGCGACGAGAACGAACAGGTCCGCTCGCGTCATCTGGAGGAGCACCCTCACCACGCGCTTGTGGACGAGCGACATTATCTGCCGCATGTCGACGACACGGACGGCTTCTACCTCGCCGTGCTGAGGGTCTACCCCCCCGATCGCTTGCGTTGGTCCCATGATCGCGAAGCGGCCTGCTGTTCG
>CAYLZW010000573.1:0-2733 GCA_964388085.1 uncultured Myxococcales bacterium | reverse complement strand
AGCTGCTCGATCGCATGGTGCACGTGCTCGGCGACGAGCTCGAGGCGCCGCTCGACAGCGGGCTGCGCGAGAAGCCGGCCGAGGATCAGCTCGCGATGGTGACGCGCCACCTGCCCATCGCGGAGCGCGGCGGCGAGCTCCTGAGCGCGTTCGACGAGGTCATGAAGGAGCTCCGGGACGACAAGCTGACGGCGGAGGACGTGCGGCGCGCCATCGCGAACATGCGCGCGGATCTGTCCGGTCCCCTGCGCGAGAAGGCCGAGCTGCTCGGCTCGACGAGGAACGGCCTCGTGCTGAAGAAGCCCGTGCTGGCCTATGTGTGGCGGCACCTCGAGAGCCACCAGGGCTCCATCATCGAGAAGCTCGAGCAGCACATCCTCTATCTCGAGGACCTGCTGAACACCCAGCGGCTCAAGGAGGCGGAGGAGATCGTCGCCGAGCTGCAGCGCACCCAGGAGGAGCTCAAGGAGCTCATCGACAAGTACAAGGCCTCGCCCGACGACGAGACGCGCCAGGCCATCCTCGAGGAGATCGCGCGCATGCGGGAGCAGATGCGCGAGCTCATGCAGCGCCTCGCGGAGCTGCAGCGCGACGTGCCCGACGAGTACCTGAACCACGAGGCCTTCGAGACGCAGGAGATGATGCAGGAGGCCATGGACCTCGACCGCATGATCGAGGAAGGCAAGCTCGACGAGGCGGCGGCGGCGCTCGAGAAGATGGTCGAGCAGACCGAGAAGATGCTGCAGCAACTGCAGGAGAACCAGGAGCAGTACGGCGGCGAGGAGTACCAGGAGCTGCGGGAGAAGGTCGAACAGCTCGGGCAGGAGCTGTCCGCGCTCGAGGCGGCCCAGGAGGAGCTGCTGCAGCGCACCGAGCGACAGCTCGACGCGGCGCGCCGGGAGGCCGAGAAGCAGCTCGCCGGCAAGCTCGACGAGAAGCTGAAGGAGCTGCTCGCCGAGGCCAAGAAGTCGCACGAGCAGCTCTCGCAGATCGATCCCGACGGTCTCTATGTGACCGAGCAGGAGGACGCCGCCCTCGCCGAGGCGCGCAGCGACGATCTGCAGCAGGCGCTCGAGTCGGGCGACCTCGAGGACGCGCTCGCCGCTGCCGAGGAGGCCGCCGCCGCCGCGCGCGCCGCCGAGCGCGCCGTCGACGACCGGACGCGCGGGCGCTTTGGCACGCGCAACAAGCGCACGCTCGACGCCCGCGACAAGCTCGCCGAGGCGCGGCCGAAGCTCGAGGAGATCGCCGGCGAGCTGCGCGAGCTCTTGCCGGATCCCGCCGAGATGATGTCGAAGAACCAGCGGGCCGCCATGCGCAAGGACGGCCAACAGCAGAAGCAGCTCGAGGAGCGCGCGAAGAAGGTCCAGGGGATGATGGAGGAGCTCGGCAAGGACCTGCCCATCTTCGGCCCGCAGCACGGCCAGAAGGTCGACGACGCCAAGCGCGATATGCGGCGGGCTTCGCGCATGCTGGGCGGTGAACGTCCGCGCGAGGCGAGGGCGGCCCAACAGCAGGCGCTCGGCAAGCTGCGCGAGCTGCGCGAGGCGCTCCAGCAGCAGGGGCAGGGCGGTCAAGGGGGTGGGCTGCCCATGCCGCTGCCCGGCGGCGCGTCCATGGGCGACGGCGACGGGCAGCAGGGGGACGGCCGGCGCGGCTCCGACGACGAGGTGGAGATCCCCGGCGCCGAGGAGTTCAAGGTGCCGGACGCGTTCCGAAAGGACATCCTCGACGCCATGCGCGAGGGCGCGCCGGACGAATGGGAGGGCGAGGTCCGTCGCTATTACGAAGGGCTCGTGCGGTGAGGCAGGCAGCGCTCAGCAAGCGGATGTGTACGCGCTCGACGACGCTGCGGACCACGCGGCCGACGACGCTGGCCGCGCTGCTCGCGTGCGCGTTCGTGTCGTCGGCGGCCCCACGGGCCGAGGCGCAGGACGCCGCCGCCATCTCGCAGCGCATCGAGCTCGTGCAGCGCGCGCTCGACGACTGGCAGATCGAGGAGGCCGCCCGCATCGCCGCCGAGCTCGAGGCCACGCTGCCCGACGTGCCGCCGGTGCAAGCGGTGGTGGGCGCGGTGAAGTTTCACCAAGGGGACTACGAGGGCGCCGTGCGGCTGCTCGAGCGCGCGGCCGAGGGCGGCGAGGCGCCCCCGCTGCTCGCGCTCGCGAAGAGCACCCGCGACGAGACCCGGGGCTTCGTCGCGAAGGAGAGCGAGCACTTCGTCGTGCGCACGCCCCCCGGCAAGGACGAGGTGCTGGCGGACATCGCGCTGTGGGCGCTCGAGAAGGCCTACGTGCACGTGAGCGAGGCGTTCGACTACCACCCGAAGTACAAGATCCCCGTCGACATCCTGCATGACGCGCGCGGGCTCGCGAGCGTGTCGACGCTGACCGTGCAGGAGATCGAGACCTCGGGCACCATCGCGCTCTGCAAGTTCAACCGCTTGATGGTGACGAGCCCGAAGGCGCTCGCGCGCGGCTACTCCTGGCTCGACACGCTCGCGCACGAGCTCATTCACCTCGTCATCAGCGAGAAGTCGAAGAACAGCGTGCCCATCTGGCTGCACGAGGGGCTCGCCAAATACTCCGAGTCGCTCTGGCGAGACGGCGTGCCCGGCCTCGCGCTCGACCCGGCCAGCGAGAATTTGCTCGCGAGCGCGGTCAAGAAGAACGACCTCGTCACCTTCGAGCAGATGCACCCCTCCATGGCCAAGCTGCCGAGCCAGGAGAAGAC
>CAYLZW010000572.1:0-2741 GCA_964388085.1 uncultured Myxococcales bacterium | reverse complement strand
GAGCCAGGCGATGCGGTGCAGCGCGACGGTGGTCTTGCCCGAGCCGGCGCCACCTTGCAGCACGACGACGCCGGCGTCGGCCTGGGTCATGGCGTCGAACTGGGCGCGGTCGATGAGCGCCGCGATCTCGGGCAGGTGCTTGTCCGGGCGCAGATGCTCGTCACCGACGTGACCGAGCTTTCGCTGCGAGCCGGCGCGCGCGCCCGACGAGCTCGTGGGCGCACGCACCGCGGTGCCGACGCCGCCCTTGAGCTCCGGCGTGTCGAGCTTGGGCAGCGCGACCCACTCGCGCTCGCCGTCCTTGCTCTTCACGACGAAGGTGCCGTCGGGGCAGGCGACGCGCACGAGCTGGCCCTTCTGGAAGCTGACCGTGCGCCGCACGAGCACCTCGCCCTCCCGCAATTGCTCGCCGAGCTCCTCCTCGTATTCGTCGCCCTCGTCGTAGCGGTAGTACAGGCGGGAGACCGGCGCGTTGCGCCAGTCGACGATGACGACGCCGGCCTCGCGATCGACCATGGCGCGCTTGCCGATGAGCACGTCGCGCGAGCGCGCGCCCTCCTTGAGCCGCATATGACCGAAGTAGGGCGTGTTGGCGTCGACCATGCCCTCGGCCTTGGGCGCGTTCATCTGCGCCACGGCCGCGACCCGCATCATCTGCGCGAGCAGGGCAGGGACGTCCTCGCCGCGCGCCTCGCCGATCTGATCGCGCAGGGAGACGAGCTCGGCGTCGAGCTTCGCGCGCTCCTTCACCGTCGTGGGGGCGCTCGCCTGCGCCAGGCTCTTGGCGATGCGGCGGCCGACGCGCGCGGCCATCTCGATCTCGTCCTCGACGATGGCGCGCTCGGCGGGCGGGAGCTCGCTGGTCTTCGGCGCTCGGGGGCTCGGGGAGGTGGCGTCTCGCGGGTCGGCGGGCTCGCGCTCAGATCGCATAGCCGATGAGCGCCTGGTTCTTCTCGACGTCCGCTTGCGCCTTCAGCTCCTCGAGGAACTTGTCGAGCGCGACCGCCTGACGCGCGCGGATGAGGCCTTGCTTCAAGGTCTCCTTCTCGGCTTCGAACTTGGCCGGATCCGGCCGCTCGCGGTCCTTCAGGCGGACGACGAAGAAGCGGTTCGAGACCTCGAAGACCTGATCGGCCGTGGGCTGCTCGTCGGTGAGCGCGAAGGCGGCGGTGGCGAGCTCGGGGGAGACGCCCACGCGCGGCACATAGCGAGCGTTCTGGGCGAACCAGCCGGTGAGCTCGACGCGCGGCGCGAAGGGGTCGCGCTTGGCGGGGTCCGTCGTCGCGAGATCCTCGGGGAGCTGGAGACCCTCGATGCCGAGCTCGGAGACCTGCTTGCCGGCCTTCATGCCGGTGAGCACCTGCTGCGCGAGCGCGCGCGCCTTCGCGTTCTGCGCGTCCTCCTTCATGAGCTGCTTGGCGATGTCGAGGCGCACGCTCGCGAGCTCGGTGATCTCGGGCGCCTTCACCTCCTCGACCTTGATGAGGTGATAGCCGTGGCGGGACTCGACGACGTCCGAGAGCCCGCCGGGCTCGAGCGCGAACGCCGCCTCCTCGAACGGGGGCACCATGCGCCCCTTGCCGAAGAAGCCGAGATCGCCGCCGCTCTGCTTGCTGCCCTCGTCCTCGCTGACCTCGGTGGCGACCTTGGCGAAGTCCTCGCCGCCGTCGACGCGCTTCTTGGCCGCGAGCAGCCGCTCCTTGGCCTTCGCCTTGTCGCCCGCGGACGCGTTCTCGTCGACCTTGATGAGGATGTGGCGCGCGCGGACCTCCTTCTCCTTGCGATAGCGGTTGATGTGCTTGTTGTAGTGCTCCTCGATCTTGCTCTCGTTGGCGTCCGCCCAGGTCTTCACCTCGTCGTCGCTCGGAGTGGGCAGCTCCTTGAAGTAGAGCGGATCGATGCGCACCACCTCGAGGGACGCGCGGTTGAAGCGGTTGTCGAACTCTTCCTGCAGCTCCTGCTGCGTCACGTGCAGGCTCGAGCTGACCAGGTTCTCCATGCGGTCGGCGAGGATGTCGCGGCGCACCTGCTCCTCGAAGCGGGGCTCGCTGGTCTGGAAGTAGCCGTGCACGATGCGCTTGTACTCTTCGCGGTCGAAGGGCTTGTCCGCGCCGAAGAAGCGCGTCTTGACGTAGTCCACGACCTCGTCGTCGCTGACGCGCAGGCCGCGGTCCTCGCCGAGCTGGGCGAGCAGCTCGCGCGCCACCAGATCGTCGAGCACCTTCTCCTTGAGGCCCTCGCGCTTGGCGTCCTCGATGCCATAGCCGCGGCGGATGAGCTGGTTGTTCTGGTACTGCCGCGAGTAGGCCACGTTGAACATGGCCTCCGAGATGACGCGCCCGTTGACGGTGGCGGCCATGGGCATGTTGCCGCTGACGTCGCTGCCGCCCCACTGCCCGAAGGTGAAGACGAACACGAAGATGATGATGCCAACGGGGATGAGCACCAGCGGGTTGGTCGCGTTCTTGCGCATGGCGGCGAGCATGGAGCACCTCAAAAGGGCCGCTGAAAGGCGGCTAAACCACGGGACGCGTTGCCTTATCGACGCCGCCTGAAAGGCACAAGGCGGAAGGGGCGGGCAGCGGAAGGGGCACGAGATTCCGCCTTCGGGCTACCCGCGAAGCGCCCGACCGTGGTAGCCGTACAGCGGCGTACCATGCTGTCCCTCTTCAACGACCTGTTCTCGAACGACATCGCCATCGACCTCGGCACGTCGACGACGCTGCTGTTCGTGCGCGGAC
>CAYLZW010000571.1:0-2755 GCA_964388085.1 uncultured Myxococcales bacterium | reverse complement strand
GTCATCGCGACGATGAACCTGAACGGCGACTACCTCTCGGACGCGCTCGCGGCGCAGGTGGGCGGCATCGGCATCGCGCCGGGTGGCAACATCAACTACAAGACCGGCCACGCCATCTTCGAGGCCACGCACGGCACGGCGCCGAAGTACGCCAACCTCGACAAGGTGAACCCCGGCTCGGTCATCCTCTCGGGTGAGATGATGTTCCGCCACATGGGCTGGAACGAGGCCGCGGACCTCATCATCAAGGGCATGGACGGCGCCATCTCGGCGAAGACGGTGACCTACGACTTCGAGCGCATGATGGAGGGCGCGAAGCTCCTGAAGTGCTCGGAGTTCGGCAAGGCCATCATCGAGCACATGGACTGACGTTGCGTGCGCTGGCGGCGTCCTCGACTTTGCCGCGCAGCTCGGACGCGGTCCTCGACGTCGCGCAACAGCTCCGTGCGCAGGGGCTGGCGCGCGGCACGGGCGACGGCTTCGCGCTCGTGTTCTCGTCGTTCCACCACGCCTCGGACACGCGCGCGCTGTCGGGCGCGCTCTCGGACCTGCTCGCGCCCCGCCCCTTCGTCGGATGGGTCGGGGCGTCGGCGTTTCATGGGCTAGCCCTCGTGGAGGGGCAGCCGGGCCTCGCGGTGCTCGTCATCGACGGCGCTCCCGCGTACGCCCGCGCGACGCTGCAGGAGGGCCTCGGCTCCCACGTCGCCGCGGCGCTGTGCGCGGACGCGCCCTTGGGCAGAGGGCGCTTTTTGGCGGCGCCTCCCGACGCCCTCGACGCCCCGGGGCTCTTGCGCTCGCTCGACGAGCAGGGCGTGCCGACGGTGGGCGCCATCTGTCTGGCGCCGGGCGGGCAGCCGACGAGCGCGCTCGCGGCGGAGAGCGAGGAGGGACCGCACGCCGCGCTCCTCTCGGCCACCGGCGTGCAGCTCGTCACCGGCGTCGCGCAAGGCGCCAGACCGCTCGGCCCCTCCCGTCGCGTGAGCGCCGCGCAAGGCACCGTGCTGCAGTTTCTCGACGGCAGACCGGCGGCCGACGCGCTCATGGCCGACCTCCCGGCGTCCTTACGGGGCGATCTCGCGCGGCTGCGCGGCACCTTGCTCGCGGGCGTCGCCGCCGACGGAGGCTCCGCGTTCGTCATGCGCCACGTCGTCGGCATCGACCCGACCTCCGGCGCCGTCGCCATCGCCGACGAGGTCGCCGATGGCGCCGAGCTGGTGTTCGCGCTGCGGGACGCCGAGGCCGCGCGCGCGGACCTCGAGGAGACCCTCGCCTCCCTCGTGGCCTCGCTCGAAGGCAGACGCGCGCTCGCCACCGTCGTGTTCAGCGGCCTCGGCCGGGACGAGGCCGGCTTCGGCGTGCCGGTCTACGACGTCGGACGCGCGGATGATCTGCTGGGTGGCGACGGCGCCCCCGTGGTCGGGGTCGCGGCCACCGGCGAGCTGGCCACCGCCGGCGCGCGCACGGAGCTGTTCGGCTACTCGTGCGTGGTGTGCGTCATCCTCGAGGAGCGTTGAGCGCCGGCGGACGGCTTCGGACGCGCTCGCTCACGAACGCGCGAGGGCGTCCACCACGCGCAGCGCCTGTACCGCGCTCTTCACGTCGTGCACGCGCACGAGATCGGCCCCGCGCGTCGCCGCGTAGCAGACGGCGCCGACGGTGGCCGCGTCACGCTCCGACGCCAGCTTCGTCCCCGTCAGCTCCCCGAGGAAGCGCTTGCGGCTCGGTCCGTACAAGACCGCGCTCGCCACCTGTGACAGGCGCCCGATCCCGCGGGTCAGCGCGAGGTTGTGCGGCAGCCGCTTGCCGAAGCCGAGCCCCGGATCGACGACGAGCCGCTCGCGAGGCACGCCCGCGGCGACGGCCGACGCCACCCGCTCCTCGAGAAAGCGCGCGACGTCCTCGACCACGTCGTCGTACTCGATGACGCCCTGCTGCATGGTCTCGGGCTCCCCGCGCGCGTGCATGAGCACGACGACGTCGAAGCCGCGCGCTACCGCGGCCATGTCGTCGTCGTGTCGCAGGGCGGACACGTCGTTCAACCAGCTGACGCCGGCCTCGAGGCACGCCCGCGCCGTGCGCGCGTTCCGCGTGTCGACGCTCAGGTTCCGCACGCCGCGCGCCACCAGCGCCTCGACGACCGGCAGCACGCGCAGGAGCTCGTCCTCGGCCGCGATGGGCAGCGCCCCCGGCCGCGTCGACTCGCCGCCGAGATCGATCACGTCCGCGCCCTCGTCGAGGAGCGAGAGCGCGTGCGCCACGGCCGCGTCCGTCGTGGCCAACCTTCCGCCGTCGGAGAAGCTGTCCGGCGTCAAATTCACGACGCCCATCACGAAGGTGCGCTCGCCGAGGGGCAGCGTCCGCTCGCCGCAGGTCAACGTCGCGCGCGCGCCCGGCGGCGAGCCGCCGCTCACGCAGGTACGCCCGGAAAGCCGTGCTTCTCGAGCGCGGCGTAGATGCGCTGGGTGACCTCGTCGACGCCGCCCTCGGCCGGCACGCGAAGGGCGCCGAGCCGCGGCGCCAGCTCGTTGTAGCGAGCGTGGATGTCCGCTTGCAGCTGGCGGTCGTCGTAGACCTCACGCGTCCCGCGGCGGGCCTCCGTCCGCTCGAAGGCCTGATCGAGGGTGAGCTGCAGGACGACGAGGTGATCGGGCCGGAGCGCGTAGCGGTTCAGATCGAAGACCCACGAGTCCGGCAGGTGGAGGCCCTGGTACACGAGGCTCGAGAGCCGATAGCGATCGCAGATGACGTGCACGCC
>CAYLZW010000570.1:0-2771 GCA_964388085.1 uncultured Myxococcales bacterium | reverse complement strand
GCCTCCTTGAGCGTGCGCGCCTTCTCCTGCAGATCGTGGTAGCTCGACGTCACGCTCTCGATGTGCATCTGGCTCGTCAGCAGCGCGCGATAGCTCGTGAACAGGATGACCTCGATCACGCGCTGGAGCTGCTCGAGCACCTTCGAGACCACGTGATCGGGTGCCTGGCGCACGCCCTTCATGAGCTCTTCGGCCTTGGCGCGATCGACGCGCGGCTCGATCTGGTACAGCTCCTCGCTCGGCTTCACGAGGGTGGTGGGCGCGTAGGGGCCGAAGATCAGCCGCCCCATGGAGTCGCCCTCGTAGGAGATGGGCAGCACGACGTAGCGCAGGCCGGTGAAGCAGCTCACGAGCGCAGGCTGTTCCTTGCCGTCCACCTCGGGCAGCGGATCGTTCTTGAGCGAGCTGACGAGGCGGGTACAGGCCTGCCGGCTCTCGCCGAGCTCGAACAGGTAGCCGCAGAAGGGCCCGTTGCCGACGCGGATGTCGGCGAGCTTGGTGCCCTCGGCGTCGAACACCTTGATGCCGATGCGGTAGAGCTCGGCGAACGATCGCATCACCTCCCGGAAGCTGTCGGCCTCGACGAGCTCGGCGAGCGTGATGCGCTTTTGCAGGATGGAGTCGTCAGCCATCGTCCCTCTCCCGGACGGCGGCGGCGCTCAAGTTCGGATCCGTCTTGGCGCGCAGCGACTCACCGATGCGGGAGTCGAGCTCGCCGAGGTTCATGTGGCTGAAGATGTTGCGCAGGAACTGCGTCTCGGTGAGCCCGAACTTGCCGGCGAAGTCGTGCTTCTTGTTGAGGTTCCGAAAGGTGAGCTTCAAGAGCGCGAACAGCGGCTCGACGACGCCCTCACCGCGGATGGCCACGGCGGGGAAGATGGGCTCCTTGCCGCGCTGGCGCAGTTGATCGATCTCCTCGTCGCTGCGCACGTCGGGCAGGTCGCGCTTGTTGAACTGGATGACGATGGGGATCTCGTCGTCGTCGAGGCTGTTCTCCTTGAGGTTCTCCATCATGCCGCGCCAGGCCTCGTTGTTGGCCTTGGCCTCGGCGCGCTGGCTGTCGGCGACGAACATGACGCCGTCCGCGCCCGAGAGCACGATGCGCCTCGTCGAGTTGTGCATCACCTGGCCGGGGACGGTGTAGAGCTTCAGCTTGACCTTGAAGCCGGCGTTGGTCTTGAAGAACACGGGCAAGAGGTCGAAGAACAGCGTGCGGTCGTCGGCGGTGTCGAGGGTCATGAGGCGACCGCGCGACTCCGGCCGCAAGAACTGATGGATGACCTGCAGGTTGGTCGTCTTCCCGCTCAGCGCGGGGCCGTAATAGACCAGCTTGAGCGTGATCTCGCGCTGCGTGTGGTTGAACTGGACCATCTGCGACAGGACTCCCGAACACTGCTCCGAAGAGACAGGGCTCCACGTCGTGGGGAGCCGGCCGCCACTCTACTCCGATCACGAGGCGCGCACGCCAACGCGAGGCGGGTGTTTCGCTTGCGACGGCGTGGGTCACCAGGGCGAAGGTCTCAGGGGGCCTTGACACGAAGGGGCGTCGGCGGTTTGGTCGCGGCTTCGCGGGGGCCTCGCGTCTGGCGCGGCGCCCCGGGATGTTTATGCTCGTGGTCGCTTGTTGATCTCGGGTGTAAGGCAGACCAGTCCACGGGAACCAACGTTTAGGAGCCTGCATGGCGACTCCGCAGGACATCGAGGGCTACCTCATCCAGATGGGCGTCTCCTACGAGGAGCTCGCCGAGCAGACCTGGATGATCCACGACGAGTACGAGACCATCGACAACATCGTCGTGCGCTTCAACGATCCCGTCGTGTTGTTCCGGGTCAAGCTCATGGACATCCCCGAGGGCGCGACCCAGAAGGAGCTGTTCGAGACGCTCCTGCGCCTGAACGCCACGGACATGATCCACGGCGCCTACGGGCTCGAGGGCAGCGCGGTCGTCGCCACGGACACGCTGCAGGCCGAGAACCTCGACTTCAACGAATTCCAGGCCTCGGTGGACGCGCTCTCCATGTGCATCACCGATCACTATCGAAAGCTCGCCAAGTTCCATCAGCAGAAGGCCGCCGCCAGCTGAGAACGTCGTCCCCTCTAGTGCGAGCGACCCGCTCGGGTAGTCTTCGCGAACCCTTTCGCCCCCTCAGGAGCCACCGCCCATGGCGATCTTTTCCCGCATCGGAACCCTGCTGAAGTCGAACGTGAACGACCTCATCAGCAAATCCGAAGACCCAGAGAAGATGCTCAACCAGATGCTGATCGACATGCAGCAGCAGCTGGTCGAGGCCAAGAAGCAGGTCGCGGTGGCCATCGCCGACGAGAAGCGCCTGCAGAAGCAGTTCGACAACGAGCGCTCGCTGTCGGTCGAGTGGGAGAAGAAGGCCATGCTCGCCGTCAAGGCGGGCAACGACGACCTCGCCAAGCAGGCCCTCGCGCGCAAGACCGAGCACGAGAAGCTCGCGGTCGGCTTCCAGCAGCAGTGGCAGGCGCAGAAGGCCGCCGTCGATCAGCTGAAGAGCGCCCTGCAGGGCTTGAACGGCAAGATCGAGGAGGCCAAGCGCAAGAAGAACCTCCTCATCGCGCGCGCCAAGCGGGCCGAGGCGCAGCGCTCCATCGCGGACACCATGGACGGGCTCTCGTCGACGAGCGCGTTCGACACCATGTCGCGCATGGAAGAGAAGATCGACAAGATGGAGGCCGAGGCGGCCGCCACCTACGAGCTCGCCGAGGCCGCCAGCGGCGATCAGCTCGAGCAGCAGTTCAAGGC
>CAYLZW010000569.1:0-2794 GCA_964388085.1 uncultured Myxococcales bacterium | reverse complement strand
CGGCCTGCTCGCCGAAGCCCTTGCCCCACACGGGGTACTCGCCGATGGGCTCGGCAGGCGACTGCGGCGAGGGCATATCGCAGGCGGCGACGACGAACGTGAGCGGCAGGGCGAGCAGCGTCCACCGCGGCGAGGTGAGCGGGGTGCCGAGCGGGCTGAGGAAGCGTGTGACCAGCGATGTGAGCGAGAGAGTCAACACAGGCTCCTTCGAGGACGTGCTCGCGCGCGCCCGTGCGGCAGCATAACGGATGACGCTCGCGGGGCACTTCCGCAGATCATCCGGTCGCGATCGCGAGGCTCCGGCTGCCCTGCGCTTCAAGGCGCGAAGGTGGAGGAGGGCAGGAAGTCGCGCTCCTTGATCGTGAACGCCCCCGCCTCCGAGATCGGCTGCCAGAGCGAGAAGTCACCGATGACGTCGCCGCTGGCGTCGAAGTCGAGCTCCCCGGACGGGCCGACATAGTCGATGTCCTCGCCCGAGAGCAGGGCCTCCGCCATCTCGCCGAAGAACGCCCCCTTGGCGTCGGGGCCGCTGTCGATGACGAAGCGGCGCCCGTCGCGGGAGACGTCGAAGAGCGCGTCCCGGATGTCGGCTCCCGCCGTGCTGCGCGTCTTCGTGATGGCGAGGCCGAGCAGGATGACGGCGTCGTACATGTTCGAGGTCAGGTTGCCGGGCTCGGTGCCAAAGCGCGCGCGGAAGGAGCTCGCGAAGGTCTCGTACGCCATGTTCTCGGCGTGCGTGGGCGCCGTGCCGACGACCTTCACCGAATACCCGCCCGCGCCGGTCGCGAAGGCGTTGTCGAACAGGCCGTCGGTGGCGAGGTAGCCGTAGCTGAAGGGCGTCGCCGCGCCGCTCGCGTAGGGGGCGAGCACGGGCTCGAGCGCGTTCACCACCGTCGCGCCGTCGGGAGCGAACGACACCAGCAGCACGCAGACGTTCTCCACGGCGTCGACGTGGTTCTGCTCGAGCTGATCCATGAACGCCGTCGTCACGGCCGCGCCGTCGGGCGTGTCCGAGGGGTAGCTCACGTTGGCCACGATGCGTCCGGTCGCGGCGGGGGAGGTGCCGGCGATGGCGCGGCCCTCGAACTCCTCGATGAACACCTGCGCCAGATCGGTGCCGTACGCGTCGTCCCGGTAGACGACGGCCGCCTCGACGCACGGCGCGCGGACGATCGTGCCCGTGAAGCCCTCGGCGGCGACGTAGGCGACAGCTTTGGCCTGGAGCAGATCGTTCGGCGTCGTGCGGAAAAACCAGTCGTCCGCCGCGCTGAGCGACGGAGCCGTCGCGCAGCACGACACCTGCGGCACCTTGAAGCCCGCCACGACATCGGTGGTCGCCTCCGCTTCGCCCGACGACGCCGGCCCGACCAGCGCCACGGCGCCCTCGTCGAGCGCCTGGCGCGCGGCCTCGGCGGCGCGGTTTGGCAGCGTCGCGGTGTCGTAGAACGCGAGCTCCACCTTGCGCCCGTCGAACAGACCGCCCGCGGAATTGATCTGCTCGGCGGCGAGGCGAGAGGCGTCCTCCCACGACGGACCGAGGCTGCCGAGCTGGCCGGTGGTCGGGTTCAGGATGCCGATGCGCACGGGCTCGAGCGGCGGCGGCGGCGGCTCGCAGGCCGCCAGCACGACGACGACGCTCGCGAGCGTGGGGCGAAGCAGGCAGCGAAGCGCGGGCGATGTCGATGTCACGGCAGCGAGACTACCCAAGGACGCGCCCGGCGCGAACACGCTCGGCGTTACTCGAGCGCGAGGCGCTTTCGGTAGGTCTTGCCGGGCTCCGCTTGCAGGAAGTACGGCTGCCGGATGTCTTTGTCCGGGTTCACGAGCAACAGCTCGAGGTCCCCCGCGGGGATGGGCACGTTGACGAGCGGCGTCTCGCCGAGGCGCTTTTTGCCGAGGTAGACGACGGACCACGGCACGGTCTCGAGCGTCAGCGTCGCGCCGGCGGGCTCGAGCACGGCGGGCCTGTCCGCGGACGCGCTCGTGTCGGCGGCCTTCAGCACGGTGTCGTCGTCGAGCTTCTTGTCGCCGCGATCTCCCCCGCCCGAGCGTCGCCCGCGCGAGCTCCGGGCGCGGCCGCGCGACCGCCGGTCATCGTCGTTCGCCACGCGGTCCGGCTCGTCCGCCGCCGCGACCTCGCCAAAGTCGCTGCCCGCGGCGCTGCCCGGGTCTTGCGCGTCGTCATCGGCCGAGGAGCCGTGCGCCTGCCGGGTGTCGTCGCCCCGCGCAGGGGCTCGTCCGTCGGCGACGGCGCCTTGGTCGGGAGCCCCGGCCGCGTTGGCGCCTTCACCGTCGGCGCGCTTCGTCGCTCGCTCGTCCTCGCGCGCCGCGGTCTCCGTCGACGGCGAGCCGAGCCTGCCGGCCACGTCCGCGGCGCGGACCTCGACGTCGGCGTCGTCGGAGCCGAGGCGTCCGCTGGCGAGGCCGAGGGCGACGGCGCCGACCAGCAACACCACGATGCCGATGGCGGCGCCGGCCGCGACGAGCAGCCCGCGCGAGCTCGAGCGCGCGGAGGCGGTGTGGGTCACGTTGGGAGGCGGCAGTCGATCGGCGGTGGGCGCGCCGCTCTCGGCCGACCCCATGGGGGCCAGCGGCGGACGCTTGGCGTCGTCGTCCTCTTCCTCTTGCGTGACGAGGGGCGAGCGCCGGGCCGACGACGGCGTCGTGGTCTCGTGCTCGTAGCCGGCGCCGAGGTTCGGCACCAGCAGGTCCGACTCGGAGTCCGACGCTCCCCGGCCGACCGGCACGTGCGAGTCCGAGTCGTTCATCGAGCCGCGCACGTTGTCGTCGTCGA
>CAYLZW010000568.1:0-2796 GCA_964388085.1 uncultured Myxococcales bacterium | reverse complement strand
ATCACCAAGGGCTCGCTGAGCCGCGAGGAGATCGACCGCGTCGTGCGCCGTCACCAGAACCAGATCCGCTACTGCTACGAGAAGGAGCTCGCCAAGGACCCGAACCTCGAGGGCAAGCTCGTCGGCAGCTGGACCATCTCCGGCACCGGCCTCGTGGCGACGGCGAACATCTCGCAGAACACCATGGGCAACAAGGCCGTGGGCACCTGCGTCGAGCGCATCATCCAGCGCATGCGCTTCCCGAAGCCGCGTGGCGGTGGGCAGGTGTTCGTCACCTACCCGTGGGTGTTCGCGGCCTCGGGCGGTTGATCGTTCGTCCTTCTTCGTAGGCTCGGTCGCTGTGCAGCTGTCGGTTTCCGGACCGCCAGCTGCACAGCTGCGTGTGGCGCCCGACAAGTTCACACGACGACGCCACAGCCCCTTTTTCTCGAGCGTCACCTCTGCTATCGCCCCACGTCATGCGCACGCCCGTAAGCAACGCCTTCCTGTTCGGGATCCTCCTCCTCGCCGTGCCCGCGGGCGCGACGACGGTGAACGCGATCAGCGACACGCCGCTGCAGCTCCGCCTCGACGGACCGCTGTTCGCGCTCATGCAGGACGATGACCTGCTCGGCGAGGACGAGGGCGCCGGCGACGTCGAGGAAGACGCCGTGGAGCGCACGGAGGACGCGCCGCCGGCCGCTCAGGTCAGCGAGAGCGTCGGTGGCGCCGTCGGCTTCGTGCGCAGCACCGGTTTCTACACGGCGAGCGACCTCGGCGGCTTCATCCGCTTCGGCGGCTTCGCGGCCGGTCAGGAGTGTGGCGGCGCGCCCTGCGTCGCGCGCGTCACCTCGAACCTGCAGCCGTACATCGGCCTCGCCGTCGGCTACGACATCCTCGACTGGCTCGGCGTGCAGCTCAGCTTCGGCACCGGCTTCGTCGCGAACGCCGCGGTGCTCTCGGGCAACACCGACATGCCGCGCGACTACGGCATCACCTTCATGAACCTCGCCGTGCTCGGCTCGCTGTGGATCGATCGCTTCGGCATCGTCGGCAAGGTCTTCGGCGGTGGCGCGCTCGTGTACCCGCCGCCGCTGCCCGACGCGTTCCCCCTCGGCGGCAACGTAGGCGCCGGCCTCGGCGTGCGCTGGGCGACGCTGCTCACCGACGTCACCATCGGCCTCGACGTGAACGGCTACCTCGCGTTCGCACAGGCCGGGGGCGGCATGCAGATCATCCCGAGCCTCAGCTTCGCGCCGGTCATCAAATACGTCTTTTGACCGCCGGCGTCGCTTGACCGGCAACGGGCGATGCACAACCGCGCGCGCTACCGCGTCATCTACGGCGACACCGACCAGATGGGTGTCGTCTACCACGCCAACTACCTGCGCTTCTTCGAGCGCGGGCGCGTGGAGCTCCTGAACGCGGCCGGCTTCGACTACACGGCCCTCGAGCGGAGCGGCACCTTCTTCGCGGTCGTCGACGCGCACGTGAAATTTCGTGTACCGGCGAAGTTCAACGATATCGTGACCATCGAAACGACACTCGCCGAGGTCTCGCGCGTGCGGGCGCTGTTCCGCTACCGCGTCTTGCGCGACGACGACGGCGGCGGCGAGATCGTGCTGGCCGAGGGCGAGACGACGCTGGCGTGCCTCGACGCGCGCGGCCGCCCCTCGCGCATCCCCGCGCACGTCGCGGCGGTGCTCGTGCCGTAGTCGACGTCCGCGAGGAGCGCGGCCGTGGCGCCTCGCCAGCAAACGATGCGGCCTCGCGGCGGTTGCCGCACCACGAGATTTCGGCCACACCTGCGCGAACCCGACGGAGGCAGACGTGGCGCAACCCGAGTCCCTGAAGAACACCCTCGATCGCAACCTCGCACTCGAAGTGGTGCGCGTGACGGAGGCCGCGGCGCTCTCGGCCGCCCGGCTCATGGGCCGGGGCGAGAAGGATCTGGCCGACCAGGCCGCCGTCGAGGCCATGCGCAAGGCGTTCGAGGGCCTGCGCGTGCGGGGCACCGTCGTCATCGGCGAGGGCGAGCGCGACGAGGCGCCCATGCTCTTCATCGGCGAGCAGGTCGGCGGCGGCGACGAGGGCGATCCCGAGGTGGACATCGCCGTGGACCCGCTCGAGGGCACGAACCTGTGCGCGTACGGCAAGCCCAACGCGCTCGCCGTCGTCGCCATGGGCGAGAAGGGCAACCTGCTGCACGCGCCCGACACGTACATGGACAAGATCGCCGTGGGCCCGGCGGCGAAGGGCGTCATCGACCTCGACAAGTCGGCCACCGAGAACCTGAAGGCCATCGCCGACGCCAAGGGCGTGTACGTCGAGGACCTCACCGCGATCATCCTCGACCGCCCGCGCCACGTGGAGCTCATCCAGGAGGTGCGCGAGGCGGGCGCGCGCGTGCGGCTCATCTCCGACGGCGACGTGGGCGGCGCGATCGCGACCTGCCTCGAGGAGACCGGCATCGACGTGCTGCTCGGCATCGGCGCCGCGCCCGAGGGCGTGCTCGCGGCCGCCGCGCTGCGCTGCGTGGGCGGCGACATGCAGGGCCGGCTCAAGCCCCGCAACGACGACGAGATCCGTCGCTGCAAGGAGATGGGCATCGAGGACGTGAACAAGATCTGGACGCTGACCGAGCTCGCGAAGGGCGACGTCATGTTCGCGTGCACCGGCGTCACCACCGGCGACATGCTGAAGGGCGTCCGCTACTTCAAGGGCGGCGCGTTCACGCACTCGCTGGTCATGCGCTCGAAGTCGGGCACGGTCCGCTTCATCGAGGCCGAGCACCACTTCGACCGGAAGCCCAACTAC
>CAYLZW010000567.1:0-2804 GCA_964388085.1 uncultured Myxococcales bacterium | reverse complement strand
TCGGCCACGTGCGCGCGGTACTCCTCGACGAAGATGGCCTCGTTCGAGCGGTAGCGCTCCTCGGACCGGTTCAGCACGTGGTTCACCTCGTGCGCGAGCGTGCGCGCGAGCTCCTTCGGAGAGAGCCCCTCGGCGACGTAGATGCGGTTGTCCCACATATAGCCGTCGATGGCGCCCTTGATGGCGCGGAAGGCGCGGCTGCCTTCGTCGTGCAGCTTCAGGAAGTCGCTCACGGGCAGGTCGATGCCGTCGGGCAAGAGCTCCTTGCGCAGCTTCAAGAAGTCGTGCTTCGAGAGGTCCGCGATCTCGTCGATCTGCACGCTGCCGGACACGATGAGATCGAAGGTCACCCGCGCGACGTCCGTGTCCGCGCGCTTCAGGTAGCGAAGCGCGCCCTCGATGTACCTGCGGAAGGCGACGCTGCTGCGCTCCCGGTTCACCTCGAGGAAGGGGAACTGCATGCCGCGCTCGAGCTTGTCGATGACCTTCGGCGAGGCCTCGTCCTTGGCGTCGCTGTTGACGGCCGTCCACGCCACGTCGAAGGACAGGCTCGGCGGGAAGCCATAGCGCTCGGCGAAGCGCTGCAGGAGCAGGTCGCCGGTGTCGCTCCAGGTCTGCACGTTGACGAGGTAGGAGCACACGAGCGCGAGGCTCTTCATGCGCCGCTCGTGCGCGGGCTCGTTGGCGCGCGTCTCGGCCAGGATCTTCTGGCTCAGCTCGTAGGTGAGCATCATCGCGAGCGCGTGGGGGTCCTGGTGCGCGAAGGAGGCGTTCAGCTTCACGCGCCACACGGGCGCTGCCCCCGGCACCCGCACCTGCTCGACGCGCACGAGCTCGTTCTTGTCGTCGGAGTTGAACCAACCGTCGGCGCGAAAGCGATCGGCGCGCGCGGTCTCGTCCGGCAGGCCGAAGCTCTCGGTGAAGTAGTGCCACTCGGTGTTGAACCACTGCACCGCGTCCGTGACCTTCTGGCCGTCGAGCGTCGCGAGATCCTTCGGCGCGGAGGAGGGCGAGAAGCTGATGGAGTGGCCGGAGCCCTTTCTCACGCTCACATCGTAGAGCACGTCACGACGACGACCGCTCAAGGCCACGCGGCCGTCGCCGTCGAGATCCTGGTGCGCGAGCGCGCCTCTCTCGCCGGGGAAGAGGTAGTTGCCCGGCTCCCAGAGCTCGCGCGCCTCCGCGGCCTTCTCGATGCTCGCGTAGCTCGCGCGCCGAGCGACGCCCCGCCAGAGCTCCTGGATGATGATGCGGTCGTCGTGCCCGTAGGTGCCCTGGTTTGACACGAGCACGTGCGCGTCCGGGTAGGCGTTCTGCAGCCCGGCGAGGTTCTGCTTCGTGCGGCAGGCGAAGAACGCGAGCAGCTTCGGTGCGCCATCGGAGGCCGGCGCGACCTCGAGCGACGTCGTCGCGACGCCGCCGAGCTGGGCGTGCCCGGTGTAGAGCACCGCGTGTACGTCGTCGCGCCCCATGGCCTCGAGCACGGCCTCATCACGGTTCTCGAGCTCGACGCGGACCCGCACCGGCGGGAGCTCGCCGGCCGGATCCTCCATGAGCTTCGTCGCGAGCGCGCGCTTGTCGGACGCCTCCGTGACGTCGAAGCCGAGCTTCCGATAGCTCGCGAGCTCCCCCTTCCAGAACTCGTCCTGCACGTACTGGACGACGTTGAGCCTCGGCTCCTCGCCCGGCTTGAACCAGGCGTCGTACGGCGGTGACGACGGGCGCAGCGGCGCGACCAGCGCGTTGCGGCGCCGCACCTGCCCGCCCGAGAGCGCGCTCTTCGAGACGCCGTCGAGGCCGAGCAGCATCTGCCGGCGGAGCCCCGGGTGAGGCTCGGCCGCCGCCGCGTCGAGCAACACGTCGTAGAGCGCGCTGCGAGGCTTTCGCTCCCCCTTCGTGACCATGCCGCCCGCGAGCGTCAAGAGCAGCGCGAAGCCCGCGGCGCGCGATCGCACGTCGACGCTCGACGGACGCCGCCCGCGATCCCGCCCCTGCAGCAGAAACGGCAGCACGTGATCGAGCACCGCGCCGCGCACCTTCGACGTCGTGCCTTCGAAGGGGTTCCGATCGAGCTCGCTGAGCGAACGCGCGACCTCGCTCAGCGCGCGCAGCACCGGCCGCGTCACGCCCGCGCTGCGCAGCGTGTAGCGCTCGTCGTGCGCGAAGCCACGCGGCCCAAAGCGGACGTCCGGCGCCAGCGTCACCTCGGACGTGAGCGGCGCGAGCGCAGCCCGGCGCCGCAGCGCGACGAGGCTCTCGAGCCGCGCCGCGGCGTCGGCCTCGAGCTGCAGCGCTCCGAGCGGGCCGAGCGGCACCTCGAGCAACGCGGAGGTCGACGGCGCGCTGGCGGCGTCCATACCTGCTCCTCCCGCCGCGCGACGAGCGGACGGCGGGACGAGCACGGCGGTGGTACCGACAGGCCTGGGCATGGACGCGACGCTCCCCGGGGGAGGCTACCCCAGGGAGAGCGCGGCGGCGAAATGACCCGCTCGACCCGCAGGCCTATAGACGCTCGATGATGGTCGCCGTGCCCATGCCGTAGCCGATGCACATGGTGACGACCCCGAAGCGCTTGTCCTGGCGCTCGAGCTCGTTCAGGAGCGTCGCGAACAGGATGCCGCCGGTGGCGCCCAGCGGGTGCCCGAGGGCGATGGCGCCGCCGTTCACGTTCACCTTCTCGTGCGGCACGCCGAGATCCTTCATGAACGCGAGCGGCACCGACGCGAAGGCCTCGTTCACCTCGAAGAGATCGATGTCCTCGACCTTCATGCCTGCCTTCGCGAGCACCTTCCTCGTCGACGGGA
>CAYLZW010000566.1:0-2805 GCA_964388085.1 uncultured Myxococcales bacterium | reverse complement strand
GTGCGCACGCTCTTGATCTTGTCGACCACGTCCATGCCGCTCGTGACCTTGCCGAAGACGGCGTAGCCGAAGCCGCTCGGCGAGGTGTCGCGCTGGTTCAAGAACGCGTTGTCGACGACGTTGATGAAGAACTGCGCGGTGGCGCTGTCGACGACGTTGGTGCGCGCCATGGCGAGCGTGCCGCGCTCGTTCTTGAGGCCGTTGCTCGCCTCGTTCTTGATGGGCGCCCGCGTGTCCTTCTTCTTCATGTCGGCGTCGTAGCCGCCGCCCTGGATCATGAAGTTGTTGATGACGCGGTGAAAGATGGTGCCGTCGTAGAAGCCGTCCTTCACGTAGCCGAGGAAGTTCTTCACCGTCACCGGCGCCTTGTCCTCGTACAGCTCGGCCTCGATGCTGCCGAGGCTGGTCTCGATGACGACGACGGGGTTCTTGGTCTCGGCCAGCGCGGCGGCGGCGAGCGCGAGGACGAGCACGGCGGTCAGGGCGGACGCGAGCTTCATGGTCATCTCCACAGTAGGTTCATGAGGCGGCTCGACGGGCGAGCGCACGCGAGAGGTCTACCGCGTCGCTTGAGGAGGGGCGAGCGCCCCTCGCGCGATCAGGAGTCGAGCGCGTCGATGGGGAGGTACTCGACGGCGGGCTCGCTGAGGGCTCGCTCGCACGAGGAGCCGCCGAGCGCCAGCAGCGCGGCCGTGAGCAAGAGCATGGGCAACGACGGCGAGCGCCTCCTGGTGCCGAACCCGATCCCCGGGCGCCCATGCCGCGAGCGCCACGCTGGGCCGGTCGCCCGCTCCCCGCCGCGGGGGGGAGGGACGTCCCGCGGGCCGTGCAGGTGTGGATGGATCGTCGTCACGAGCGTGGGCTGAGCAACGCGGATGCCAGGAAGGAGAACGTCCATTCTCAACTCGGCGGCGCGTACGGAAGCGGTCCGCGCGCGAAGCGCCGTATCAGAAAGTCGTCACCGCGGGATGGCATTCCCGCGCCGCGACGGCTCGGCCGTCGTCGACGTGTGCGGCGCGTGTGAGCGCTCGTGCGCCGCGCGCCTCAGCCGACCAGATAGCCGCGCGCGATCAAGCGGCGCACGGCGTCACGCGAGCGATCCGCGCGGCCAGGGCCCAGCACCTTCACCGCGGCGTCGAGCGTGCGGTGCAGCAACACCGCCTGCAGCACGTCGAGCTCGTCGGGCGTCAGGTCGCGCAGCTTGGGCAGCAGCGGATCGGCGAGCCGCAGCGGGCGCGCGCCGAGGGCCGGCACCGGCGGCAGATCGACCGGCGCGGGAGCCGGCGAGCGCGGCGCCTCGAGCGAGTGATCGTCGAAGGCGTCGAGGTTGAAGTCGGCGCTGCCCGTCACCTCGTCGTGGCCGGCGAGCTGCCAGGCCACGGTCGAGAGCTCGATGAGCACCTGCACCGTGGAGAGCGTCAGGATGGTGCCGGGCGCGGGGCCGTCCACGTCCACCGGCCCGAAGTGGAACTCGCCCTGCTGCATGGCGGCGGCGCGCTTCAGCGCGTCGAGCGGCGTCAGCTCGATGTCGTCGTCGAAGGAGGCGGCGGCGATGCGGCCGCGATCGAGGTGCACGCGCGCGAAGTGGAGGCCGTCCATGAGCTCGAGCACGCCGCTGCGATCCCCGCTCGACAGCGCTTGCAGGAGCTCGACGACGTGAAAGGCCTCGAGCGAGCCGCTCACGCTGGCCGGCTCCGGCTCGTTCTTACGGGCCTGCTCGAGCGCGAGCATGCGGTCGAGCTGGGGCGCCTGCATGATGCCGGTGGCCTCCGGATCCCACGCGTCGCGCGCCGCCGGCTCGCCCGCGCCGCGCTCGCTGGGAGGGAGCTTGTGCTCGTCGAGCCAAGCGACCAGCTCTCTGACGCTGTGGACCTTGGTGTTCAGGTCCTCAAACATGCCGATCGCGCCTCCGAGCCCTTGAGCATACCCAGAACGGCCGTCGCATCGCCGCCCCTCCCGCGATCCGGCCCGCGGGCGTGGCGCCTCCGCTCGCCATCAGCCCTCCGGGCGCCGGCCGGGGCTCCAGTCCGCCAGGCGATCGGTGCGCGTCTCGAGGAAGCGCGCCAGCACGTGGAAGTCGCTGTCGGGCTGGATGAAGCGCACGTCGGTCTTCATGTCTTCCGCGTTGATGAGCTCCTTGAAGGGCACGTAGTGAAGATCGAGCTGCCCGCCGGTGCTCACCATGTGCGCGTCGAGGTTCTCTTCCACCAGCGCGCGGTAGGCGCCGATGCCGAGCTGGCTGCCGAGCATGACGTCGAAGGCGTGCGGTGGCGCGCAGCGGGACTCGTAGCCGAGCTGCACGCCCGTGCACTTCTTCTTCTCGCCGTGGCGCTCCTCGTAGCGGCGCATGACGAGCTGGGCCACGAGCTTGCCGAGATCGAGGCGCCCGAGCGAGATGTGCCCGTGCTCGTCGCGCGGCAGGTGCTCGAGGACCGACTGCGGCATGAGCTCCCCGAGGCCCTCGGCGAGCACGACGGTGCCGTAGTGCTTGTCCTCGCGGCGCTCGCGCGTCGAGATGAGATCCACGATGCGGTCGACCAGGGCGTCGACGTCGAGCCGCGTCCTGCCGCCCTCCTCGAGGGCCAGCTCCTCGCGCACGTCCTCGACGCCGACCACGAGGTTCGCTTCGCCCGCGATGGCGACCCCATAGGCGAGCCAGCCCGCCTTGCGCCCCATGGTCTCGACGATGAAGTACGAGCTGGTCGCGATGGCGTCGGCGCGGAGGTTCTGGACCTCCTTGGCCATGGTGTCGACGGCGGTGAAGAAGCCGAAGGTGAAGTCGATGCCGCGGTAGTCGTTGTCGAT
>CAYLZW010000565.1:0-2807 GCA_964388085.1 uncultured Myxococcales bacterium | reverse complement strand
CGAGCTCGGAGGCGACCAGGTTCAGGTAGGCGTCGACCTCGGCCTTGTCGAGGCCGCGCCAGGCCATGCGAAAGCGCTTCTGCTGGATGTCGAGTGGCGTGATGTGCATGGCGTGTCGCCCTCCTGCTCCGGCAGGATACGTCCGGCACCTTCCGACGCGAAATTTCAGGACGCGCTGCCACGGGACGCTGCGCTGAAGATTCTCAGCCCTTCGAGAGCTCCCGGGACCTCTCCACGGCGGCCTCCACAGCCTCCCCGAGGATGCCCTGCAAGCCGGCGCTCTCCAGCACCGCCAGGCCGGCCGCCGTCGTTCCCTGGGGGGACGTGATGCGCGCGCGCAGCTCGGCGGGGCTCTGCTCCCCGCGGTCAGCCAGCGCGCTCGCGGCCCGTAACGCTCCTCTTGCGAACGCGTCGGCCTCCTCGGCGGAGAACCCCTGCTGAACGCCCGCGGCCGCCAGCGCCTCGAGCACCCGCAGGCAGAAGGCCGGGCCGGAGCCGCCCACCGCGGTGGCGACGTGCATGAGCGCTTCGCTCGGCAGCATCCGCAGCTCGCCGACCGCTCCAAAGATGCCCCGTAAGCGCGGAAGATCACGAGGCTCTTCGGCTCGTGGGCCAAGCACGGCCGCGGTCGTGGAGGCCTTCTCGGCCGCCCCCGTGTTCGGCATCGCGCGGGCGAGCGCGCCCCGCTGCTGGTGGGCCGCGAGGGTGTCGAGGGAGACGCCGGCGGCGCACGAGACGGTCAAAGAGCCTTCCGGCAGGCTGGCGTCGATGCTCTCGAGCAAGCTCGCGACCCCGGCCGGCTTGACCGCGACCACGATGACGTCGGCGCCAGCGACCGCGGAGGCCGGATCAAGCTCGAACGCGAAGCCGCCGGTTGGTAACGCCTTTTCGGCCTTGTCCCGGTGCTTCTCGCAGATCGTGAGCGTCACCCAGGGGGACTCCGCGAAGCCCTTCGCCAGCGCCGCCCCGAGCCCTCCGCAGCCGATCAGCGTCACCTTCACCATCGTGATGTCCCTTCGTCTTGCCCTCAGCGCGGCGCGCGGGGGCCGAACAGCGCCGTCCCCACGCGGATGTGGGTGGCGCCCTCAAGGATGGCCTCGCGGAAGTCGGCCGTCATGCCCATGGACAGCACCGGGAGCGACACGGCCGCCCGGCCCTCGAGCTCATCGCGGAGGAGGCGGACCGCGGCAAAGCGCTCGCGGGCGGCGTCCCCCTGCTCTCCCCGCTCGAGGATGGCCATCAGCCCGCACAGCCGCGCGGCGGGCACCTGCAGCAGCGCCTGCAGGTCTCGGCGCAAGTCATCGAATGAGAAGCCATTCTTCTGCTCCTCGCCGCTCACGTTCACCTGCGCGAGGAGCGCGACGCCGCGCTCGGGATCCGCCCGCCTGGCGAGCGCTTCGGCGTGCGCGAGCGAGCCGACGCCGTGCACGAGGTCGGCCCGCGCCAGGATCTTGGCCTTGTTCGTCTGCACCCGGCCGATGAAGTGCCAGCGAACGTCTGGCAGCGAAGTGCCGAGATCCTCTCGCTTTTGCAGCAGCTCCTGCGCGTAGCTCTCGCCGAAGTCACGCAGCCCGAGCGCGTAGGCGGCCTGCACGGCCTCGAGCGGGTGCGTCTTGGTGACCGCGATGAGCCGCACGTCCGAGCGCGCGCGGCCGGCGCTGTGACAGGCCTCCGCGATTCCCTCCTCTACCTGCGCCAGGCGGCCTTTGAGCGTGCTGTCGGTCATCGGTGGTCAGCGCGGTCCCGCGAGCTCCTCGAGGTCCCATAACACCTCCGCGAGCGGGAGGCCGATGACGTTCGTGTAGCTGCCGGCGAGGCGGTCCACGAGCGGGCCGGCGGCGCCTTGGATGCCGTAGGCGCCGGCCTTGTCCGCGGCCTCGCCCGTCCGCACGTAGCGGTCGATCTCGCCATCGCTGAGCGAGCGGAACCAGACCTGCGTGCGCACGACGCCGGTGCGCTCCTGACCGCGGAAGCGGACGCAATAGCCCGTCAGCACCACGTGCTCCTCGCCCGCCAGCCGGCGCAGCATCTTGCGCGCGTCCTTGTCATCGAGCGGCTTGCCGAGCACCTCCCCGCGCAGGGACACGAGGGTGTCGGCCGCGATGACGGGCGCGTCCTCGGCCTCCGGGCCCTCGAGCGCCCAGGCCTTCTGGCGCGCCAGGCGCTCGGCCATCTCGATGGGCGGCTCGTCGGGAGCGCGGCTCTCGTCCACCGCCACCGGCTGGACCTCCACCGTGAGCCCGGCCGACTCGAGCAGCCACTTCCGGCGGGGCGATTGGGAGGCCAGCAGGATCCGCATCGTCGTCTCCTCCGCGGCGTGAACGGACGCACGGCCGCGTGTCACTGATCTCGGGGCAGCTCCCCGGGGGGATGGGAGGTACCGTGCAACGCACGGGCCTCGCGCGTCACGCGCTGTCCCGAGGCGGCCGCCCGGCACCGGGTCACTTGACGCAGACCGGGGACGTCGTTTACTACATCGCGAGGCCTTCGCATGCGTTCACTCATTGTCAGCCGCTCTCGCGTCCTCGCCGCCCTCCTCGTGCTGGGCGCGACCCCGTTGATCGCGCAAGACGCCGTTGAGGCGCCGGCCCCCTCCGGCGAAGAGTCGCTCTTCCAGCCGAAGGACGATCAGGTTCCGGTGGCGCGCTTCCAGGAGACCGCCGAGCAGTACCTCGTCGAGATGCGCGGCGCGCTCACGGCGGGGCTCGACATCCTGAAGGAGGCCCGCGAGGACATGGACGCCCTCCGCCTCCAGTGCGTGAACGACAAGATCACGGCGATGAAGGGCATCCTGCGCATCTCCGAGG
>CAYLZW010000564.1:0-2810 GCA_964388085.1 uncultured Myxococcales bacterium | reverse complement strand
CGCAGCGGGCCCTCGACGCCGATCTTCGCCTGGTCGCGCACCGTCAGCTCCACCTGCGTGCGCTCGCGCAGCGGCGCCACGATCCGGACGTGCTCGAGCGCGCCCTTCGGCCCCCGCACGGTGACGGTCTCGGCGCAGGCCACCTCGCCTGGCTGCGTGAGCGGAAAGACGGGCAGCAGCTCGTGGCCGGCGCCGAAGAGCGCCTCCGCGTGCGCGCGCGAGAGGTGCACGTGACGCGCGGTGATGCCGACGGGGATGGGCTGCTCGCTCACGGGGGAGGCTCGCGCTCAGTGATGGATGAAGCTCGCGCCACGCGCGACGCGGAAGCTCTCGTGCAGATCCTCGACGCTGATGACGTTGTTGTCGAGCAGCAGCGTGCACTCGTTGGCGAGGTTCGTGTCGAGCAGATAGGGGCCGTCGGTGTTGATGGTGAAGGGGATCTTGCGCTCCTTGAAGCGCTTCAGGATGAAGGCGATCTCGCTCCAGTCCTTCACGGCCTTGGTCTGCAGGTTCGAGGACGGACAGATCTCGAGCACCACGCCGGAGTCGGCCAGCATATCGAGCGCCTCGTCGTTGTAGGCGGCGCGGATGCCGTGCCCGATGCGATGCGGCTTCAAGTATCGAAGCGTCGAAATGACGCCTTCGCCGGAGGTGTGGCTGGTCTCGCCGGTGTGCACCGTGGTCTTGAGGCCGGCCGCGCGCGCCTTGGCGAACAGCTTCTCGTAGCGCTGCGCGTCCTTGAGCCGCAGCTCGAGGTTCACGCTCTCCGGGCCGGCGAGGTCGATGCCGAGCACGCCGCGCTGCTGATACTTGATGGCCTTGTCGACGATGATGTCGTTCTGCTCGTAGGTGAACTCGCGCGCCAGGCAGAAGATGAGGCAGGCCCTGACGCCGTACTCGAGCGTGGCGACGTCCATGCCGCGCAGGGCCGCGTGGATGATGTGGTCGAGGTCGCGCTCGCCGCCGAGGTTGCGCTTCATGGGGTTGAAGCGCAGCTCGATGAGGTCGACGCGGGAGGAGCGGTACTCCTTGCCGATGATCTCGTAGATGCTGCGCTCGATGGCGTAGGGAGACGACTGAATCTTCTCCGTCCACTGGTGCATGATCTTCAGGTAGTCGTCGAGCGAATTGACCGTGCTGTTGCGCGCGGTGACGAGATCGACGAACTCCCAGTAGCCCTTCGAGGGCAGCTTGAAGCCCTGCTGCATGGCGATGCTGTAGAGGATGTGCGGAGCCACCGCGCCGCCGACGTGGATGTGCAGGTCGGTCAGTGATTCCGGTAGCCGCTTGTCGACGCCATCACGCAAGCCCATGCATTCACCTCGAGGCGATGCAAGGTCGTGTACCCGCGGGCGCAAGTTGCAGCAAGCGAAGGCTCCACCGCCGCAGCGGCCGTGGCGCGGCGCCCCGCGTCGACGAGGCGCCGGGAGACCACGGAACGCGCTCGGAAATCCTTGCCGACGCCGGCCCGCCGATCCGCGTAGGGGCCCGTCGTCATTGCGTTTTCTGAGGTATGATCGGCGCCTCTGGCCCGCGGATCGACCGTTCTTATAGTTTGGCCAGAGCTCCCGTCGGAAGGCCTGGATGAACCGTTGGCACCGACATGAGGCCTTAGAGGGCAAGCTCAGGCCTCGCGAACCAACGCCACTGTCGCCGGAAGCCGGCGCGACGTTGCGATCACGAGTGAGCGCGCTGCGCGGCATCCGCGACGAGGAGCGTCGGCGACGGCAGGTCGGGCTCGTGCTCACCGCGGTGGTGGCTGGGCTCGCGCACGTGGCGGTGCTCTTGCCGCTGTTTGCTCTTTGGATGGGCTCGAGCGGCGGCGCCGCGGAGACCGAGGTGCGCGTGGTCTCGCTGCCGAGCGGCGCCTGGGAGCAGAACCGACGCGGCACGAAGCTCGAGCACCAGGAGCCGCCCGTGCAGCCCGAGGAGCTGCGCCGCGAGCGCGAGCGGGACGACGAGGACGACCCGCCGCCGGGACAGCTCGTGTCGCTGCCGCGCTCGCAGGACGAGGCGCCCGATCAGGCGGACTACGTCGCGCAGGACAACCATCGCGCCGAGCGCGAGACGCGCAGCCGCCACCAGACGCAGTTCTACAACAACGCGACGCACAAGCCGCAGGTGGGCGCCGACGAGGAGCGCGACATCGTGGAGGAGTCCGACACCGAGGCGCACGTCGCGCGCGGCGACGACTCGCTGCCCGGGGGGCCGACCGGGCGCGGGCGGGCCCTCGAGGGAGAGAGCGGCACCGACACGGAGTCGGGCGCGGGCGCGCCGAAGATGGCCCTCGAGATCCCGCGGCAGGCGGCGCGCGAGCGGCTCGCGCTCCGGGAGAGCGACGACGGCAAGCTGCAGAACCACGATCGGAAGGAGCAGATCGAGTCGAGCTCCGACCGCTTCGAGGTCTCGCTCGGCATGCGCCGCGAGGAGAGCCAGCGACCCGGCGACGGCCTCGGCGCGAACGGCACCCAGGGCATGCGCGGCGGCGCCGGCGCGGAGGGGCTACCGAGCCTTGCGCAGCTCACGCCGAGCCTCACGGAGCTCGAGCGCATCAGCGGGATGCCGGCCAACGACTCCCTCGCTGACGTCGAGACCGACGCCGAGACGCGCCTGAACGCCTGGCGCTGGAAACACTCGACGTTCTTCGATCGCCTGAAGAAGGGCGTGAACCGTCACTGGCGCGGCGTCGAGGTGTATGGGCGGCACGATCCGACGCGGCACACCTACGGCACCAAGAACCTGCTGACGTGGCTGAGCGTCACCATCGATCGCGACGGCAACGTCACGGACATCGACGTGCTCGAGCAGTC
>CAYLZW010000563.1:0-2815 GCA_964388085.1 uncultured Myxococcales bacterium | reverse complement strand
CCGTCGTCGACGTAGAGCACGCCCGGATAGGCCATGAACAGCTTGTAGGAGGTGACGCCCTCGTCGGCGAGCTTGCGCATCTCCGGCAGCCGCTCCTCGGGCATGTCGGTGACGATCATGTGGAACGCGTAGTCGACGAGGCTCTTGCCCTCGGCCTTCTGGTGCCAGGTGTCGAGGCCCTTGATGGTCGACTCACCCTTCGTCTGGATGGCGAAGTCGATACACGTCGTCGTGCCGCCGAAGGCCGCCGCGCGCGGGCCGGTGGCGAAGTCGTCCGCGCTGAAGGCGCCGCCGAAGGGCATGTCGAAGTGCGTGTGCGGATCGATCCCGCCCGGGATGACGAGGCGCCCCTTGGCGTCGATCACCTTGTCGGCGTTGACGTCGAGGTCCTTACCGATCAGCGCGATCTTCTCGCCGTCGACGAAGACGTCCGCGAAGTAGTCGTCGGTGGCGGTGATGACACGCCCGCCCTTGATCAGCACGCTGCTCATGGAGCCCTCCGGCACAGGTGGCTTTTGTTGTGTGAGCCGCCAGCATCGTCCCGTTGACGGCGCGCGCGCAAGCCGTCGCGCGCTATGCTGCGGCATGAGCAGCGCGGGCAGCGACGACAGCGACGCACAAGGCAGAGACCTCGTCGGTACCACGGTGGCCGGCCGCTACCTCGTCGTGCGCCTGCTCGGCCGCGGCGGCATGGGCGCGGTGTACGAGGCGGTGCAGCAGCCGCTCGGGCGACGCGTGGCGCTGAAGGTCATCCGCCGCTCGCTCAGCGACGAGCCGTCCGCGGTGAAGCGCTTCACGCAGGAGGCGCAGGCGGTGGCGCAGCTGAGCCACCCGAACGTCGTCACGCTGTTCGATTTCGGCCAGACCCACGAGGGACAACCTGCAGCGGGACAACCTGCAGCGGGACAACCTGCAGCGGGACAACCTGCAGCGAAACAACTCTTCCTGGCGATGGAGCTGCTCGAGGGCAGGAGCCTGCAGCGCGCGCTCGGCGAGGACGGCGCCATCCCCTGGGAGCGCGCGCTCGTCATCGTCACCGAGGTGTGCCGCGCGCTGGTGGAGGCGCACGAGAAGGGCATCATCCACCGCGACCTCAAGCCCGACAACGTCATGCTGCTGGCCGGCCGCGACCAACGCGTGAAGGTGGTCGACTTCGGCATCGCCAAGCTGCTCGAGTCAGGCGCCGGCCAGTCGAGCATGACCGGCACGGGCCTCGTCGTCGGCACACCCGGCTACATCAGCCCCGAGCAGGTAAACGGCGTCAGCGACGATCCGCGCTCGGATCTGTACGCGCTCGGCGTGCTCTGGTTCGAGATGCTGACCGGGCGCGCGCCCTTCGAGGGAGAGACGCCCATGAAGGTGGTGTTGCGCCACCTGCACGATCCCGCGCCGCGACCGAGCGCGCTCGCGACGACGTCACTGCCGCGAGAGATCGACGCGCTGGTGCAGCGGCTGCTCAGCAAGGAGCCCGCGGCCCGCGCAGCGTCGTCGGCCGCCTTGCTCGACGAGCTGCTGGCGCTCGGCGCGCGCGGCAAAGAGCTCGCGGAGGAGGTCGTCACCGCGTCGCTCTCCCACGACGAGGTGCGCGCCGTCGTGGAGCGTGCGCGGCCGTCGCTGCCGACGGCCGGGACCCCGGCCACCGCCGCCGTCCCCGCGATGCCGACCGCCCCCGTCGTGGTCAGCGCGCCGCCGCCGAAGAAGCAGACGAGCGCTGCCCTGTGGCTGGTCGGCTGTCTGGCGATCCCCGCGCTCGTGGTAGTGGCGCTCACTTTCGTCGCCGTGGTGGCCCTGGTACGCGGTCCCCCGTCGTCGGTAACGGTGTCCGTCGACGGCGACGCGGCGAAGGTGGACAGCGGATTCGGCGTCATGGGCGCGCCGGTCGCCGACGAGGTGATCAAGAAGGCCGTCGGCAAGCAGCTCGGGCAGCTCGTCGAGAGCGCGCTCACGGGCGAGAGCGACGCTGGCGTCGGCGATCTGGCGGTGAAGGGCGCGCTCGAGGTGGCGCTCGAGAGCATCGACAAGTCGCCGGATCCGCTCACGCGCCAGGTGGCGCTGCGCGATCTCATCCGCGACCTCGAGCACGATCTGGCCGAGGACCCCGAGCTCAGCCCGTCCCGTAGGCGCGTGCTCGAGCGCATCATCCAGAAGGCGAAGCGTCTGCGCGCGCTGGACGACGAGACACGCGAAGAGCGCGTGGAGCAGCGACGCGAGGAGCGCCGCGAGCGGGTGCGGAGGCGCGGAGAGCGTCACCAGCGCCGTTGAACGGCAGCACGGGACGAACGCGGACCTCGCGCAAAAGGCCGCAGCGCCGCACGGCGGCACCTCGATGCGGCTCCTTTGCGGCTCCGCGGCTTTGCGCGAGAGCGTGTGCGGCGCTCAGGGGAGCTGGCGGACCATGTCCCCGTAGGTGTCCGGCCGGCGGTCCCGGTAGAACTGCCAGGTGCGGCGCACCTCCTCGATGAGATCGAGGTCGAGCTCCGCCACGACGAGCTCGTCCTTGTCGCGCGAGCCCACGGCGACGAAGTTGCCGCGCGGATCGGCGAAATAGCTCTGGCCGTAGAACTCACCGATGTTCCACGGGCTCTCCTTGCCGACGCGGTTGCTGGCGCCGATGAAGTAGCCGTTCGCCACCGCGTGCGCGGGCTGCTCGAGCTTCCACAGGTACTCGGAGAGGCCGGCCACGGTGGCCGACGGGTTGAACACGATCTCGGCGCCGTTGAGCCCGAGCAGACGGGCGCCCTCGGGGAAGTGGCGGTCGTAGCAGATGTAGACGCCAATCGTGCCGAACCGCGTCCTGAAGACGGGATACCCGAGG
>CAYLZW010000562.1:0-2815 GCA_964388085.1 uncultured Myxococcales bacterium | reverse complement strand
GGCATCTACACGTACCTGCCGCTCGGCGTGCGCGTGCTGCGGAAGGTCGAGGCCATCATCCGCGAGGAGATGAACCGCGCCGGCGCGCAGGAGATCTTCATGCCGACGGTGCAGCCGAGCGAGCTGTGGGAAGAGTCGGGTCGCTGGAGACAGTACGGGCCCGAGCTGCTTCGCCTGCGCGACCGCAAGGGCGCAGAGTTCTGCCTCGGCCCGACCCACGAGGAGGTCGTGACGTCCATCGTGCGCGACGAGGTGAAGAGCTACCGGCAGCTGCCGCTGAACCTCTATCAGATCCAGACGAAGTTCCGCGACGAGATGCGCCCGCGCTTCGGCCTCATGCGGGGACGTGAATTCTCGATGAAGGACGCCTACTCCTTCGACAAGGACGACGACGGCGCCAACCAGAGCTACGACGCCATGTTCGCCGCCTACTGCCGCATCTTCGCGCGCATGGGTCTCAGCTACCGCCCCGTCGAGGCCGACACCGGCTCCATCGGCGGCAACCGCAGCCACGAGTTTCAGGTCATCGCCGACACCGGCGAGGACGCCATCGTGCACTGCCCGCATTGCCATTACGCGGCCAACGTCGAGCTGGCCGAGATCAAACGCGCCGAGCCGGCCGCTCACGGTGGCGAGCTGCGTCCCGTCGAGAAGGTGGCGACGCCGGGCAAGAAGACCATCGACGAGGTAGCGGCCTTCCTCGGCGTGAAGCCTGAGCAGACCATGAAGTCGGTGCTCTTCCTCGTCGACGATCAGCCGGTGATGGCGCTCTGCCGCGGCGACCACGAGGTGAACGAGATCAAGCTGAAGCGGGCGCTCGGCGCGAAGCTCGCGCGCTTGCTCAGCGACGACGAGGTGCGCGATCTCATCGGCGCGCCCCCCGGCTACGTCGGCCCCGTGACGGCTCCGGGAGGACACGGGCCGAAGCAGGGCGTCAGGCTCGTGCTGGACCAGGCGCTCCTAGGCGCGAGCGGCCTCGTCACCGGCGCCAACGAGGCGGACGCTCACCTCGTGCAGGTCGCGGTCGGGCGCGACTTCGAGGCCGAGGTGAAGGATCTCCGCACCGCCGGCGCGGGCGACCCGTGCGGGCGCTGCGGCAACGCGCTCGAGGGGGCGCGCGGCATCGAGGTGGGCCACGTGTTCTTCCTCGGCACCAAGTACTCCGAGGCCATGAAGGCCAACTTCCTCGACGAGGACGGCAAGGAGCGGCCGGCCATCATGGGCTGCTACGGCATCGGCGTCGGGCGCACGGCGGCGGCCGCCATCGAGCAGAATCACGACGACGACGGCATCGTGTGGCCGGCGCCCATCGCGCCCTTCCACGTGGCGGTGGTCGTGATTGGGACAGATGCGGAGACGCTAGAGACGGCCGAGCGCATCGGGCGTAGCCTGAGCGAGCAGGGCCTCGACGTCCTGCTCGACGACCGCGACGAGCGACCTGGCGTGAAGTTCAAAGATCACGATCTCATCGGCATCCCCGTTCGCGTCGCCGTCGGCGGCAAGGGCCTCAAGGAGGGCATCGTCGAGGTGAAGCGCCGGCAGGACGGCCGGGACGCCACGGAGAAGGTGCCGCCGGCGCAGGCGGCCGCGCGCGCCGGTGCGCTCGTCCGCGCCATGCTCGACGAGGCTGCCACCGCCGCGGCGCAGGCCGTGAGCGACCTGGCGGGCAGGGGCGCTGAGTCGACGGAGCCGCGTGCGTGAGCAACGATCGCCCGCCTCGCCCGCGCCTCGTTCGCACCGGGTCCGCGCTCGTTCCGGCGGGGGACGCGGCCACGGCGTGGTTCGACGGCACGCTAGCGGAGGCCGCTGCGCTCGACGTCGTCGGACACGCGAGCGGGCTCTTGGTCGCCGCCGCGGCCGCGGACGCGCGTCCTTCCGCCTGGCTCGCTTGCGATCTCTCGGTGATGTCGGTGCCCGAGCTCTGCACCGTCTTCCTCGGCGCGCAACACACCGGCGCCCTCGACGTGTGGAGCGACGGCGGCCGGCGCCGGCTGTTCTTCGAGAGCGGCAGCTACACGGGCGCCATGTCCACCGACAAGGAGGACCGCCTCGGCGAGGTCATCTGGCGCGAGGGCCGCATCTCGCTCGATCAGCTCGTCATCGCCTCGGAGACGCTCGAGAAGGGCAAGCGCATCGGCCGCTTCCTCGTCGAGCTCGGCTACCTCGAGGCGCGCGAGCTGCGCGGCTTCCTGCGCAAGCAGGCGAAGGCCGTCTTCCTCTCGGCCTGCCTCGAGCCCGCCGGGCAGGCGTTCTTCCTCGCCGGCGTGCGTCATCCGAACCCGGTCCGCTTCGGCGCCGAGACCGAGCGACTCGTCGACGAAGCGCTCGGTCTCTGGGCCGAGTGCGCCAGGCTCGAGCGCGACGTGGAGCCGCTCGACGCCGTGGTGCGGCCTGTGTCGCCGGCGCCTGCGGGTCCTCGCAGCGAAGCGCAAGAAGCGCTCCTGCAGCTCGCGGCGAGCGCCAAGGCCCCGATCACCCGCGCGCAGCTCCTCGACCGGGCGGCGCTCGGACGCGTTCACGGCTTGCGTGCCTTGAGCGCGCTGCTGACGAGCGGCTACTTCGAGCTCGGAGAGCAGAAGCGAAGGGAGCCCACCGCCAAGGCCTCCCGGCTCGCGCGGGTGTGCGAGGGGATCAACGACGTCATGGACGCGCTCAAGAGCGCGGGCAGCGGCGCGAACGCGGTGCGGGAGTACCTGAAGAACCCGCCCGACCACCTCGCCGACGCGCTCAGCGGCATCAACCTCGACGAGCAGCTCGACGCCGAGCAGCTCGAGCTGCAGGCGCAGTTCGCCGAGGGTGGCAAGGACGCCATGGA
>CAYLZW010000561.1:0-2829 GCA_964388085.1 uncultured Myxococcales bacterium | reverse complement strand
ACGTGCCGTTGTTGTTGCCGTTCGGGTTGAGCCAGCCCTCGACGAACGCGATGGCCGCCTCCGCCTCTTTGCGATGCAGCAGCTGAAGCGGGCGCGGCGACGGGCGCTGCTGCTCGCGCAGGTAGCGCGTCACGGCGGCGAGAAAGATCACGCCAGAGACCACGCCGGCGTTGATCTTGCGCAACATCGCGCCCAAGACGGGCGGCGCGAGCAGAAACGAGAGGTGCGGATCGGGCAGCGCGAAGGGATCGACGTACCCCATCATCGCGAGATAGACCGCCGTCACGTCACCGCGCTCGAACAGGCGCGCGAGGACCGCGTCGAAGCCACCGTGAGCGTCGAGGAAGGCACGCGCGCGCGCCCGGACAGCTCTCTGCTCGTCTGTGTCCGCCACGGTGAGCGCCGCCCACACGAGCGCGGTGGTGCTGTGGTCACCCGCCGGCGCGAAGGGGTAGGCCGGGAACGATCCGTCATCGCGCTGCAGCGTCGCGAGGAAGCGCGCCGACGCCCGCGCCTCGACGGCGGGGACGCGCCCCACGAAGGCCAGCGTCAAGAGGTGCAACGCGCTCGTGCGCGGCTCGTAGTACTCCATCGCGAGCCACGCGCCGGAGCCGAGCTGCCGCCGCTTGAGAGACGCCACCGCGCGCTCGATGGCGAGGTCGAGCCGATCGCCACCGCGCGCACGCACGCGCAGCGTTGCTTCTTCCATCTTCATCGCTCCCCCTGCGCCGTTCAGCTCGACAGGCACAGCCCGTGCGCCGCCAGCGCCTCGATCATCGCTTCGCTGTCGAACGCGTTGCCGTCGCTCGCGCGGCTCTTGAGCCAGCGTACACCCTCCCGAGCGTCCTTGAACGACTCGGTCTTGAGCTGCGTCTGCCGCACGAGCAACACGCCCGCGGTAATGGAGCGCAACACCGCCCCCGAGAAGCCGGACGCCTCGATGGCGATAGCGGCCGCGGCGAAGCGTGACTCGTGCCGCTCGAAGTGATCGAGCGTCGCCTTGCGCAGCTCGCTGTCGGAGCGGTGAAAGCCCGGGCGGTCCGGCGCGCGGTGGAGATAGAACAAGCGGCGCTCTTCGCCATAGCGCGCGCACATCTCCTCGATGGCGGCGTCCGCCACGGGGATGGGCGCGGTGGAGCTCGTGTCGCGCCACACCACATAGAGCACCGGCCCGTAGCTGCAGACGGCGCCGTCGTCGTCATCGAGGTGAAGCTTGAGGGTGTCGCTCATGGCCGCCCATCGCCCGGGAGAGAGCCTGCCATTGTACCCGCGGCGCCGGCCGCGTTCCCAGACTGAAATCGATCGGCTCTCGGCAGGACGCCGGACGCACCGGTGGCGTCGGCCAGCACCGGCACGACGCGCGCGAGCACGGCGCACAGGCGCGGCACGTCGAGCGGCTTGGCGAGGTACGCGTCCATCCCGGCGGCGAGACAGCGTTGCTCGTCCCCGGCGAGCGCGTCCGCCGTCACCGCGACGACCGGGATCCCGCCGCGTGCGTCGGTGCGCGCTCGGATGCGCCGCGTGACGTCGAGCCCGCTCATGTCCGGCAGGCGACAGTCCATCAAGACGACATCCCAGTCCTCGTCGTCGATCGCCTGCAGCGCCTCTTTGCCGCTCGCCGCCGTCCGGCACGAATGCCCGAGGCGCTCGAGCATTCGGCCCGCCACGATGCGCGAGACGTTGTCATCCTCGACGACGAGGATGTGCAGACCCGGGGTGGGCCGCTCGTCGTCCTCCGGCTCGACCGGGCTGGAGGTACGCGGCGCGCGCAGCGAGAGCGTGAAGCGACTGCCGCGTCCGACCTCGCTCTCGACGGCGAGATCGCCACCCATGGCCTCGGCGAGGCGGCGACAGATGGCCAGGCCGAGGCCGACGCCGCCGTCGCTGTGCTCGGCGCGCTCTCCCACGCGGGCGAACGGCTCGAAGATGCGCTCGAGCTCGTCGGGGCTCATGCCCACCCCCGTGTCGGCCACCTCGATGCGGAGCTGATCGTCCGCCCAGTCGAGCCGCATCTTCACCGAGCCCTGCGCGGTGCTGGCGACGGCGTTGTCGAGGAGGTTCAACACGATCTGCCGCAGCCGGGCCTCGTCGCCGAGCACGAAGCGCGGTACCTCGGGGCTCAGATCGCAGCGCAGCTCGAGCCCACGCCGCTGCGCTCGGCTCGCGAGCAGCGCCGCCGCTCCTTCCGCGAGCGGGCGCGGGCTGAATGCCCGGAGCCGTACGCGGAAGGCGCCCGCCTCGATGCGCGTCAGATCGAGGGTGTCGCGCACGATGGCGACGAGCGCGTCGCCGCTCGTCTTCACCAGCGCCTCGAGCTCCGCGCGCTCGAGCACGTCGGTGGCGCCAACCAGCAGCTGCGACGCGCCGACCAGCCCGTGCATGGGCGTGCGCAGCTCGTGACTGATGTGCGCGAGCAGCGCGGTCTTCGCCTCATCGGCGGACTCGGCGACCTCCTTGGCGCGGCGAAGCTCGTCGTTGACCTTCCGCAGGTTGTGTTCGTGCAGCAGCGCGAGCACGAACGCGATGGCCACGAACAGCACGACGCCGACCAATTGCGAGCCGGGCAGCTGCCTCGCCTGCGCCTCGATGACGTACAGGTGCCCCGCCGGGAACAGCGCCGCCACCGTCAGGACCGTGGCGGCGAACCAGAGCAGGGCGTCCCGCAGACCGAGCATCTGCTGCACCACGACGGGGACGAGCCCCATCCAGAACAGCACCGACACGGTCCAGCCACCGAAGTAGAGCGAGATGGCCGTCAACGCGATCCAGAGGATCGCCGCCATCGCGTGCGCGGCGAGCCGCAGGGAGCCGACGAAGCGCACGAGCAGG
>CAYLZW010000560.1:0-2845 GCA_964388085.1 uncultured Myxococcales bacterium | reverse complement strand
AAGATCCGCTCGGTGCTCACCTGCCAGACCCGCCGCGGCATCTGCGTGCAGTGCTACGGCCGCGACCTCTCGCGCGGTCAGGTGGTCAACATCGGTGAGGCCGTCGGCGTCATCGCCGCGCAGTCCATCGGTGAGCCCGGTACGCAGCTGACGATGCGGACCTTCCACATCGGCGGCATCGCGTCCGGCTCCGCGCAGCAGTCGAGCCACGAGAACAAGGGCGAGGGTGTCGTCCGCTTCGAGAACGTCGCGACGGTGACCCGCCGTGACGGTCAGCTCGTCGCCATGAACCGCCAGGGCGAGATCAAGATCGTCGACGCGGCCGGGCGCGAGCGCGAGACCTACCCGGTGGTCTACGGCTCGGTCATCAAGGTGCAGGAGGGTGACTCGGTCAAGCCGGGCACGACGCTGGTGGAGTGGGACCCGCACAGCCAGCCGATCCTCACCGAGGTGAAGGGCATCGTGAAGTACGGTGACCTCGTCGAGGGCGTGACCATCTCCGAGACCGTCGACGAGGCGACCGGCCTGTTCCACAAGCAGGTCACCGACTCGAAGGACGCCTCGGCGCGGCCGCGCATCTCGATCAAGGACGCCGACGGCAACACCATCGCGCTGCCCGGCGGCCGCGGCGTGGCCCGCTACCTCCTGCCGAGGGGCGCGGTCATCGCGGTGCAGGACGGCGACGAGGTGAACCCGGGCGATCCGCTGGCGAAGGTCTCGCGAGAGGCGTCGCGCACGAAGGACATCACGGGCGGTCTGCCGCGCGTGGCCGAGCTGTTCGAGGCGCGTAAGCCGAAGGACTTCGCGGTCATCTCGGAGATCGACGGCACCGTGTCGTTCGGCAAGGACACGAAGGGCAAGCGCAAGGTGCTCGTCACACCGGAGATCGGCGACGCGCGCGAGTACCTCATCCCGAAGGGCAAGCACATCAGCGTGCACGAGGGTGACTTCGTCCGCGCCGGCGATCCCCTGATGGACGGCTCCGCGAACCCGCACGACATCCTTCGCGTGCTCGGCGAGAAGGCCCTGGCCAAGTATCTCGTCGACGAGATCCAGGAGGTCTACCGCCTCCAGGGCGTGAAGATTAACGACAAGCACATCGAGACCATCGTCCGTCAGATGCTGCGCCGCGTGCGCATCAAGGACTCGGGCGAGACCAGCTTCCTCGTCGACGAGCAGGTGGAGAAGCATCTGTTCGAGACCGAGAACGAGCGGGTCATCGAGCAGGGCGGAGAGCCGGCCGTGGCCGAGCCGCTCCTCCTCGGCATCACCAAGGCGTCGCTCTCGACCGAGAGCTTCATCTCGGGCGCGTCCTTCCAGGAGACCACCAAGGTCCTCACGGAGGCCGCGGTCAGCTCGAAGATCGACTACCTGCGTGGTCTCAAGGAGAACGTCATCATGGGTCGGCTCGTGCCCGCCGGCACCGGGCTCCCGAACTACACGTACCTCAACGTGCAGGTCGAGGACTCGGGCGCTTATGAGGACACGGCGCTCATGGAGGATTTGCCGATGGAGCTCCTCGAGAGCGCCTGATCGTTCTCCGCTTGGTAAGGAAGAGCGCCCCTCGAGTGAGGGGCGCTCTTCGTTGGACGAGAACAATGCCTCGCGCAAAGCCGCAAAGCAGCAAGCCGCATTCAAATGTGTTTCTTTGCGGCTTGGCGGCTTTGCGCGAGAATTCCGTGTTTCGCGTCGGCGTCAGCCCTTGGGCATCGCCGCCTGCATCTCCTCCATGCTCACGTCCCGCACGTGCGTCATGACGGTCCACTGGTGCCCAAAGGGATCGATCAGCGTCCCGCTGCGATCGCCGTAGAACTGGTCCTCGACGGGGCGCTGCTCCTTGGCGCCGTTCTCGATGGCGCGCTTGAACACGGTGTCCACGTCCTCGACGTAGAGCGAGAGACCGGACGACACGCCGCCGACCTGCTTCGGTGAGCGCGTGCCCCACTTCGGGTTCGCGTCGGCGAGCATGACGACGGAGTCACCAAACTGCAGCTCGGCGTGCTCGACGGCGCCGCCTTCACCGTCGAAGCGCATGCGCTCCTTGGCGCCGAACACCTTCTGATAGAACTCGATGGCCTTCGCGCCGCCTTCGACGATGAGGAACGGCGTGACGACCGGGTAGCCGTCGGGGATGGGCTTTACCATGATGGGCTCCTGAGCGAGGGGAGAGGGTGATGACGAGCGGAGAGGCATGCAGCGAGATGCGCACGCGAACAACCGGGCGTCGAGCTTCTCGTCTCCGCAACCTTTGCGAGGGAGGCGCGCGCACATGAGCCCAACCGTGAGCTGGCTGATCCTCGTCGTCGCCGGCGTGCTCGAGGCCTTCTGGGCCGTCGGCCTCAAGTACACCGAGGGCTTTACGAAGCTGTGGCCGAGCGTCCTCGTCGCCATCGCCATCGTCGCCAGCATGGGCCTGCTCGGCGTGGCCGCGCGCCACCTGCCGATCTCCACGGCCTACCCGGTCTGGGTCGGCATCGGCACGCTGGGCGCCGTCACATACGGCATCTTCGTGCTGAGGGAGCCGGCGGGAGCGTTGCGCCTCCTGTTCCTCGCGCTGCTCGTCATCGCCATCATCGGCTTGAAGCTCGCGACGCCGGCGGGCGGTTCGCCTCAGTAGTCGAAGTTCAACGCGCGCTCGAAGTCGGCAGAGTTGGTCGCTGCCGCCTTCGCCGTGTCGAGGCTGATGACGCCCTGCTGGTACAGGTCGGTCAGGTGCTGATCGAAGGTCTGCATGCCGTAGCTGTCGCGGCCCTTCTCGATGACGTCCTTCATGCCGCTGGTCGCGCTCGCGTCGCGGATGTGCTCCTGGATGTTCTTCGTCTGGATCATGATCTCGCACGCCATC
>CAYLZW010000559.1:0-2847 GCA_964388085.1 uncultured Myxococcales bacterium | reverse complement strand
GCGCCCTGCGCGATGACCTGCACCGCGGCCTCGGTGTTGTTGACGATGGTGAGCTCGGTGATGTGCTTGAGCGCGGGCTCGAGCGCCTCGACCGAGTGAACGTCATGGTCCGCGATGAGCACGCGCGGGCGGTCGGACATGGCGGTCACGGTGCCGCAAGGCGGCGGTCAGCGTCCACAAAAATTTCGCGTGGCGCTCGCGCGAGCGACGCCGGCGCGCGCGCGGGTGCGCGTCGCTTCCACATCTCACTACAGAGACACCGGGTCGCGCGCACCGTCAGGGGCAGCCGTTGGCGCCGTTCGACGACGGCACGGCGCTGATGAGCGCGTCGGCGTCGATGTCACAGCCGCTCGCGGCGTTGATGTGCAGGCGCCCGAGCCCGCCGCCGCCCCCGCTGCCGCCGCCGCGCGGCTCGCCCGCGGTCGCGCCGACCTGGCCCGCGGCCCCGTCGCCCGCGCTGGGGCCGCCGCCGTTCGCGGGGTTGTCGTCGAGCGCGGAGCCGTTCTCGCCCGCGTCCTGCCGGCCGCCCCAGCTCGAGCCGCCCTCGCCGCCGCCGCCGCCGTTGGCGACGAGCACGGCCTGTTCCGAGAGGGAGACGGTCTCGCCTTCGAGGAGCAGCGCGCCGCCGGAGCCGCCGCCGCCGCCGCCGGCCTTCTTCGCCGCGCCCTGACCGCCCCCGCCGCGCACGGACAGCACGCCCTGTACGAGCACGTTGCCCGTGGCCGAGATCTGCACGCCGCCGCCGCCGCCACCGCCGCCGCCCGTCAGGGAGCCGCCCACCGTCGAGTCGCCGCCGTCCCCGCCGGAGCAGCCGCCGTGCAGCGGGGAGAGGTCCCCGTCAGCGACCGCGAGCCCCGCGCCGCCGCCCGCGCTGGCTGCGTCACTGTCGCCGCCGCCTCCGCCGCTCGTGCCATAGCCACCGCCGCCGCCACCGCCGCCCTCGGCGCCGCTGCTCCCCTCGCCGCCCGCGCCGCCGTCGTCGTCGCACAGCCCGGCGAAGTCCGCGCCGGCCGCGGAGAAGGTGCTGAAGGCGTTCGAGCGGAGGGCGCCGGTCACCAGCACGTCGCCGTAGGACGCGAACACGGCCGGCCTCGCGCCGTACACGGCGAGCGTCCCCTGCACGACGAGCCCGGCGGAGGAGACGACCAGCACCTCGCTGCCGTCGCTCTGCGTGACGACGGTGAGCGTCGGATCGGGCCCGGCGCAGCCGTCGAAGGTCTCCGTCGTCGTGTTCAGCGTGGCGTCGCAGTCGATGAGCAAGCCGTCCGTCGGGGTGTCGAGCGCGCTCGGATCGAAGTTCGCGGGGACGTAGGAATACGACGCCTCGCCCTCGCCCTCGCCCTCACCCTCGCCCTCACCCTCGCCCTCGCCCTCACCCTCGCCCTCGCCTTCGCCCTCACCCTCACCCTCACCCTCACCCTCACCTTCGCCCTCACCTTCGCCCTCGCCTTCGCCTTCCCCTTCGCCCTCACCTTCGCCCTCCCCTTCGCCCTCGCCGCCGGGGGCGCCGGCGGCGACGACGCTGGCGAGCGCGACGCAGGTGCCCTCGCCGCAGCGCATGTCGGACGGGCAGTTGGCGTCCCCCTCGCACGCGTAGTCGCTGGAGAAGAAGATGCAGCCCGCGCCCCACGAGGACACGAGCAGCAGCGCAAGCAGCGTCGGCAGCGCCGGAGAGAGCGCGCGCAGCAGCGGCTTTGTCGGCGAGAGGGCGCGTAGGGGTCGCATCCCGGCAGGATAGCGCGAAGCCTGCTCGGCCGCGTCGGCTGCGCCCTCCAGCGCGGGATCGCGGCGCCGCGCGGCGTCAGGCGCTCGCTTCGACGAAGCGCTGCAGGCGAGACAGCTCGTCGTTCGACAGCCGCAGAAAGCGCATGCCGAAGAGCTTCGGGCCGGCGTGGCGGACCACCTCCGCGTTCACGACCATGCGGGTCTTCTCGCCCGGCAGCCGAAACTTCGCCTGCAGCTCGAGGCCGATGCGCGGCAGGGCGCCGTCGACCTCGAGCAACATGCCGCCCGGCGAGATGTCGTGCGCGACGGCGGTGAGCGTCTTGGCGCCGAGCAGCTTGACCTCGAAGCGAGGCTGCGACGCCACGCGCGGGCTGGCGCGGCGCTCGAGGACGGAGGGATCGGTCGTCATGCGAAGCCTCGCTCGGCGCGGCGGTGCCCGGCGCTCGAACAAAAAGGGCGTGGAGCTTCCGTAGTTACCGCATATGCTGCGCCGTCGTCGAGGAGGACCTACCCAAATGGCCGAGACATCGTTTCCTTCACTGGCGAAGCTGATCCTGTACCGCTGTCAGCACTCGCCGAGCGCGCTCGCCTTTCGCTACCCGAAGGACAGCGGCTGGGCCGAGCTGACCTGGGCGAAGACCGAGGAGCGCGTGCGCCACATCGGCAACGGGCTGTTGTCGCTCGGCCTCGAGCTCGAGCAGCGCGTCGGCATCCTCGCGCAGACCCGCCTCGACTGGATCCTCGCCGACTACGGCGTGCTCGTCGCCGGCGGCGCGACCACCACGGTGTACCCGTCGAACACGGCCGAAGAGTGCGAGTACATCCTGAAGGACAGCGACTCGCACTTCCTGTTCGCCGAGGACGACGAGCAGGTGAAGAAGATCCTCGAGGTGCGCGCCAAGCTGCCGAGCCTGCAGAAGGTCATCACCTTCGACGGCAAGTCCCAGGCGGACGGCTTCGTCATCACGCTCGATGAGCTGCTGGAGCTCGGCAAGGCCTACGTCAAGGAGCAGCCGGCCGCGCTCGACGAGCGGATCGAGCAGATCGGCAAGGATCACCTCGCCACGCTCATCTACACCTCGGGCACGACGGGCACGCCGAAGGGCGTCGAGCTCACGCACG
>CAYLZW010000558.1:0-2870 GCA_964388085.1 uncultured Myxococcales bacterium | reverse complement strand
AAGCACACCGGCCGCACGCTCGCGGACATCGAGAAGGACACCGACCGCGACAAGTTCATGAGCGCCGGTGAGGCCATCGAGTACGGCCTCGTCGACAAGGTCATCGCGCAACACGGCCCCGAGAAGAAGACCGAGTAGCCTTGGCTCCGCGCAGCCTCGCTCAGTCGAGCGTGCCGCACTCCTGCTCCACGTCGTCGAACGCGTCGAAGTAGTCGTCGTGCTCCTGCTCGCACTCGTTGCCGTCGTAGCCGCGCTCGTCCGAGTCGTTGAAGTCGTCGCAGTCGTCGATCTGCGCGCGGCAGGCGTCCAAGGCCAGCTTCGCGTCGGCGAGGACGTGGCACTCCTCCTCTTTGTTCGCGCGATAGGCGTTCAGTTGCCCGTCGTAGCGCGTCTGGCAGATGGCGACGAAGTCCTCGCCGGGCGGATCGGGCTGGCACTCTCGCGCGCGCTCGCACACGGCCTGCGCGGGGGTGCAGCCGCTCAGCGCGAACGTGCCGAGCAAGGCGCCGCCGGCGAGGAACAGCGTGGACGTCGCGTAGCGCTTCGGGGAGCGAACAGAAGCATTCTTCGGCATGGGGTCTCCGTCTACCGGCGGCGCTGCCTTGCGCGGGATGCCTACTCGTTGCAGCGGTTGTCCGCGTCCTCGAGCAGGTCGGTGTAATCGTCGAGCTCGTCCTTGCACTCGGGCTCGCCGATGCGGAAGGCGTCGCAGCCCTCCTCGACGGCGCAGGCCATCCAGATCTCCCACGCGGCGGCGGCCTCGTGGCAGACCTCCTCGCGGTTGGCGCGCAGGGCGTTCAGCAGCGTCTGCTGGTTCGCCGCGCACACCCCCGCGCTGTCGTCGCTGCTGCCGGGCACAGGGTCCAGGAAGATGCCCTCGAAGCCGTCGTCGCACTCCGCGCCGAGGTCGCAGTAGGCGTTGCTCGCGTTGCAGCCGCTGAGCGCGACGGTGCACGTGACCAGCGCAAGGGCGCTCAGCGTGGTGACGAGCCGCATGCGGACCTCCCTGCCGGGTTCATCCCGGATGACGTGCGAAGCATGCATGAGGCTGGCGCGGGTGCCTAGCCTTACCGGCCTGCCGGAGTCGCCTTGTGAGCGCTGGCCGCCGGGAAGGGGCCAAAGCTTGCGCGCTTTGGATAGACTGGGCTCGAGAGCAGGAGATCGATCGCATGTCGACCATCGGCCGGAAGGGCCCTCCGCAGCGGAGCCCCGACCTGCAGCGCTTCCTCGAGGCCGAGCGCCAGAAGCGCTCTGGCGACGCGGCCGCGCGCGATGTGTCGGCCACGCAACAGCCCGGCAGCGCCGCAGACCGCTTCTCCCGACAACCCTTCGCGGACGCCGCGGTCACCTCCGGCCCCCAGCGCGCCAGCACGGGCACGTTCGTCGCCCCCGCCTCCTTGCAGGGGACGCCGGCTCAGGGCGCGCTGTCCGTTCGCCTCGGCGCCATGACGGGCACCGACATGACGGGGGGCGTCGAGCGCAGCGGGCTCCGCGTCGTGCACGGCCCGGCGGGCAAGGTCGCCGACGGAGACCTGTCGGTGCGGCGCGCCGGCGATCTCGACGCGCTGAACGGCGTCGTGCTCTTGCGCGGCTCGCTCGATCTCTCGGAGACGACGCTCACCGCCGCCGACCTCGAGGCGCTCTCGTCGCTGGAGCGGATCGAGGGCGGCCTCGCGCTCGAGGGCAACGCCGCGCTCGCGTCGCTGGACGCGCTCAGCCACCTGTCCCACGTCGGCGGCAACCTCTACCTCGGCTTCAACGACGGCCTCGAGCGCGCGGACCTGCCGGCGCTCACCCGCGTGGGAGGCGCGCTCATCGTCGAGGGCAACGCCGCGCTGCAGAAGCTCTCGCTGCCGCGGCTCAGCGACGTCGCCGCCTACCTTCACCTACATGAGAATCAGCAGCTCGCGGACGTGCGCCTTTCGGGCTTGCGCGAGCTCGGCGGCGAGCTCTCGCTGCTCGACAACCCGCTGCTTCACGCGGTCGACCTGAGCGCCTTGCGCGTCACGCCCCCTTCGATCTCGTAGACCTCGTCGGCCAGCGCGCTGACGTCGGCCTCGTCGTGCGAGACGAGCAGCAGCCGGACCTGCCGGCGCGCGCACTCGTCGGCGACGACGGACGTGAGGCGCAGGCGGCGGGCGCGATCGAGCGCCGAGAAGGGCTCGTCGAGGAGCAGCAGCGACGGACGCGCGAGCAGAGCGCGCCCGAGGGCGACGCGCTGCCGCTCTCCCCCCGAGAGGTTGCGCGGCCGGCGCTCGAGCAGGCCCTCGATCTCGAGCAAAGCCGCCAGGCGCTTCAGCTCCTTGCCGTCGTCGTCGGCGGGGGCGGCCCAGAGCAGGTTCTGCCGCACCGAGCGGTGGGGGAACAGCGACGCGTCCTGCGGCACCCAGGCGGCGCGACGACGCCACGGCGGCAGGAACGCGCGCGCGTCCGTGTCCTGCCAGACCTCACCGGCGACGACGACGCGACCGCGCGCGCGCCGCTCGACGCCGACGAGCACGCGCAGCGCCGTCGTCTTGCCGGCGCCGGACGGCCCCACGAGCGCCAAGCGAGAGGCCACGCCCGCGAGCGACAACCGCAGCGCCGCCTTGCCGAGCGGCACGGCCGCGTCGACGACGAGCCAGGGCTCGCGCTCAGCGTCCATCGTGCAGCTCCAGGCGACGACGACCGGCGCGGCCGAGCAGCTCATAGGCCATGAGGGACAAGAGCGAGAGCAGCGCGCTCGCCGCCACCAGCGGCCAGGTGCGCGCCTCGCCGCCGGGGATGTCGAGCAGCGAGTACACCGCCAACGAGATGGTGCGCGTCTCGCCCGCGATGTTGCCCGCGAGCACCGCCGTGGCGCCGAACTCGCCGAGCGCGCGCGCGAACGC
>CAYLZW010000557.1:0-2885 GCA_964388085.1 uncultured Myxococcales bacterium | reverse complement strand
AGAACCCCGGCGGCCGCGTGCTCGAGTACCTCTGGGAGATCGAGGTCGTGGGCGGGGAGGCCGACTGCGGCGACGGCATCGACCTGCCGACGGGCCCGCTGGCGGTGTTCACGCCCGCCTGCCGCGGCGTGCACCACGTGACGCTCACGGTCTCGCTGCTCGACGACGCGGAGTCGCAGTCGAAGGCGCTCGAGAGCTTCTCCGTCGACAACCGCCTGCCGGTCTTGAGCGGCCTCGCGACGGAGGAGACCTTCCTGCCGGGCGCGGACGTCACCATCTCCGCGGAGGTGGACGACGCCGACGGCGATCCCACCACGTGCACCGCCGGGTTGGCTGCCGACAACGCCGGCGACCCGACGGGCCTCGTGATCTCGGGAGAGTCCACGGACTGTACGTTCACGATCACGACGCCCGTGCGGGTGGACACGTGGAAGGTGCAGGTGGTCGCGCACGACGACTTCGGGGACTCCATGCCGATGACGATTGAGCTGCGGGCCGGGAACGATCCGCCGGTGATCGGCGAGGTGGCCGCGGACGCTGCCGAGGTTGCCTACTCTTGCGTCGACGATGTCTGCACGGCGGCCACGGTACGGGTGACGGTAGAGGCAACGGACGACACGGACGACTTCGAGGACCTCGTGATCACGCTCGACCCGGCGGACGGCTCGACGCCGCCGGATGGCGTCGACGTGGCGGTGACGCCGGTGGCCGGCACGCACGGCGCGTTCGATATCGTGGTGAGCCGTCCGGACCTTGGTCCCATCAAGGGCACGTACACGTTCACGGCCAGCGTCACCGAGGTGACGGCCGAGACGCCGAGCACGGTCACGCAGGACATCGGCTTCGACGTCGGTAACCAGGACCCGGTCATCGAAGAGGTGAAGGCACCCGCCGAGGTGCATGCGTACGCCGCTGGCAGCTACTCGGCGACGTTGTCCGTGATGGCGCTGACATCGGATCCGGAGGCGAACGCGCTGACGACGGTGGTCGAGCTGCTCTCATGCCCGCAGGCGGCGGCCGGTGAAGCCGCTTGCGGCGGCGCCGGACTGACCATCACGGAGACGGCGGCCGACAGAGCGCTCGACGTTGAGCTCTCGACAGCGGACCTCGCGAACCTGGCGGGCGAGTACACGTTCCGCATCACGACGACCGACGCGGACGGCGACTTCGTGTTCGAGGACGTCGTCGCGATGGTAAAGAACGCTGCGCCTGCGTTGGCGACCAATTTCGTGAGCCCGGTGCAGCAGAGCTACACCGGCAGCGCGCACACTGCGCTGACTCCGCTGTTCTACGACTTCGACGGTGACCCCATCACAGCGACGTTGTCGGTGACGTGTCCCGACGCGAGCACGACGACGCTGCCGGGCCAGTGCGACAGCGGACAGTCGCTGACGATCGACGCCGGCGTGTTGCAGGTGACCGGCCCGGCGACGGGCTTGCTGGGGGATTACGTCATCACGGGGACGCTCACGGACGGAGCGGCGACGGGGAGCTTGAACGCGACGTTTGTGGTGGCGAACACGCCGCCGACGCTGTTGCGGACGTCGGAGGCGAGCCAGACGTGCCATCACACGACGAGTGGGACGACGGTTACGAACGAGTCGGGGTGCGGTTACACTTTTGTCGGCATGGCCGCCGACATCAACGATGACCCCATCGAGCTGGTGGCGGTCGTCACTGGCGACAGTGACTACTCGCTAGAAGGAGCTTGGCCGTCCTCTGTGCCGGAGAGCGGTGCGCTCAACTTCAGCCTTGGTCTTGAAACCTCGTATTCCCATTTTGTGTCGTCGTTTACGCACCAGGAACAGGTCTTTTTCTTCGTGGCGACTGACCCCTTCGGTCTTCAGGATGTTGCCGAGATAATTCCCCTCTTGGATAATCGCACGCCCACCTCTACTTCGACCATCATTCGCAATGTTACCAACACCGGAAATCCTCCTCAACTGCATTGTGACCAGCTCGAAGACGATGGATCCGTTGCTCGCTACTTCGACGATTGGAGCGATGGTGCGTCCGGTTTCGGTTCGCCCTACGAGTTCTCCATCGTGGTAGATGCGACGGATCCGGATGGCGATCCGATGAGGGTCGAGCTCAAGATTTCTTCCAGTGATCGCGTGGAACACATGACAGGCAACGTCGCCACGACACGGATCGACTATCCGCCGAACGGCGTTATCCCACTACGGATTCCCGGCAGGCCTGACAACTGCAGCGGCATTGGCCTTCAGCCGCGTTATCGTGAGTGGACATTAGGCATTGGCTGCATCGAGTATCCGTGCAGCCTTGGCCCGGTGTTGCCAATTGTTTTGAATGGGAAGACATCGCGGATCTTCGACGCGTTCACGAGCAGTGTGCTGGGGATTGATATTTCTCGAGACATCCAGCTCGCGGATCGCGACCCGTACACGTGTTACTAGAGCAGAGGCTGAGGCTCACTCCGTCGGAATGTTCAGCCGATCAGCCGCCTTCGCCGCCGCGGCGTTGATGCGCTTCTCGGCCTGATCGACCTGCCGCTTCGGGGCGCCGCCCACCTCGTCGATCGCCTCCTTGCGCGCCTCACGAGCCTCTTCCATCAGCTCCTTGCCCTCCTCGGGACAGCCGGAGAGGGCGAGGCAGCTGAGGGCCAGCGCGCTGAGCGTGAGGGACGTGGTGCGACCGAGCATGGGTGCCTCCTTGGCGGGTGGTCGTCGATGAAGAGCAACAGCGCACGCTAGCACCGGCGCCGGGCCTGTCGCGCCCTGGTCCGGCCTTGCCTCAGCGCGGTCCATGGGAGAGGGTCGCACCCCGTCCCCGACGACCCCTCGAGGTGAGACCATGATCGGCTTCGACCTGACCGACGAGCAACGCCAGCTGAAGGACCTCGCGCACGACTTCGCCGAGAAGGA
>CAYLZW010000556.1:0-2913 GCA_964388085.1 uncultured Myxococcales bacterium | reverse complement strand
CCGAACGTCTACACGGACATCAGCTTCGGCTGGCACGTCTTCCACGAGGAGGGCTTCCGCGCCCTCGCCCGCTGGCGCTCGCGCTCGAAGAAGTTCATCACCGAGCACGCGGACAAGATCATGTTCGCCTCCGACATGGTCATCGAGAAGACCAAGAACGAGGCGTACGTCGACGACACGCTGCGCTCCTACTTCCAGCTGCTCGAGAACAAGAAGCTGCGCCTGTTCCTCGTGCCGGAGCTGACCATGCACGGCCTCGACGTCGACAAGCCCGCGCTGCAGAAGATCTACTGGGACACCCCCTCGCGCTTTTTGATGCTCGACGACAGCGGCGAGCTGCCGGACCGCACGAAGACCTGGCCCCCCGAAGGCCAGCCGCTCGTTGGCCTGCCCCCGACGGTAGACGCGGTGGTGCCGGTCAAGCCGGGCGAGGCGCCGAAGGGGGAGTGAGCTTCGGCTGAGCCTAGGTCGCCGCGCGCATGCTGATGGCGGCCGCTTTGCCGTCGCGCAGGGCGTCCTCGAAGTACGCGATCGTCTTGCTGAGCCCCTCACGCAGCGCGATGGTGGGCTCCCAGCCGAGCAGCTCCTTGGCCTTCGTGATGTCCGGACGACGACGGGTGGGGTCGTCGGGCGGAAGCGGCTTGTGCACGATCTGGCTCTTCGAGCCGGTCAGCTCGAGCACCAGGCTCGCGAGCTCCATCATGGTGAACTCGCCGGGGTTGCCGAGGTTCACCGGGCCGACGTGGTCGCCGTCCATCATGCGCACGAGGCCGCCGATGAGGTCGTCGACGTAGCAGAAGGAGCGCGTCTGCGTGCCCTCGCCGTAGATGGTGATGTCCTCGCCGCGCAGCGCCTGCACGACGAAGTTCGACACCACCCGGCCGTCGTCGAGCAGCATGCGCGGGCCGTAGGTGTTGAAGATGCGCACCACGCGGACGTCGACGTGGTTTTGCCGGTGGTAGTCGAAGCAGAGCGTCTCCGCGACGCGCTTACCCTCGTCGTAGCAGCTGCGCGGGCCGATGGGGTTCACGCTGCCCCAGTAGCTCTCCGGCTGCGGGTGGACCTCGGGATCGCCGTACACCTCGCTCGTCGAGGCGTGGAGGATGCGGGCCTTCACGCGCTTGGCGAGGCCGAGCATGTTGATGGTGCCCATGACGTTGGTCTTCACCGTCTTCACGGGGTTTTGCTGGTAGTGCACGGGGGAGGCGGGGCAAGCGAGGTGGAAGACGCGGTCGACCTCGAGCAGGATCGGCTCGGTGACGTCGTGCCGAACCAGCTCGAAGGCGTGGTTGTCGAGGAGCGACTCGAGGTTCTTCTTGCGGCCGGTGAAGAAGTTGTCGAGGCAGAGGACCTCGTGGCCCGCCGTAAGGAGGCGCTCGCAGAGATGGGAGCCGATGAAGCCGGCCCCCCCGGTGACGAGGACTCTCATGTTCTGACCTCCACGGTCAGCTTAGCGCCTGGGGTGCCGCCAGGTCCGAGCAAACTCTGCCCGGCAGAAACGAACGTCGCCGTCGCCGTCGCCGTAGCCGTAGCCGTAGCCGTAGCCGTAGCCGTAGTTCAAAACGCCACCGCAAACCCAGACGCGTGAGGACGGATGGTGCTCAGGAGGTGTCATGTCCGACTACCCGCAGCTCCACCATACGGAAAACCGAGCGGCCCGGATCGGAAGCGCTTCTACGCGATCGCTCGTGCGTCGGCGCATGAATGCGGGGCGATCCTGGATGCGACGGAGGTGCTGAAGCTCGTGGAGGCGTCGCTTTACGTTGAGGGGAAGACGTTGCTTTATCGGATTGTCTGCATGCTGGTGAAGATGCAGGGGTAGCGGCGCTTTGAACTACGGCTACGGCTACGGCGACGGCGACGGCTACGGCGACGGCGACGGCGACGGCGACGGCGACGGATGTTTCCGCCCGGTTACGACGGGGCCGTAATCAGCCCGACACCGACCGTGTCATTCGTCTGCTCGTCAATGATCACGAAGCTGCCCGTCGGGCGGCACTGCCGGTAGCTATCGAAGAACAGCGGCTGCGCGGTCCGCAACCGGACCCGCCCGATCTCATTCAGCGCGAGGCCCGCAGCGTCCGGATCCCGATGCAGCGTGTTCACGTCCAGCCGATACAGCAGCTCCTTCACCGCCACGCGCGACGTCCGCGTCGTGTGCTTGACACGATACTTCCGCCGCAGATCGAGCGGGGTCTCGCTCATCCAGCACACCATGGCGTCGATATCCTGCCCCACATTCGGCTTGTTGTTCGGGCGGCAGATCATGTCCCCGCGCGAGATGTCGATGTCGTCCTCGAGACGCAGCGCGACGCTCATGGGGGGAAACGCTTCGTCGAGCTCGCCGCCTCCGGCGGTGTCGATGGCGGCGATCTTGGTCGTAAACCCCGACGGCAGCACGACGACGTCATCGCCCTTCTTGAACACGCCGGCCGCGACCTGGCCCGAGTAGGCGCGGTAGTCGAACGTCGGGTCCTTCGTCTGCGGGCGGATGACCCACTGCACCGGGAAGCGGGCGTCGATGAGGTTCGCGTCCGACGCGATGTGCACGTTCTCGAGGTGGTTCAACAGCGTCGGGCCCTGGTACCAGCCCATGTGCGCCGAGCGCTCGACGACGTTGTCGCCCTTCAGCGCCGAGATGGGCACGAAGGTGAGGTCTTGCACCTCGAGCTTGGCGGAGAACTCGCGGAAGTCCTGGCGCACCTTGTCGAACACCTTCTCGTCGTAGCCGACCAGATCCATCTTGTTGACGGCGACGACGATGTGCGGGCAGCGCAGGAGCGAGACCAGGAACGAGTGGCGCCGGGTCTGCTCGATGACGCCCTGGCGCGCGTCGATGAGGATGATGGCGAGGCTGGCCGCGCTCGCGCCCGTCACCATGTTGCGCGTGTACTGAACGTGCCCGGGGCAGTC
>CAYLZW010000555.1:0-2919 GCA_964388085.1 uncultured Myxococcales bacterium | reverse complement strand
AGTTCCCCGAGCTCGGGCACATGTACTTGATGGTGCGTCCGAAGACGGGGCTCTCCCCCGAGGAGCGCTTCCTCACCGAGCTGTGGCCGTCGCCCTGCTTCGATCCCGTGCGCGAAGGTATGAGCGACGACGAGGCCGAGCGTTGGGTGAGCGCGCGCGTGACGCCCATCCTCGGTGACGTCACCAAGCCGCGCGCGGGCATCGACGACGTCACCTTCCAGCGCCTGCGCGACGAGGGCGTGGACGCGGTCGTGAACGTCGCCGGTGTCGTCAGCTTCACGCCGCCCATCGACGAGGGCTTCCAGGTCAACGCGCTCGGCGTGCTGCACCTCGTCGATCTCTGCAAGCAGCTGCGCGGCCTCGGGCCCGACGACGACGCCGCCGGCGCGGCGCCGCTGCTGCACACGAGCACTTGCTACGTCGCCGGCTATCGAACGGGCGAGGTCCCCGAGGAGGACCCTCGCCTGTGGCCCTTCCCGAAGTGTGACGAGCTCGATCGCTTCCACTGGGATCCTCGTCGGGAGCTCGAGCAAGGCCTCGAGATCTCGCGCCACGTACGCGCGCGCGCCGACGACGGACAGCTCACCTCCCTGTTCGAGGACGCCGCGCGCCAGAAGCTGCGCGCGCGCGATCAGCCGACCTCGGGGGAGCCCTTCAAGCACGCGGTGAACAAGGAGCGCGAGCGCTACCTCGACGACAAGCTCGTCGAGGAGGGCAGCCAGCGCGCCCAACACTGGGGCTGGCCGAACACCTACACATACACGAAGGCGGTCGGGGAGCAGCTCCTCGCCGACAGCGGCGTGCCCTTCACCATCGTGCGGCCCGCCATCGTCGAGTCGTCGCTGGCGTATCCCTGCGTCGGCTGGAACGAGGGCATCAACACCTCGGCGCCGCTCATCTACATGGCCCTGCACGGACAGGTGCAGTACCCGTCGCGCGCCGGCCACAAGATGGACTTCATCCCCGTCGACCACGTGTGCGCGGGGACGGTGCTGTGTTTGGCGGCGCTCCTGCGCGGCGAGCACGCCATGGTGAACCAGCTCGGCACCAGCGACTCGAACGCGTTCACCATGCACCGGCTGATCGAGCTCACCGGCCTCGCGAAGCGTCGCTACATGCGCTCTCGCCGGCGAGGAAACCCCCTGCTGAACCGTGTGTACGCGCGCGTGCAGCCGCATCCGGTGCCGCCCGAGATCTGGGAGCGTCAGAGCGCGCCGGCCATGCGCCGGGCGGCGGGAGCGCTGACACAAGGCCTGAAGGCGCTGAAGCAGACGCCCGTGGCGCCGCTGGCGTCGTCGCTGCAGAAGAGCGTCTCGGGGCTCGAGAAGCAGCTGAAGGGCTCGGAGGCGGTGATGCGCGCCTTCCTGCCCTTCATCGCCGAGCTCAACTACACCTTCCGCGGCGACAACGCGCGCGCGCTGTACCGGCGCTGCAATGACGTCGACAAAGAGAAGCTCGCCTACACGCCGCACGAGCTCGATTGGCGCACCTATCTGCTCGAGGTGCACATCCCCGGCCTGCGCAAGTGGGTGTTCCCGCACCTCGAGGCGCGCTTGTTCAAGCGGCCGCGCGCCGAGGAGCGCTTCAGCGATCTGCTCGCGTTTCTCGACGAGATCGCCGATCGCGAGGGCGGCCGCGTCGCGCTGCAGCGCCTCGTGCAGGGCGCCGGCGAAGAGAGCGCGCTCGAGAGCGTCAGCTATCGCGATCTGCGACGGCGGGCCCACCTCTGCGCCGCGCGGCTCGCCGACGTAGGCGTTCACCCGGGTGATCGCGTGGCGCTCGTCGCGAAGAACGCGCCGGAGTGGGGCGTCGGCTTCTTCGGCATCCTCGCGGCCGGCGCCAGCGTCGTGCCGCTCGATCCCGAGCTCGACCCTGCCGACATCGGCCGGCGCATCGAGCGCGTGGGCGCCGAGTACGCGCTGCTCGGTCCCTCCATCGAGACGGTGGGGGAGGCCGCCTGTCTCGACCTCGTGGAGCTGACGGAGCCGCTCAGCGCCGGGGGCGACGTGACGCCGCCCGAGGTGTGGGTCTCGCCCGACGACGTGGCGTTGATCCCGTTCACCGCGGGGACGACGGGCGCCGCCAAGCCCGTCGTGCTGACGCACAAGAACATCACGGCCGTGCTCGCGAGCGTGGCGCCGCTGTTCAAGATCGGTCGACGAGACTCCGGCCTGAGCGTGCTGCCGCTGCACCAGACCTTCGAGCTGACGTGCGGCCTCCTCTTGCCGCTGCTGCGTGGCGCGCACGTCACCTACGTCGACGAGCTCAGCGCCGAGAAGCTGTCGGACGCGTTCCAGGCGGCCGGCATCACGGCCATGATCGGCGTGCCGCAGGTCTGGGAGGAGCTCGAGGAAAAGATCTACGACGAGCTGAGCCAGGCGGGGCCGTTCGCGGAGGCGGCCTTCCAGGCCGGGCTGACGTTGAACCGCACCCTCGGCAAGGCGCTCGGCGTGAACCTCGGGCGCGTGCTCTTCCGTCCCATCCATGATCGCCTGGGCGGCCGCATTCGCTTCATGGTCTCGACGGGCGGGCACCTGCCGAAGCACACGGCGGACACGTTCAAGAACCTCGGCATCGAGCTGAAGCAGGGCTACGGGCTGACCGAGGCCGCGCCCGTCGTCGCGCTCGGCGACGCGCGCGGGCGCACGCGGCCGCTGCCCGGCATGGAGGTCGAGATCCGCGACGTGACCGAGGACGGCGTCGGCGAGATCGTCACGCGCGGCGACCACGTCATGCTCGGCTATCTCGACGACGACGTCACCACGCAGCGCGCGCTCGGCAAGGACGGCTGGCTGCGCACGGGCGATCTCGGGCGCGTGGACAAGGACGGCCGCATCAGCGTCGTCGCGCGCCACAACGAGGTGATCACGCTCCGCGACGGAAAGCGCGTCTACCCGCGCGCCATCGAGGAGAAGCTGG
>CAYLZW010000554.1:654-2937 GCA_964388085.1 uncultured Myxococcales bacterium | reverse complement strand
CTGGCAGGCGCCTCCCGCCGAGCTGCTCGCGCTCACGAAGGAGTGGGGCACGAACATCGGCATCGGGCTCGTCGTCGTCGCCGTGCTCGCCTGGGTGGTGTTCCCCGACCCGGTGTTCGGCGACAAGGCGCGCATCGGCAACGTGCTGTGGACGCTCTACTCAGGGCCCGCCGGCCTCCTGCAGGACGTGCTCAGCCACATGCGCCTGTTCGGCATCGCCCTCTCCGGCGCCATCATGATGCTCGTCGTGAACCAGGTCGGCGGGCAGATGCCGCTCCCGGTCACCATCGTGTTCGCCGTCGTCGGGCACTTCTTCGTTTTCCTGCTCTCGTTGTTGTCCCTCTACATCCACACCAGTCGCTTGATCTTCCTCGAGTACGGAAGCAAGTGCATTGATGGCGGACAGCTGGAATACAGCCCGCTCCGTCGCAGGTCGCTCGCATGAACACCCGCATCAAGAGCTCGCTGATCGCCCTCCTCCCCGTCCTCCTCTTCGCGCCGGCCGCGTTCGCGCAGAACCAAGCTGTCGCGCCCTCCGCGCTGCCGACGACGCTGCAGATCATGCTGTTCCTCGGCTTCGTGGGCATCGGCATCGGCATCCTGTCGTCGGGTATCGCGCTCTCCGTGTCGCTCTCGGCCTACGCGGCCTGCGATCGCGAGACGCGCGGCGCGGCCTTCATCCCCGCCGTCATGCCGGGCTCGCAGGGCCTGTACTCGTTCGCCATCGCGTTCCTCATGATCCAGGGCCTCGTCGGCGGCACCGACCCGCTCAAGGTCGCGCTCGCCGGCATCATCTGCGGCCTGCCGAACCTCTTCTCGGCGTTCGGCCAGGCGCGCACGGCGGCGGCCTGCATCAAGTCGATCAACAACGGCCAGATGGACCAGGGCCAGGCGCTGCTCGCCACCGGCGTACCGGAGCTGTACGCGCTCGCGGGTCTCGCCGGCGGCTTCCTCACGCTGAACCTGTGACGCCCCTGTCCGTGACGTAACGCGTCAATTGGACAGAAACTTTCAGGGCCGCGCGCTGGTCACGGATCGCATGTGGTGAGATGTACGTCACATGCAGCACGAGGACCGCACCGTCGTTTCGCGTAGCGCCAGTGGGAGTGGGAGCGGCAGCGGCCGCGCGCTCGGTTCGAGCTCCAAGCGCGATCGCCTCGCGAAGCTCCTGTCCGTCCCGGTGGCGCCCCCGACGGCGCCGCGCATCGTGCCCGACGAGGAGCGCAGCGAGCCGAAGGGCATGCTGCGCGAGCTCGCCGAGGTCTCGACGCTGCTGTCGAGGCACCAGCTCGTGACGCTCGTGGGCGACGCGGGCGCGGGCAAGAGCGTGCTCGCGCGCAGCCTCGGCCGTGCACAGCAGGAGCGCTTCGAGGGCGGCGCCTTCCACTGCGACGTCTCGCACGTGGGCACGCTGCGGGAGCTACTCGAGACGGTGGCCGAGGCGCTCGGCATGGGCCCGGTCCCGGACGGCACCGCGGACGCCATCAGCGCCGTCGAGACCGCCCTCGCGTGCCGCCACCCGACGCTCCTCGTCATCGACGGCTTCGACGACCTGAGCGTGCTCGCAGCCGACACGCTCGAGCGCTGGATCAACGGGGCGAGCAACCTCACCGTGCTCGTGACCGCGCGGGAGCCGCTCGCGGTGTTCGGCGAGCAGGTGTTCCACGTCGAGCGCACGCGCGCCGTGCCGGCCGCTCGCCGCGGCGCCGCGTAATTCTGCGAGGGGGCTCGCCCCCTCGTGTATGCGCTTGCGCGCACACCTCCCCTCATGCTCCGAGCCGTCGCGCCGAGACGAAACGCGTCGTTCGGGAGCAAGCTCCCGAACCAGCTTCGACCGATATTGAAGACACGTCTTGAGCTCCGCCACGTTCCGCGTCAAGGAGCGCAGAGCTCGGCGACGTCGTCGTACGCGGCGATCTCCGACGGCGTCAGCTTTCGCCGGTAGACCATCAGGTCGTCGAGCGCGCCGGCGAAGCCCGTCGTCACGAGCTGGCCGTCGGCGTTCTCGCGAAGGCCCTGCCCGAGGACGAGCTGCCCGCTCGCGGCGGAGATGGCGGCGAGGCCCGGCTGCGCCCCGCCCTCGTCGAGCGCGCCGTCGACGTAGAGGTGGCGCTCGCTCGGCGTGTCGGGGTCCCAGACGACGGCGAACGAGTACCAGCGACCTGCCTGCCAGCTCGTGGTCTCGGACCACAGGCGCGCCGGCGCCGCGGTGGCTTCGAGCTTCACCACGAGGGCGCCGGCGGGCACGTTCGCGTCGTCGTCGAGCGAGCTGCCGTGCAAGAG
>CAYLZW010000554.1:0-644 GCA_964388085.1 uncultured Myxococcales bacterium | reverse complement strand
CCAAAGACAGCGCGTTCAGCACGTACGCGAGGTCCGCCGTGCCGTCGAACGCCAGCGCCCCGTCGTGAGCGCCGGGCACGTTCTCGGCGCCGAAGCTCTCTCCGTGTCGATCTCCCACCGCGTCGAGCACGGCCGCGCGCTGGTAGAGAGCGCGGACCTCGTCGGGCGCGAGGGCCCGCGAATAGAGCACCGCCTCGTCGAGGTCGCCGGTCCACTCGGTGACGTTGTTGCAATCGCCGATCTGCATCGGCGCGTCCGAGGGGTTGTAGCGTAAGCCCTCAGCCGGCCAGGGCACGGAGTCGACGCTCACCCCGTTCACGTACAGCGCCGCCTCGACGCCCGGCTCGACGACCAGCGCCACGTGCGTCCACTCCGGGCCCAAGGCGGCGGACGGCTGGCTCAACGTGTGGACGGTGCCCGTCGCGTCGACGAGGCTCGCTTCGACGAGCTCGCTCGCGCGAGAGAGATGCCAGCCGTAGCCGGACTGGCCGCCGGCGCCCTCGGCGATGGCGCGATCCGACGTCGTGGTCGCCCGCGCCCAGATCGCGAACGTGAGCGCCTGCGGCCGCAGGGCGGCGGCGTCGTCGATCGCGATCTCGTCGACGCCGGCGAAGCGCACCCCTGAGCCAAAGCGCCCGAAGCCG
>CAYLZW010000553.1:0-2946 GCA_964388085.1 uncultured Myxococcales bacterium | reverse complement strand
TACTACCAAGATCCCAATGGTCGCTGGCCCTCAACGTGTCATGGACCGGGGGGCACGCTTCGGCCCGAGTGTGTCCCCGAGCCGCCAGCGACCCCGGGCACACCGGCCGGACCCGCACCACCGCCTGCGCCGGCCCCGGCTCCGGCACCTACGCCGGACCCGGGTGCATCTGCAGGCGCCACGGCATGGCTGCTCTGCCACATTCTTGGATACTGCGACGACGCACCCAGCAAACGCCCCTGTGAGGAGCAGGAGGCGGCCGGCCGCGGTCGCTGGACGTGTACCGCGCGATGCGCGGTAGTGCCAGCACCGGATCCCACGTGCACTGGCTACGTCGATGGGCTGGCGTCTGGAAAGACACAGGCGGATGCCTGCACGGCTGCGAAGCACGCCGCCCACTCCAAAGCCCGGCGTGGCTGTCGCACTCGTCACTGCAGATGCATTTGCAGCAAATAGGTACAGCATTGAAGCGAACGTATGCGAGGTTGCGTCAGGCCCCCCCATGGGCAGACCAGCTACCCGAGCAATCCAGGGCCATCGTGCACTACTGCGTAGGGAAGATCTTCCCGGTCGACGGGTACACCGAAGAGGGCGATGTCATCTTGGACGTTAGCGCGGAGGTCGACGACCGATTTGGCGGTTATGCGAACGACCTTCGAGTCGAGCCCGAGTATCTCGATTTTGTCGATGGTGTGTGAGTGCGGCGCTCTCCGCCTGGCGTCTTGGGCTGCATCCACAGCGGAAGCGCCCCTTGCGCGCGACGAGAGAGTCCCCCTCTGGTTCGCCGTGGTACCGGCAGTTCCTCCAGCACCTCCGGCACCAGCGTCCGACGACGACGCACGCGCCGACCGTGCCGGCCATCGCGCACGCCGACGTCGCGCGCCGCGAGCATAACCGCCGATCGGCAGCCTCCCGCACCACCTGGCCGGCCCACCCTCGTCACTCCACGAGACAGCGCACGTGCGCCGAGCACGCGCCGCGCTCCGCGCCGTCGCGAGCCCGTCGCCGCCCGCCCCGCCCGCCCCGCGCGGCACGAAGCGCAACGCGGCCGCTTCGCTTCGGCATCGCCGACAAGCCCGGGCTTGTCGTCGATGGCCCGCCGTCACGCCGCTCGCACGTCAGCGAGAACGGCGGCTAAAGAGAAGCCAGCGAGCGCCGCGCCGGCGGCCTTCCCTCGCTCCACTCGCGCATTTGCAAAGCCAATGCGCGCCGCGAAGGCGGCAGGAACGACGAGGAGCGGCCGTGACCCGAGAGCAGCGGGGCTCGGTCCCACCCGCGCGCCCTCGTTGCTTGCAGCGGTAGGTCGTGACACTATCGACGACGCACTCAGCCAGAGGGATCGATCCAAGATGGCAACACGACGCTTCGCCCTCGCCGCATTGCTGGCAATCGCCGGCCTGACAGTGCTCGTCGCGACAGTCGGCAGCGGCTCACCGGCGCACGCTCAGGAATCCACCGCAACCGTAGAGGATGACAGCGCCCGGGCCAGACGCGTCGCCACCCGCGCCGCCTATCGCGCGCATATCGCTACTCAGGGTACACCTTCGCCCATCGCTGAGCCCCCTGCGACCTGCCCCGAAGGATTCGTCCACTGGGAGCGAGGCGTCGACGTCGAGCTCTGCACCAACACCTGCACGTCGGGCCTGGACTGCCTCGACACCGAACGCTGCCGCGTCCTCTCCCGAGAGGGCGGCCCCGCTGCGCAGTCCCGCTTCGCGGACGAGGCCCCCATTGGCGCGGCCGAGCGCGTCGTCGGGCTGTGTGACCCCTTCTGGGGCTACCAAGGCGTCGTGACCGCCGTCCCGCTCCCCGTCAGCGACACCGAAGCGGACTCCGGGTTCGCGAGCGACGCGCCCCCCGCCGAACCTGACGTCGCGGAGTAGACGTCACGTGTTCCAGCGGCGTGGTATCCGCATCGCACACCCGCGCTTCCGGCGTCTTTGCAGCCTCGGAGTCGACGTGACGCACTCGCTCGGACCGATCCGCGCCCTCCTCGTCCTGGCGTGCGGCGTCTTCGCGCTCGCCCTCCCTGGATGCCCCACGCCCCCGTCGTCGACTGCATGTGAGGTCGGCAGCGAGACCTGCCCCTGCACGAGCGGTGGCGGCTGTGATGCCGACCTCGTGTGCCTGTCCGAGATCTGCGTCGATCTCAGCACCTACCAGCCGCGAGACGCCGGCCCAGGCGGTGAAGGTGAGGGCGAAGGCGAAGGCGAAGGTGAGGGCGAAGGTGAGGGCGAGGGCGAAGGTGAGGGCGAAGGTGAGGGCGAAGGTGAGGGCGAAGGTGAGGGCGAAGGTGAAGGCGAAGGTGAAGGTGAGGGCGAAGGTGAAGGCGAAGGCGAGGGGGAAGGTGAGGGGGAAGGTGAAGCCCAGTGCGTGGAGTTCGCCACAGGGCAGACCGCCTTCCAGGGAGAGGACCTCTACACGGCCTGCAATGCGTTTCCACCCACGACCTGCCGCCGTGGGAGCTTCATCTGGTTCGAGGGGAACCAGGACCTTTGTTTCTGCGCCGTGCGCTGCGACGATTGGGATCCCGTGCGCGAGGTGGGGGAGGAGTGCGACTCCGAGGGACAGACCATCTGCACGTACGTCGAGAACGGCGACGGCACCAGCAGCGGCAATTGGTGCCTGACGCAGAACTGGATCAATCTCGACATGGATTGCAGCCAATGACGCACTCGTTCCGACCAGGCCGCGCTGCCCTCTGCGCAGTCACGACCGTGCTCATGTGCCATCTGGCCGCCTGCCCTCTCGCTCCTACCACGGACGAGTGCACGGAGGGGCTCGAGCGTTGCGTGTGCGCGGACGACGGCTCCTGTGCCGCCGGGCTGACCTGCCTCTCCGATCGATGCGTCGACGCGAGCGGGATCGACTTCAGCGCCATCGCGGGCGAAGGCGAAGGTGAGGGTGAGGGTGAGGGTGAGGGTGAGGGTGAGGGTGAGGGTGAGG
>CAYLZW010000552.1:0-2953 GCA_964388085.1 uncultured Myxococcales bacterium | reverse complement strand
GCGAGGTAGACGCCGCGCACCACGCGCTCGAAGCGCCCGACCTTCGCGTACGCCGCGCGCGTGCGCTCCCGACAGCCGCTGCAGATGGCCACGCGCAGATCGATGCTCGAGAAGCGCCCGGAGATCTTCAGCGCGCCATGCACCGACGCCTTGGCTTCGCCGCACTGGACGCACGTGTCCGTCTCGATGCCGTCGAGGGTCGCTGCCCGTCGATCGAGCTCGAGCTCGACCACGGGCTCGCGCGCGCCGCTCGGCTGCGTGAAGGTCGCGCCAGGGGTTGTGGGTAGCTCTTCGCTCACGACGACAAGCTAACACTCCGACCGGCCGGGCACAGGCGCCTCGCCACGAAACCCCCTACGACAACAGCCGCTCGACCTGGATGAACGTGCGCTGCTCGTCGTCACCGAACTCGCCGTCCGCCAGGATGACGCGCTTGGCCTCGAGCAGGACGTCGACCTTGTGCGCGCGCAGCACGGCCAGATCCGGCGGTGGCAGCGGCGCGGCGCCGTCGAGCCAGCGCTGCACCTCGGCGAGGCGCGCGTCGCTCGGCAACAGCGCGTCCGCGAGGTTCAGCACGGTCTCCTTCTCGTCCGGCTGGAGCTCGTGGTCGGACCAGGCGATCTGCAGCAGCAGCTTCATCAGCTCGAAGGCGATGGGCTCTTCGAGGTAGGCCGGCCCGCGCAGCGTGGGGTCATGCATCATGTCTTCCTCCCCTTCGATCGCGTCGTCGTCGTCGTCGTCGTCGTCGTCGTCGTCGTGCTCGCTCGAGCGGGACGAGCGGGCGCCAGCGCCAGACCCTGATCCTCGCAGGCTCGCCAAAGGTACCAAGCCGCCACCGAGCGGTACGGCTTGAAGCGCTCTCCCTCGGCGTGCAGCGCGGCGGGCGCCGGCATGTCCGACAGGCCGTAGGCGCGCATGAAGCCCTTGCGCACGCCGAAGTCGGTCACCGGCCACACGTCCTGGCGACGCAGCTTGAAGAGCAGGAACATCTCCGCGGTCCAGCGTCCGATCCCGCGCACGGTGACGAGCCGCTCGATGACCTCCTCGTCGGCGAGGCGCGAGAGCCCGAGGAGCTTCAGCTCTCCCGACGCCGCCTTCGCCGCCAGGTCGTGAATGGAGCGGCGCTTTGCGTTCGAGAGCCCGGCGGCGAGCAGCGCGGACTCGGGCACCGCCAGCACGCGCTCGGGTGTGAAGGGGCGCCCGACCGTCGCCTGCACCCGTCCCCAGATCGTGCGCGCCGCCGCGCCGGCGAGCTGCTGAAACACGATGGCGTGCGCCAAGGAGACGAAGGACGAGCCCGCCGGCGGGCGCGGCTCGGGCGCTCCGTGCCGCGCGCGCAGCGACGCCATGACGTCGTCGCGCTTCGCGAGCGCGCTCGCCCAGGTGCTCCAGTCGGCGGCGTCCTTGATCGCGCTCATGCCGGCCTCAACACCCGGCGCAGGATGTCCTCGTAGATGTCGGTCAGCGCGTCGATGTCGGACACGAGCACGCGCTCGTCCACCTTGTGCATGGTCGCGCCGACGAGGCCGAGCTCGACCACCGGGCAGAGGTCTTTCAAAAAGCGCGCGTCGGAGGTGCCGCCGGAGGTCGATAGCTCCGGTCGCCGGCCGAGGCGGGCGAGCACGGCGTCGGACACGCAGTCGGTGAGGAAGCCGGGGGGCGTCAAGAACGCGTCGCCCGAGAGCCGCCACTCGATGTCATAGCTCGCGCCCGCGCGGTCGCAGCGCCGCACGATCTCGGCCTGCAGGCGCTCCGGCGTGAATTCGTCATTAAAGCGAACGTTGAAGCGAGCGCGCGCGGCGGCTGGGATGACGTTGTCCGCGTCGTTCCCCACCGAGAGATCGAGCAGCTCGAGGTTCGAGGGCTGAAAGTGCGCGTTCCCCTCGTCGAGCGGCGTCGCCGTCAGCTGGCGCAGCATCTCGACGAGCTTCGGGATGGGGTTGTCGGCCAGGTGTGGGTACGCGACGTGACCGGCGCTGCCGAACACCCGCAGCACACCGTGCAGGCTGCCGCGCCTCCCGATCTTGATCATCTCGCCGAGCGCGCTCGGGTTGGTCGGCTCGCCCACGATGCAGTAGTCGAGTCGCTCGCCGCGCGCGTGCAGGCGCTCGAGCATGCGCTTGGTGCCGTTCACGCCGGGGCCCTCTTCGTCGCCCGTCAGCAGCACCGAGAGGGAGCCGCGCCGCTCGTCGCCGCTCGCGCGTAGATAGCGCTCCACCGCCACGACGAAGGCGGCGATGGCGGACTTCATGTCGGCGGCGCCGCGCCCGTGCAAGGCGCCGTCTTCGATGACGCCGGCGAACGGATCGTGCGCCCAGCCAGCGCGCGCGCCGACGGGGACGACGTCGGTGTGCCCCGCGAAGCAGAGGTTCGGCGCCTCGCTGCCGAGGCGCGCGTACAGGTTCGGTACGGGAGGCCCGCCGCCGTCGTCGAACACCGCCGTGTCGATGACGAAGCCGAGCGGTCGCAAGCGCGCGGCGACGAGCTCGAGCGCGTCACCCGCGTCGGGCGTGACGCTCTCGACGCGAATCAGCTCTTGCGCGAGGCGCACCGCTTCCGACGACATGCACGCTCCAAGCTCAGTCGCGCAAGAGCTCGTTGATGGACGTCTTCGCGCGCGTCTTCTCGTCGACCCGCTTCACGATGACGGCGCAGTACAGGCTCGGGCCGGGGCTGCCGTCCTTCATCGGCTTGCCGGGCAGCGTGCCCGGCACGACGACGGAGTACGCCGGCACCCGGCCGATGTGGATCTCGCCGCTCTCGCGGTCGACGATCTTGGTCGAGGCGCCGAGGTAGACCCCCATGGCGAGCACGGCGCCCTGCTCGACGATGACGCCCTCGGCCACCTCCGCGCGCGCGCCGATGAAGCAGCCGTCCTCGATGATGACCGGACCGGCCTGCAGCGGCTCGAGCACGCCGCCGATGCCGGCGCCGCCCGAGAGATGGACGTGCT
>CAYLZW010000551.1:0-2985 GCA_964388085.1 uncultured Myxococcales bacterium | reverse complement strand
GATCTGCCGCGAGGCCGGCATCTCGAAGGGCGCCTTCTACTGGTACTTCGAGAGCAAGGAGGCGGTGTTCCTGCACATCCTCGAGGTCTGGGCCGACGAGGTGGAGCGCGAGGTGCTCGGGCAGTTCCGGCAGGCCTTCACCTCGGGGGACCCGGTGGCGACGCTGCTCGCCGCCCTGAGCCGCGAGGGACGACGAGGACGCCGCGTGCTGCCGATCTGGCTCGACGGGCTCGTGCAGTCGCAGCGAAACCCCGCCCTGCGCGAGGCGCTCGCCCGCTTCATGGCGCGCGTGCGCGACTCGCTCGCCGACGTCATCCGTCCGGCCTTCGCGCCCTATCACGACGAGGAACAGATCCGGCTCATCGCCGGGCTGCTGTTCTCGTGCTTCATCGGCTCCATCTCGCAGCACATCGTCGAGCCCGAGGCGGGCCACTACGACGAGCAGTGCCGCCAGCTGCTCGTCACCACCGAGCGCTTCGCGAACCTGTTGTCCCAAAGCCGGTGAGAACGCCGGCCGGAGAGTCCATGTCGGATCGTACGAACGTCCCGCTGTCCACCCCTGCGCGTGATCCTGTCCTCGGCGACGTGTCCTCGGCGGGCGGGTCGCATCGCGCGCCGGTGAGCGGGGGCTGGGAGTCGTCCCGGCTCAAGCGCAGCCGGGCCGCCGTCGATCGACGCCTCGCCCGCACGACGCTCGACGGCAGCGCGCGCGAGCCGTGGCCCGCGCTGGTGCGCGACGCGCTGCACGGACACGCCCGCCTGGCGTTCACCTTCGCCGGGCAAGGCGCGCTCTGGCTCGACGAGCTGCTGGCGATCGTGGCCTCGTCGGAGCGCGCGCGCACCTTCGCGTTCCGCCTCGCCGCGCACGTCGAGCGCGAGGTCGCGTCCCTCTCTCTCGCCGACGCCGCCGCGCTCGACGAGGGGCTGCCGCTGTCGCGCTGGCTGGCCGGGGAGCGCCCGAGCGACGACGTGCTGCTGCGCGCGGCGGTGTCGGCGCCGTGCTTGTTCGTGACGCAGATGGCCCGCACGGAGGCCCTGCTCGACGCCGGCCTCGACGCGCTGCTCGGCACGGACGCCGTCGTGGGCGTCGCCGGTCACAGCCAGGGGACGCTCGCGGCGGCCTGCTTCTCGGAGCTCTGGCACGAGCACGACCTCGCCGCACGCATCCAGCGCGCGCAGGCCTACGCCAGCTACTACCTCTACCAGGGCCTGCGCATGGAGCAGGCGCTGCCCTTCGCGCCCTCGCCCGAGCTGCTCGCCCGCGCTGACGAGGACGGCGCCGGCGTGCCGTCTCCCATGGCGGCGGTGGGCGGCTTGCTGGCCGTCGAGCTGAACGCGGCCATCGCGCGCGCCGGCGCGGACGTGCGCATCGCCGTCGAGAACGCGCCCTACTACCAGACGCTGTCGGGCGCCCCCGAGGAGCTCGAGCGCCTGCGCCGCGTCGTCGTCAAGCAGCGCGAGGAGCGCGCCAAGGCGAAGGCGAAGGGCAAGGCCGCGGGCCGCGTGCCGGTGCTGCGCTGGGAGTACCTGCCCGTCAGCGGTCCGTTCCATCACGAGCTCATGCGCGAGGCCTACACGCGCCTGTGCGAGGACATCGCGCGCCTCGGCTTCGTCATCGACCCGGCGGCGCTCCGGCTGCCGCTGCTCGATCCGCGCACGGGGGACGCCGTCGCCATCGGCGCCGATCTCGCGGCCTCGCTCGCGTCCAGCGTGCTCGTCGACGCCACCTCCTGGCAGCGCGTGGCGCTGGCGCTCGAGCGGTCCGGCGCCAGCCACCTCGTCGACGTCGGCCCGGGCGAGGGTGTCGCTCGTCTGACCGGCTCCGCGCTCAAGGGGCGGGGCGTTCGCGTGCTCTCGTGTGCCCGCGCGGGCGATCTCGACGCCGTGCTCGACGCTCGTCACGCGCCGTCGTGTCCGGCTCGTTGGAGCACCTTCCGACCCCGCCTGGCCGTGCTGCCGAGCGGAGAGCGCCGCGCGGACAACCGCTTCACGCGCGCCACGGGGCGGCCACCCGTGCTGCTGCCGGGCATGACGCCGACCACCGTGGAGGCGCCCATCGTCGTCGCCGCGGCCAACGCCGGCTTCGTCGCCGAGCTCGCCGGCGGCGGACAGGTCACCGAGCGCATCCTGCGCGCCCGGCTCGACGAGATCGCGCGCGGCCTCGAGCCCGGCCAGGGCATCGTCTTCAACGCGCTCTACCTCGACCCCTATCTGTGGGGCCTGCACTTCGCGAAGGAGCGCCTCGTCTTCAAGCTGAAGGACGAGGGCTACCCCATCACCGGCGTCACCATCAGCGCCGGCGTGCCTCCCCTCGACGAGGCCGTCGCGCTGCTGCGGGAGCTCGACGCGCACGGCATCACGTGGAACGCGCTCAAGCCCGGAAACGACGCGCAGCTCAAGGAGGTGTTGGCCATCGCCGACGCCGCTCCCGAGCTCACGCTCTTCGTGCACCTCGAGGGCGGGCGCGCCGGCGGGCACCACTCCTGGGAAGATCTCGACGACCTCCTCTTGCGCCTCTACGGCGAGCTGCGCGCGCGTGACAACGTCGTGCTCGCCGTCGGCGGCGGCATCGCCAACGAGGAGCAGGCGAGCGCGTACATCACCGGGGAGTGGTCGGAGCGCCTCGGCTTCGCGGCCATGCCCGTCGACGCCGTCTTCCTCGGCACCCGCCTCATGGCGTGCAAGGAGGCGTGCACCTCCGACGCCGTGAAGCAGGCCCTCGCGCGCGCGCCGGGCAGCGAGGAGTGGCCGCTCGACGGCCAGGCCGCAGGCGAGGTCACGAGCGGCCGCAGCCAGCTCGACGCCAGCATCTACTACCTCGACAACGACGCCGCGAAGGCCGGCCGCCTGCTCGACGAGGTCGCCGGTGACGCGGAGCGGGTCGCGGCGCGCAAGGACGAGATCGTGAAGGCGCTCGCGTCGACCGCGAAGCCCTACTTCGGCGACCTCGAGGACATGAGCTACGCCGAGGTGCTGCAGCGCTTC
>CAYLZW010000550.1:0-2991 GCA_964388085.1 uncultured Myxococcales bacterium | reverse complement strand
CCGCCGAGAAGATGCTCGTGAAGCTCGAGGCGCTCATCACGAGCGACAACCGCGCCGAGCTCTTCCCCGAGCTGCACGAGGGGCTGACGCGCTCGCTCAGCCTCAACAACAACGTGCTCGCCTCACGCGCGCGTCTCGCCGACCTGCAGCACGAGCTGCTCGGCGCGCTCTCCGACGACCAGCTCGCGCGCCTCGAAGAGGTGAAGGCGCGCCGGCTCGCGCTCGCTACCAAGGTGGCCTCGCTGCCCACGACGGGAGAGGCCTTCGCCGCGCGCAAGACGCGCTTCGACGAGGGCTACGATCGCCTGGAGCGCGAGCTGCACGAGCTCACGCTGCAGATCCAACAAAAGCGCGCGCAGCTCACCGCCATCGACATGCTCTACGCGCAGGCTACCGAGTCGACGGACATGGCGCCCCAGGCGCTCGAGAACACCAAGCGCAAGATCAAGGAGTTCCTCACCATCGTCGACATCTGGCAGGCGGAGCGCGATCGCATCGCGCACGCGATCGAGGAGGCCAAGCTCAACACGACGCTGTCCGGCGGCAAGGGCGCCTCCGAGCGCGACCTGCGCGCGCTGTACTCGGACACGCTCGACGAGGAGAACCGCCTGCTCGCGCAGCTCGTCAGCGGATCGGAGGCCGAGCGGCTGCGCGCGGCCGACCGCCGCGCGCTGGCGCTGTACGAGCGCAGCCGGACGTTCCTCGCGGCGCTCAACGCCGTGGTCGACTCGCACGTCGCCGGTGTGCAGCAGCTCATCGACAACGAGCGCGAGAACCTGCGCCGCTACGCCGGGGAGGTCGAGGGGGTGAACACGGCGGCCACCGCCATTCGCGACGACGCCACGCGCTTCGCCCTCGAGCACGTCCGCGCCGAGGTGCACGAGATCGTGGTGCGCGCCGACGTCGGCATCATCGACACCGCGTTCGCGCGCAAGCAGCGCGAGACGGAGAAGATCGGACGCCTGCAGCGCCAGAAGGCAGAGGAGCTCACCGATCTCAACCAGGCCTACGCGGACCTCACGAAAGACGAGGCGACCGACTGATGTCCCGCGCTCGCCCGCTCCCGCTCGCTCTGCTCACCACGGCGCTCACCGTGGCGCCGCTCGTCGCCCACGCGCAGGCTGGCGCGGCGGCCGGTGACGAGCCCGCCGCGACCGCCGCCGACGCCCCGGCCGCGAGCGGCGACGACGCCACGGATTCGGAAGCGGCTGGCCCCGGAGCGCCCACCGCCGCCGCGGGAGGCCCCGCCGACGCCGCGGCTCCCGCGGTCGAAACCGCGCAGCGCCCGCCGGCCGCTCCCATCAGCGACGCGGATGACGCCGCGCGCCTGCAGGCGCTGAGCGAGCTGGTACGTCGCTACGAGGACGAGGCGCGAGACTTCCGCGAGCAGGTCCGCCTCGTCTCCGAGCGCAAGTACAAGGAGCGCCGCGCCTCCATCGAGGCCAACTACGACAAGGCGCTCGCGCCCGTCATCGCCGCCGAGCGCCGCTTCCGCCTCGACGCCATCGCCTCCTTCGAGCGCTTCCTCGAACGCCACCCCGCGAACCCGAAGTACACGCCGGACGCCATGTTCCGCCTCGCGGAGCTCTACTTCGAGAAGTACGACGACGAGTACCAGCTCGCGATGAAGGCCTTCCGAGACGAGTACCAGAAGTGGTCCGACGCCGGCAGCGAGGGAGAGCCGCCGGGCGAGCCCCCGCAGCACTTCGACCGCACCGTCGAGCTCTATCAGCAGCTCATCGCCGGCTTCCCCGAGTACCGCCTCATCGACGGCGCGTACTACCTGCTCGGCTACACGCTGAACGCGCAGGGCCAGCCGGACGAGGGCATGGCCGCCTGGCGCACCCTCGTCGACCGTTATCCGAACAGCCGCTTCTACGCCGAGGTCTGGTTCCGCATCGGCGACCACCACTTCGACGAAGAGGAGTGGCCCGAGTCCATCGCGGCCTTCTTGAAGGTGGTGCCGGAGACGAGCTCGCCCTTCTACGACAAGGGCCTCTACAAGCTCGCCTGGACCTACTACCTCACGAACCGCTTCGACGACGGCGTGACGCGCTTCTTCGAGCTGCTCGACTTCTCGTACGCGAAGAAGGCCGAAGAGGGCGGCGAGGGCTCGGGATCGGTGCTCGAGGAGGAGGCGCTGCAGTACGTCGCCATCTCGTTCTCCGACGACAACTGGCAGCGCTCGGAGGAGTACAAGCGGCTCGTCTCGGGCGACAGCTTCGAGGACGAGTTCGCCGACGTCGAGATCGACTACGTGCGCTTCGCCATCGACTACTTCGCGGCGGCGGCGGCGAAGGCCGGCAAGAAGCCGTACGAGCGCGACGTCATGTCACGCCTCGGCGACATCCTCTTCAAGCAGTCGAAGAACAAGCAGGCCGTGCTGGCGCTGAAGCACGCCATCGGCCTCGATCCCATGCACCGCGACGCGCCCAAGCTGCAAGACCTCGTCGTGCAGGCCTACGAGCGGGAGCGGCTCTTCGACCAGGCCTCGGCGGAGCGCGATCTGCTCGTGGCCAACTACTCCGAAGGCAGCGAGTGGGCGAACGCGCACCTGAACGACAGCGACGCGCGCCGCGAGGCCAAGGAGCTCGCGCGCGTGAGCCTCTACAAAGCGGCCATCTACTACCACACGCAAGCGAACAAGTACTTCGAGGACGGCAAGCAAGACCTCGGCGTCAAGGCGTTCGAGGCCGCGTCCGCCGCGTACCGCGACTATCTCGTGCAGTACCCGCACGACAAGCAGGCGTACGAGCTCACGTTCTACCTCGCGGAGACGTACTACTACTCGCTGCACTTCGAGGAGGCCGCCGACACCTACGAGAAGGTGCGCGACTCCACCGCGGGCAAGACCTACAAGGCCGACGCCGCGCGCAACGTCGTGTACGCGCTCGAGAAGGTCATCGCGCAGCAGGTGGCCGCGGGGGCGCTGCCCGAGAAGGACCCGTTCAAGAAGTCCGCCGAGGAGGCCGAGAAGGCCGCCGCCGACGA
>CAYLZW010000549.1:0-2999 GCA_964388085.1 uncultured Myxococcales bacterium | reverse complement strand
GCGGCCGCGCTTTCGCTGCACCTCGGCGAGCTCGAAGAGGGCGTCGTGGTCCTTCGGCTCCTTGTCGAGGTAGGCGACGAACAGGGCCGCGGCCTCGGGGAGCTTGTCCTGGCCGGCGAGGGCGCGCGCGACGTGCTTTTCGGCCTTGGTCATCTTCGGCTCGAGACGCAGCGCCTCGGCGAAGGCGGCCTCGGCGTCGGCCCAACGCTTGTCGCGCTCGGCGCGGGCGCCCTTCTCCCAGGCGGCGGCGGCACCCATGCTGACGCCGGCGAGGGGGTCTTTCGCCTTCGGGGCGTCCTTGAGCGCCTTCACGAGCGACGCGGGCACCGCGTAGGAGAAGCGCGCGCCCTCCTGCGAGGCGATGAGCAAGCCGACCACCTCGCCGCTCTCGTCGAGCAGCGCCCCGCCCTCGGCGCCGGCCGGCACGTACGCGTCCATCTGCACGAAGGTGCGGCCCGCGTTCTCGACGACGCCGCTGACGAGGCCGCGGTGAAACACCCCCTTGGTCTTCGGCGGCGCGGCCACCGCGTACACGGTGGCGCCGATGGAGGGATCTTCGCGCGCGAGCGAGAGCGGACGCGGGCCGCTCTTGTGCTTCAGCTCGAGCAGGATGATGTCGTTGTGCTTGTCGCGCGCGACCACCGGCCCGATGTCGAGCCACTCCTCGGAGGTGGCGAGGCGTACCTTCACCTGTTCGGCCCCCTCGACGAGGGAGGCCAGCGTGCAGACGACGCCCTTGTCGACGAAGAAGCCGCTCGCCTCCTTCGGGGAGCTGCCCTTCTTCTCGACGCGCACCACGACGACGCCGGCGAGGCCGCGCTTGGCGACCTGGGCCGGCGAGAGGGCCGCGAGCGAGGTGTCCGGCACCAGCGCGAGCAGGGCGACGAGGAGGAGAGCGTGCTTCATGACACGTGCTTCACGACGAGCGGGGGCGATCAGAGGCAGCTGCTGATAGCGCCGTCCCCGTTGTTGATGAAGAGGTTGCCGCTCTCCTCGGCCTCGAGGTCCGGTAGGGTCGGCGTGCCGACGCAGCCGCGCACGATGACGCCCCAGGTGAGGTTGTCGCGCAGCTGCGAGTCCTCGATGACCGGGACGCTCTGGCCGTCCTCGAGGCTGAGGATGCCGACGCCGTTGACCGCGCGCTCGACGAGCACGTGCTTGAGCGTGCTCGGCGCCTCGCCCGCGGGGCGCACGAAGAGGTTCAGCCCGCCCTGGTTCAGCGAGCCCCAGCCACCCTTGGTCTCGTCGTCGGAGGTGAACAGGATGGGCGCCGTCTGGGTACCCTCGGCCACGACGCGCGAGCTCGCCGTGGTGTCGATGCGCGCGCCCGACGCGAAGCGCACCTCGGCGCCCGCCTCGATGCTCAGCTCGGCGCCGTCGCTCAAGCTCATGACGCGCGTGACGAGGTGCGGGCCCTCGGCGCAGCTCCAGGTCTGCGCGCCGGCGAGCGTCTCCTCCTCGTGCAGCGTGGGCAGGCTGACGACGCACTGGCGGTGGCAGGCAGCCACCTCCTGGTAGGCCTGGCCGTCGCACACGTAGAGGGACGTCGCCTCACAGGCCTCCGCGCCGACGGTGTCGCAGGCGAGGCCCTGCAGCGTCTTCGGGCCGCAAGCGCCGCCAAGCGCAGCGCCGAGCGAGACCGTGACGACGACGAGAACGGACGGACCGGCGCGCATATCAGAGCTCGAAGATGAGGTAGCGGAGCACGGCGTCCTCGGGGCCGTCGAGCACTTCGCTCTCGCCGGTCACCGAGTCGTTCTCCTGGTGAAAGCTCGTGAAGATGACGCGCCCGCCGACGCCGGCCTCGCCGTCTGTGAAGCCGACGGTGATGGGCGCGTCCGCGAGCGTCTGGATGCCGCCGTTCACGTGGTAGGGCACGTCGCCGCGCAGGTACACGGTCGTGCCGGGCGCGACCTCCTGGATGAGGGCGAAGTAGCCGAAGCCGAAGTCGATGGTGATCTGCTCCTGGCCGACGAAGGCGGCGAGCCCCGGCTCCGCCACGTCGAGCACGTGCGCGCCGTCCTGGCCGGCCTCGGCGGCGCTCGGCTCGTTGTCGGCGAACAGGAAGTCGACGCGATCGGGCCAGACGAGCTCGATCATGTCGTAGGCCTGGTCCGAGATGTACAGCGAGCCGCCCTGCTGCACGTACGTCCGCAGGTTGGCGGCGACGACGGGATCGGGCGTACCGAGGAACTCCACCTCGGAGACGCCGCAGTTGACGAACACGGCGTCGTACTGGTTCAGCGCCTCGTAGTCGCCGAACACGCTCGCGGCCCAGGGCTCGCTCGGGTCGAGCGGCACGCCCTCGACGATGGTGACGTTCGGCAGCTCCATGCGCTCGAGCACGTGCTGGATCTTGTCGTAGGTGCCATCGACGACGAGGTACTTGACGCCGCCGTCGGGCACGAGGAAGGAGCAGCCCTCGCCGAGGGTGGTGTCGACGGCGGTCCCGTCCGGCACGTCCGCGGAGGGGAAGACCTGCACGTCGTCCCACGTCGCCACGAAGCCCGCCCGCTCGGCCCGCACCTGCACCGTGCGCGGCGCCGGGATGCCCGCGATCTTGAAGCTGCCGTCCGCGGCGGTCTGGTCCTCGAAGGTGTAGCCGTCGATGGCGCTGGTCAGGTACACGCGCACGCCCGCGAGCCCCTCGTCGTCGTCGGCGCAGACGCGGCCGTAGACGAAGCCGGTGGCGCTCGGGTCGGGCGGCGTGCACTGCTGCTGCTGCTCTTCGAGCAAGGTCTGCTCGCCGGCCTTCACCTCCACCTGGTAGGTGCGCGAGTAGCCGGTGGCGCTGACGTAGACGACGTGCACGCCGGCGGGGACGTCGCTCAAGATGAAGTTGCCCTGCTCGTCACTCTGCGTGGACAGCTCCTCGCCCGAGGGCAAGAGCACGCGGATGAGCGCGTCGCTCACGAAGGAGCCGACGTGGCGGTTACAGATCTGGCCGATGATCTCGCCCTTGCCGGCGGGGATGGCGAGCTCGCGGCAGCCCTCGTCGA
>CAYLZW010000548.1:0-3020 GCA_964388085.1 uncultured Myxococcales bacterium | reverse complement strand
TGGTGCTCGCCACGGAGCCGAACACGCGCGCGGCGCTCTTGTAGAGCACGTGGTCGGCGTGCACGTGACCGAGCTCGTGCGCCAGCATACAGAGGATCTCTTCCTCGTCGAGGATCTCGAGGCAGCCGGTCGAGATGGCGACGAAGTACTTGTCGACGCCGAAGGTGTACGCGTTCGGCACCGGGTCCTGGTAGACGTACAGCTCCGGCAGCTGCTTGATGCCGAGGCTGCGGCCCGCGTGCTCGAACTGCGCGTACAGCGACGCGAGCTGGTGCGGCCCCACCCGGACGAAGTTCGCGTGGTGATGAATGCGCGTGGCCAGCTCGAAGCTGTGCCGGATCATGCTGCGCAACATCGTCGAGATGCCGGGGATGCGCTTGAGCGCCTCGAGCGTCTCGTGATCGAGTGGGTGGATGTAAGACTGCGGATCCAGGTCGTCGAAGTAGCGGTCGTAGGCGCGAAACAGCGGCGTGTCGCAGCGGCCGCACAGGGGCGATCCCTTCAGGTGGAGCACCTTCTCGCGCGGCAGCCGGTTCACGGCTCCGCACTCACCGCACGTGAACTCCACCGCCTCGACCTTGGTCATGCTTCGCCTCCGGGCAGGACGCACCTGTACGAGGGCAACCTAGGTCGGGTCCACGGCACCTGCAAACCGCCGCCCGCGCGGCCGAGGGGACGGAGGTCCCGCCGGCTGCTGGGCGCGTCGCTCGACTCGACCTACGCGTCGCCGCCCGTCTCGTCGGCAGCGTCGTCGACGGGCGGATCGCCGTCCTCGCCCGTGGAGGGGCCGGTCGTGCAGTCGTCGCAGACCTCGCCCTCGATGGGGCCGGCGGCGCGCTTGAAGAGGATGTCGAAGCGCTCGCTCTCGGTGTGCAGCTCCGTCTCGTCCGCCCCTTCCTCCCCCTCGTCCGCGCTCGGGCGGTGGTCCTGGTAGTGGATGGTCAGCGTGCCGCGCAGCTCGTCCGACAAGTTCACGATCTCCGCGTTCAGCGAGTAATAGACCTCCGCGTCGGTGGCGTCCTCGAGCTTCGGCGTCGCGTCATAGCGCTGCGAGACGATGCCGATGGTGCTCGACTCGCCGAAGTTGTCGGAGATGTTCTCGCCGCCGACGAAGCCGTCGATGAGCTCGCTCTCGCCCGCGCCGATAACGAGCGTCTCGAGCAGCGCGCCGCGTTGCTCCTCGTCCTCGACGAGGTCGAGGTAGGCCTGCTCGCCGTCGTAGAGCGCGCCGCGCGTGAACGTCACCTTGATGTCGTTCTTGCTGGTCTCGTTCTCGATCTCGACGGAGCCCGCCGCGGTACCTTCGGCACGAGACTCGTCGTAGCTGCCGCTCAGATCGTAGGCCCACGCGCGGCGCGCCTCCTTCTCCTCGTCGGAGAGGCAGCCGGCGGTGACCGAGACGAGCGAGAGCAGCGAGAAGGCAGCGCTGGCGGTGAACAACTTCGGGAGCCGCTTCGTCGATGTCATGATCAGGATCCTCCTCGGAAGGGGTGCGAGCCGGCGGATTGCAACGCCGGTGCCACGCTCCCGTGCAGGGATCAATGCATCGAGATCTCGTGCCTTTGGCGGCGCTGGTTCGGACTCCTCGGCGCCGCTCGACCGGTGAACGGGCACCGTCGCCCTGACAGCGACGTCAGGCCCATGACAGCGGCGTCAGGGCTCGCGGCTCGTTCTTCCTCTCGTCCTTCCTCTCGTCACGGTCGGCTGCATCAGGCCGCTGATCTTTTTTGTGTCCTCGGCGACCGGAACAAGACATGCACGGGTCCGCGGTGCGATGTTCCGGCCGCGGGCTCTACACTGAGCGAGCCGAGCCCCTGGAGGCGAGTTGGACGCGACCCGGTTCGTCGAGGAGATCGTCAGCCTCGGCGTCGCCAGTCGAGAGCAGATCGACGCCGCTGCACAGCAGCCATCGACGTGGCGCACGCTCCCCGCCCGCCTCGTCGAGCTCGGCTGCGACCGCGGCGACGTCCTCTCGGCCGTGTCCGCCGCGCTCGGCCTGCCTCCGGCTCCTCCCGCGATCCTGCGCGCGTCCTTCGCCCCCGACACCGGCGTGAACGTGGACGCCTGGCGTAGCGTGCTGGCCTGTCCGGTCCTCGCCAGCGACGGCGTCGTGCTCTTGACGACGTCCATCGAGGCGGTCGGCCAGGCGCAGGCCTGGGGCATCAGCCCCGCGCGCGTGTTCGCCGCCCTGGAGCCCGACATCGAGAGCGCCCTCGTCGGCGCCGAGGCGCTCGGCGCGAACCCCGGCGTCGTCGTGCATGACGCCATGGCACAGATCGAGCTCGCGTCCTCCGACGTGGGCGCCGACCCGCTCGGCCTGCCCGGCGCTCCCGCGCCCGCCAGCTCCGGCAGCCTCGAGCTCGACCTCGAGGGCCGCGCCGCGCGCGCGCCGGCGTTCGGCGGCGTCGAGGGCGCGCCTTCCTCGGCGACGGGTGACGTCGTGAGCGCGCCCATCATCCGCGATCCGACCACCGGTTCGTTGGCGGCGCTCTCCGACGAGAGCGGCGACGACGACGCGCTCGAGAGCGCGGCCACCACCGGCCAACAGCTGTGCGGGCACGACATTTATGAAGAGCTCGGCCGCGGCGCGAGCGCGGTGGTGTTTCGCGCTCGTCGTCCGGGCGAGAGCTACGACGTCGCGCTCAAGATCATCACCAAGGAGACGGCGCGAAACCCGACCTTTCCGCAGCGCTTCAAGCGCGAGATCCGCGCCCAGGCCTCGCTCACCCACGCCAACATCGTGCGCGTCATCGACTATGGCCGCGAAGACGGCTGGTACTTCCTCGCCACCGAGTATCTGCCCGGCGGCACGCTCGAGGATCTCGTCGCCGAGAGCGGCCCACTGCCCGGGCTCGTCGCCCTGTGCGCGCTCGACGAGGTGCTGCACGGCATCGCCTTCGCGCAGACGCGCGGCGTGGTGCACCGCGACCTGAAGCCCGGCAACATGCTGCTCGGCGCCGACGGGCGCATCAAGATCGGCGACTTCGGCCTCGCGCGCATGGACCTCGATCCCAACAAGA
>CAYLZW010000547.1:0-3029 GCA_964388085.1 uncultured Myxococcales bacterium | reverse complement strand
CTTCCACTTCATCGGCAAGGACATCACGTATTTCCACACGCTGTTCTGGCCGGCGATGCTGATGGCCGCCGGGCACACCCTGCCCACGCGCGTACCGGTGCACGGCATGCTGACCGTCGACGGCGTGAAGATGTCGAAGTCGCGCGGCACCTTCCTGCTGGCGGACCACTTCCACGACGTGCTCGGCGAGACGGGCGCTCAGGCGCTGCGCTACTACTTCGCGTGCAAGCTCAGCTCGCGCACCGAGGACATCGACCTCAGCCTCGAGGACTTCACGAACCGCGTGAACGCGGACCTCGTGAACAAGGTCGTCAATCTGCTCTCGCGCACCGTCCCCATGCTGCACCGCAACCACGGCGGCGAGGTGGGCGCCGAAGACCCGGGCGCCACGGGGATGATCGACGAGGCGCGCCGCATCAGCGCCACGGTGGAGGGCTCTTATCGCGCGCTCGACTACGCCAAGGTGGTGCGTGACGTCGTCAGCATCGCCGACCTCGGCAACCGCTACCTGCAGGACAACAAGCCCTGGGACACGGTCAAGCGCGACGCCGATCTCGCGCACCGGCAGCTCACCACGGCGCTCTCGCTCGGCAAGGCCTGCATCGGCCTGCTGAAGCCGATCCTCCCGCTCGTCGCGGAGAAGACCGAGCGCATGCTCGGCCTCGGAGCCACCGGCTTCACGTTCGCGAACGTCATGGACCCGCTCGTGGAGGGAGCGAGCATCGAGGAGTACCAGCGGCTGTTCGAGCGGCTCGACCCGAAGAAGGTGCAGGAGCTCGTCGCGCCGCGCGGCCTGGACGCCATGCGCGACGCCGTGAAGCAAGAGGCGCCGAAGGCCGCGAAGAAGAAAGCCGAGAAGAAGCCGAAGGCCGATCCGAACGCGCCGGAGCCCGAGTGCAGCATCGACGACTTCATGAAGGTCGATCTGCGCGCCGCCAAGGTGCTCGAGGCCGCGGACGTCGAAGGCGCCGACAAGCTCATTCAGCTCAAGCTCGACGTGGGGCCGCTCGGATCACGGCAGGTGTTCAGCGGGCTGAAGCCCCACGTGGCGCCGGCGGACCTGGTCGGCAAGATCGTCGTCGTCGTCGCCAACCTGAAGCCGCGCCAGATGAAATTCGGCATGAGCGAGGGGATGATCCTCGCGTCGGGCGAGAAGCCTCCCGCCCCCGTTTTCGTCCCCGACGCGCAGCCGGGTGATCGCATTCGCTAACGAACGAGCACGACGCGGAGTGACGCGTCCGGCACAACGGGAGCTCGCCATGGGTCTGTTTGACGGGAAGGTCGTCGTCGTCACCGGCGCGGGAGGCGGCATCGGCCGCGCCGAGGCGCTCTACTTCGCCAAGGAGGGCGCCAGCGTCGTCGTCAATGACGTGGGCGGCTCGCGCGCGGGCTCGGGCAGCGACGCCAAGGCGGCGGACGCCGTGGTGGCGGAGATCGCGGCCGCCGGCGGCAATGCGGTGGCGAGCTACACCTCCGTGTCCGACCTCGACGGCGCCGAGAGCGTCATCTGGACCGCCCTCGGCAGGTTCGGCCGCGTGGACGTGCTCGTGAACAACGCCGGCATCCTGCGCGACCGCTCGCTCGTCAACACGAGCGAAGCCGAGTGGGACGCCGTCGTCGACGTGCACATGAAGGGCACCTTCCTCGTCAGCCGGGCCTTCGCGCGCGCGCTCAAGCAGCAGGGCGGCGGCGGCGCCATCGTCAACACGACCAGCCTCGCGGGGCTGCTCGGCAACTTCGGCCAGACCAACTACTCGGCGGCCAAGGCCGGCATCTACGCGATGACCCGCACCTGGTCGATGGAGCTCGCCAAGATGAACGTGCGCGTGAACGCCATCGCGCCCGTCGCCCTGACGCGCATGACCGAGGACGTGCCCGTGCTGAAGTCCATGGGCATCGACGAGATGAAGCCCGAGCACGTGGCGCCCGTCGTCGTGTGGCTCGCCAGCGAGCTCGCCGAGGGCGTCAGCGGCCGCGTCTTTGGCGTCCACGGCACGCGCGTGTTCGAATACCGCATGGAGCAGAGCGACGGCGTCGACAAGCCCAGCGACGGCGACGTGTGGACCCCGCAGAGTCTGCAGGCCTCGCTCGGCGCGCTCGAGATGAAGGGCTGATATCCGCGCCGTTGGTACGCTCACCGCGGTCTCGCAAGCTGCTCGAACGCCGCGCGCTCGCGTGGCCCGGAGGGTGCGTCGCATGACGAAGGGAACCATCGAGTCGAAGCTGCAGGAGGCGCGCTGCTTCCCGCCGCCGCCCGCGTTCGCGAAGCAAGCCCTCGTCGACGAGAAGCGTTACGCGGCGCTGAAGCGGCTCGCGGACGAGGACCCCGAGGCGTACTGGGCCGAGGCGGCCGAGGAGCTCGTCTGGCAGAAGAAGTGGGACACGGTGCTCGAGTGGGACCTCCCGCGCGCGCGCTGGTTCCTCGGCGGCCGCCTGAACGCCACCGAGAGCTGCCTCGACCGGCACGTCGCGTCCTGGCGCCGCAACAAGGCGGCGATCATCTGGGAGGGTGAGCCCGGCGACGTGCGCACCCTCACCTACCAGCAACTACACGACGAGGTCTGTCGCTTCGCCGGCGTGCTCCGACGGCTCGGCGTCGAGAGCGGCGATCGTGTCGCCATCTACATGCCCCTCGTGCCCGAGATCGCGGTCGCCATGCTCGCCTGCGCGCGCCTCGGCGCCACGCACTCGGTGGTGTTCGGCGGCTTCTCGGCCACGTCGCTGCGCGATCGCATCAACGACTCGAGCTGCAAGGTGCTGGTCACCGCAGACGGCGGCTTTCGGAAGGGCAAGGTGCTCGATCTCAAGGCCATCGTCGACGACGCGCTCGGCGACGAGGCCTGCCCGAGCATCGAGAGCGTGGTCGTGCTCGAGCGCGGCAAGAACGACGTCAGCATGAAGGCCGGCCGTGATCTGTGGTGGCACGACGTCATGAAGGACGCGCCCGCCGTCAAGGAGGCCGTCGGCGTCGACCCGGAGCACCCGCTGTTCATCCTCTACACCTCGGGCACGACCGGCAAGCCCAAGGG
>CAYLZW010000546.1:0-3035 GCA_964388085.1 uncultured Myxococcales bacterium | reverse complement strand
CCGTTCCTGTTCCCGCCCGACCAGATCACCGACGCCACCGAGCGCGAGCTCGCGGCCGAGCTCATCCGTGAGAAGGCCATGCTCGAGCTGCAAGAGGAGCTGCCCTACAAGGTCGCGGTCGTCGTCGAGGAGTTCGACGAGGCCCGCCGCGAGGACGAGCGCAAGCCCCTGGTCGAGATCTCCGCCGTGCTGTTCGTCGAGCGCGAGAACCAAAAGCGCATCGTCGTCGGCAAGCAAGGCGCTCGCGTGAAGGCCATCGGTATGCGCGCGCGCAAGGAGCTCGAGCGACTGCTCGGGGCGCAGGTGATGTTGACGCTGTTCGTGAAGGTGGAGCCCGGCTGGACGGAGAGCGACAAGGGGCTCCGGCGGGTCGGCTATCGCCGATAGCGACGGGTGATTCCGAGGCCGTCTTGGCCACCAAGAGCGCCGAGGCGCGCGAAGCAGCGACCGCTTAAGGCAGCGACGACGACGTCATGCGCGCGTTCTCGTCCTCGAGCGCCTTCAGGTGCCGGGAGACGCAGCCCACGGGATCGGGATCGTGCGGCCGCAGGCTCCACAGCATGCGCCGGCCCGACGCGAGGTACATGCCGTAGAGCGCCACCGCCGTCGTCGTCGGATCACCGGTCGCGGCCAGCCGCTGGTAATGGGGCAGCAGCCGGTAGTCGCCGAGCTCCGCGAGCAGATACGCGCGCACCTGGACGGGCAGGCGGGGCTCCTCGGCGAGCTTGCCGGCGAGGTCGCGCTCGCGATCGGCCAGCGCCCGCAGGGCCACCACCGTGCGCTCCCGGGCGCCGAACAGGGCTTCCTGCAGCGACGCGAACAGGGGCTTCTCGGAGGTGCCCGCGACCTTCTGCCACGTCGTCACGAGGCCCTCGTACAGCTCCGCCCGCGGGTGCTCGCCGAGGGCGATGAGCGCGCTCAGCCGGATGCGCTCGTCCGCGCTCGCGAGGGCTTGTTCGAGCACGGCGATGTCCACCGGCACGCCCGCGGAGGAGAGCGCCACCATGGCCCAGGCGCTCTCGATGTCCCGGACGCCGCCCGAGAGCGCCGCGTCGATGCGCGCCCGGCCCTCGGCCTCCGTGAGGACGCGCCAGCTCCCCTGCGCCGTCCGCTCCTCGAAGCCTCGCTGCGTGCGCCGGAGGAGCCCCGGCTTGATGTCGTCGAGCCATGGGTTTCGCACCAGCTCACGGGGCAGCGCCTCGAAGCTTCGGAAGGCGCGGCGGCGCTCCTCGACGTCAGCCAACAGCTTCGGAGCGTCCCCCGCGCGCGAGAGCTCCTCGTAGACCGCGTCGTAGAGCCGCGCGATCTCCCGCGGCCAGGCCGCCATCTTCGGGTCGAGCGCGGACTCGAGCAGCGCGGCGCCGTCGTGCTCCTCGACGAGGAAGGGGGAGGGCAGCGCGACGCCGACGTAGGTCTTCGGCAGCGTCCCTGCCACCTGCCGGTAGAACGCGTCATAGAGCGCGCCCGTGCGCAGGAGCGCGCGCCGCGCCCAGCCACGCGGGCCCGTGCGCACCACCTCGCGATACGCGCTCGTCGCGTGATCGAGGCGCCCGGCGAGCTCGACGCCCTCCCAGGACGAGAGGCGACGCAGCCCGAGCTCCGAACCGCAGCGCTCGAACGACGCGATGGCGCGCTCGGCCAGCTCCGCCTGCCGGAACAGGATCTCGGCGCGCACCTCGAGCGCGTCGTCGTCCACCGGGATGGAGCCGAGCGCGACCAGCGCCTCCCGAAGCTTCTTGTCGGCGTGCTCGTCGCGATCCTGCAGCATGGCCGCCCGGCCGAGGCAGAGCGGCAAGATGGCGCCGAGCAGCGGCCGCTCATCGAACACACGCCTCGGCTGCCAGGCGCCGCACAGCTCCTCCAGGCGGCGGACGTCCGGTGGGTCGTTCGCGAGCGCGGCCTTCACGTCGCGCTCGAGCTGAAGGGTGCGCTCGTCGACGTCGGGGGGCGTGGGCTTCGTGACCGCCGGCGCCGCAGGGGCAGGGGCCTTCGCCGCGCTCGCCTTCTGCACCGGGGCCGTCACCGTCGGAGGCGGAGCGAGCGGGGGCTTCGGCTTCGGCTTGGTGGGCGCGGGCGGGACCGCGTTTGGAGCGGTGCTCGCGCCTACCGGCGGTGACGTCGTCGGTGCGGAGGGCTTCGCGGGCGCGTCGGCCGGCTTCTGGAGGTCGGGCTTCGGCGCGGGCGCCTTTGGCTCGGCCTTCGCGCCGGCGTTCGGGTCAGGCTTCGCGTCGGGCTTTTTGGGGGGCGGCTCAGCCTTCGCAGGGTCTTCGCTCGGAGCCGGCGCTGCCGGAGGCGCCTTGGCGGGAGCGTTCGGAACGGGCGACGGCGGCGCCGCGCCGTCTTGCGCGAGCACCGCCGTCGGACAGAGCAGCGTGAAGAAGAGCGCGCCGAGCGCGAGGCAGCGGCCGCGCGCGACGACGAGCGGCGCCGCGCGGGACGCTCGGGCGCGCAGCACGCCCCTTCGCATCAGTTCCCGACCTTCGCCTCACCCGGGCGGATCCGGTAGACCTTGTAGGCCGCCTGCTTGCCCTTGACCTTCAAGAGCCCGGCCATGCCGAGGGACTCGGTGCCGTCGAGCATCTGCCAGCGAACGGAGTCGATGGGGCCCGGGTTCACGTACAGCGAGTCGACGTACTGACCCTGCTCCACGCGCTTCTCGCCGCTGAGGTCGGTGCCGTAGCCGCCGGCCTCCTGGATGTTGCCGAACAGGCCGAACGGGAAGGTGCCCTTGGCGAGCAGCTCCGCGAGCTTCGGATCGCCGACGTTGACCTCCTCGTGGATGCGGTCGAGAGCCTTGTCGCCCTTCTGCTTCGGCGGGCCGTGCGAGAGGAGCACGCGCACCGGCGCCGTGGTGTCCTTGGCGAAGGTCTCGAGCGCGTCCACGTCCTCGGGGAAGTACTCGCAGCCCTCGGCGCAGTGGATGTAGCTCTTGTTGTAGTAGCCGGGCAGCGACACGAACGAGACGTCGTCGGCGTTGAACACGCGGACCTCGTTCATGTTGATGACGTGCTTGATGTCCTTGCGCACGGCGTCGA
>CAYLZW010000545.1:0-3047 GCA_964388085.1 uncultured Myxococcales bacterium | reverse complement strand
ACAGCGGCCGGCGCATCATCGTGTTCAGCCAGTTCGTCGAGATGCAGAAGATCCTGCACGAAGAGCTCGAGAAGATCGGCATCAAAGACTCGCTCTGGCTGCACGGCGGCACGCGCAACCGCGGCGAGGTCGTCGCGAGCTTCCAGGATCCGAAGGGACCGCCCGTCATCGTCGTCAGCCTCAAGGCCGGCGGCACCGGCGTGACCCTCACCGCCGCCGACACCGTCGTGCACTACGATCCGTGGTGGAACCCGGCCGTCGAGGACCAGGCCACCGATCGCGCGCATCGCATCGGCCAGGACAAGACGGTGCACGTGCTCAAGCTCGCGTGCGAGGACACCATCGAGGAGCGCATCCTCGCCCTCGGCGAAGACAAGCGCGCCGCGGCCGAGAGCGTGCTCGGCAAGGACGGCCCGGGGCCGAAGTCGCTCACGGTCGACGAGATGCAGTCGCTGCTCGACGACGAGGTGGCGCGCGGGTTCTGAGGTGCTGCGCCGAGTCACTGGAGAGGCAAGGATCGAAGCTCCTCCGCCAGGCCCCGGAGCAGCTCCGCCTTCGGGTGCCCTCGCCGCCAGATGAGGCGGAAGAAGTCGCTCGGCAGCTTGCGCTTCGCGAACAGCACCGAGAGCCTGCCTCTCTTCACGTCGTCGTCGACGAGGTAGCGAGGCAGCACCGCGACGCCCTTCTTCGCGACCACGCGCGCGCGGATGGCGGCGATGGTGCCGAGGCGCTCGTGACGCGCGAAGCTCCAGGTCTCTTCGCGCGGGCTGCCGTCGAGGAAGTAGCGGAACAGCGGCAGATCCGCGTGCGCGTCGAGGAGGGTGTGCGCGCGCGCGTCGTCGGGGCCTCGCAGCGGGCTTCGCTCGAGGAGGCTCGGGTGCGCGACCAGGACGTAGCGCTCCTCGTGCAAGAGCGCGTAGTCGAAGCCGGCGTTGGCCAGGCGCTGGGACGAGACCGTGGCGTCGACGTCCCCGGCGCGGGTCTTCCAGAGCAGCTCCGGGCTGTCACCGAAGACGAGGTGCAGCGTGCGCTCCGGAGCCGCACGCTCGAGGTCCGAGAGCGCGGGCACGAGCCAGCTCATGCCGAGCTCGAAGCGCGTGCCCACGGTCAGGTCGTAAGGCATGCGCTCGTCGCCGCGCACCGCCGCGCGCGCCGCCACGCTGGCGTCGATGGCGGCGCGCGCCGCCGGCACCAGCCGTTCGCCCGCGGCCGTGAGCTTGACGCTCCTCGTGGTGCGAACGAACAGCGCGACACCGAGCTCCTCCTCGAGCTGCTTGATGCGGTCGCTGAAGGCCGGCGGCGAGAGCGCCACCCGCCTCGCCGCGGTGCGAAAGCTCAAGAGCTCACTCGCGGCCAGGAAGCAGCGAAGCGAGTCCACGTCGAGGGGCCGGTCGGCTGTTCTCATTCACCATCCGTGCGCTGACCGATGCTACGCCGACCGGTCGGAGATGCAGTGCTGGTCCTGCGACGCTATCTATGGCATCCGAAGCGTCATCACACGACGAGGTCCGCCATGCGCATCAGCGCCAGTGCCCCCCTGCTCTTCGCTGCACTTGCCCTCGCGGGCTGCCCCGAGAAGACCCAGGAGGCGGCGCTCCCGCCGGCGGGTCTCGCAGGTGGCGCGGCCGTGCAGCAGGCCTCGCCGCACGGCGCGATGGGCGGCATGGCGGGGATGGGTGCTGCCGGTGCGCCGTCCGCGGCCGTCGGCGGGATGGCCGGCGCCGCCGCCGCGTCACAGCCTGCCGCCCCACAGGCGGCGCGCCCGCATCCGCCGATGGGCACCGTCCCGGGCGCGACCGCTCCTGCCGCCAACGCGCCCGCGAGCCAGCCCGCCGCGACGGTCATCCCCGGTGGAGGCGCGGCCGCCGTCGCCGGCGCGGCCGAGGTCACCGGCACCGTGGCCGAGGCGCACCACGTCAAGGAGTACACGTACCTGCTGGTGAAGGACGCGGCCGGCAACGGGAGCTGGGCCGCGGTCCTGAAGGACGAGTCCATCGGCGTCGGCACGAAGGTCAGCCTCGGCAAGGACATCTGGATGACCGACTTCCAGTCTCCGTCGCTGAACAAGACCTTCGACCGCATCCTGTTCGGCCGGGTGCTCTCGAAGCAGTGAGCGCCCGTGCTTGAACCGACGACGAGCCGCCGTGGTCGAGGAGTGCCATGGCTCCTTCCGTAGCCGTGTGACGAAAGTTGCGCGGATCACGGCACAGGGCAAAGGGCACAGGGAGGGCTTGTGTCCCCTTGGGGGAGACGCCCTAAGCTAGTCGCGGCGTTCTGAGAGCTCCCGCTTGCCGGCGGCGAGCTGCTTCCGCTCCTTGCGCCCGCGTAGGAAGTCGATGGGCTTGAGCCCCAGCGTCCGCGCGCTCCACAGGAACACGGCGGAGGCGAGCAGCTCGTCGAGGTTGCCGACGAGCGGCAGCAGGTCGGGGATCTCCGGCGGCAACGCGGGGACGTTGGCCAAAAACACCGAGCTCAGGATGAGGCCACCGACGGCCACGAGCTTCATCCCGAGGCCGGGCTTGTCGCTGTCATTCCGCTCGTCATCCGCCACGAACCACCTCCACGAGCCGATAAAAAGCAAGAGCGCGCTCAGGAACCTAGCCCGAGCGCGCCCTGCTGTCAGACACCTGCTGTCAGACACCTGCTGTCAGGCGTCGGAGCATCACGCCTGCGCGTGCGGCTGCGTCGCCACCTCGCGCACCTTCGCGGGGTTGCCCCCCTCGAGCACGGCGTCGAGCACGTCGTCCATGTGCTTGGCGAAGATGAACTCCATCTCCTCGCGGACGTTCGCCGGGATCTCGATGAGGTCCTTCTCGTTGCGAGCCGGCATGCACACGCGCTTGATGCCGCCGCGGTGGGCCGCGAGCACCTTCTCCTTGATGCCGCCGACCGGGAGCACGAGGCCGCGCAGGGTCACCTCGCCCGTCATCGCCGTGTCCGCGCGGCAGTTCCTGCCCGTGAACAGCGAGATGAGCGCCGAGGTGATCGTGACGCCGGCGGAGGGTCCGTCCTTCGGGATGGCGCCCGCCGGGAAGTGGATGTGGATG
>CAYLZW010000544.1:0-3048 GCA_964388085.1 uncultured Myxococcales bacterium | reverse complement strand
GCGCGAGGATCTCGTCGTCGGACAGGTCCTGCGCCTGCGCGAACAGCACGCGCAGATCGAACGCGAGCGCACCCACCGCCCGCGCGTAGGCCTCGCGATCCGCGTCGTAGCGGCGCATCCAGCTCGCGATGGCGGAGCCGGGCCCGTAGTAGCGCTCGACGAACATGCGCCTGCCCTGCCGGCCGATGAAGGTCGCGAGGCCCTCGTTGAACGCCCCTTGTCCGGCCGCGAACACGGTCGCGTGCGCGAGCTCGTGGAGGACGGTCTCGACGATGTTCGCCTCGCTCCAGCCGAAGATCATGGGCGACACGATGGGGTCCGGCAGGATGCCGAGCAGGCTGTAGGTCGGCACTGCGCCGACGCTGACGTCGAAGTCCCTCCGCTGCATGTCGCGCGCGAGCGCCTCCGCCTCCTCGAGCTCGAAGAAGCCGCGGTAGGGCAGCGCGCCGAGCACCGGGTACTCCCAGCGGTAGGGCTCGAGCCGCGTGCGGGGCGAGGCCGAGACGACGTACACGACGGCGGGCGAGTCGAGGAAGGTGACGGTCTTGTACTGCTGTTTGACGTCGAGCCCGAGCTCGTCGCGAGCGAAGGTGCGCGCCGCGTTCACGAGCCGCAGCCGGCGCTTCACGTCCTCCGGCGTGTCTGGATTCTTCAGCACACGGCCGACCGGGCGCGCGCCGAGCAGCACCTCCGCCTGCCCGACCCCCTGGCGCGCGAACCAGGCGAGCTCGCTCATGGGCAGGCTCGCGCAGCCGCTGAGGAGCGTTACGCCTGCGGTGACGACGACGAACTTTGCGATAGCGCGAAAGCGAGCACAGAATTCTCGCGCCAAGCCGCAAAGCCGCAAAGAATTTTTTCGCGCCAAGCCGCCAAGCCGCCAAGAACCGCATTGTGTTTCCTTGGCGGCTTGGCGGCTTGGCGCGAGATCCCGCTCCCTCATGTGCCGGGGATAGCGACGCTCACGAGCGATCGCATCGGCACCCGGAAGCGCTCCTCCGGCAACGCGCGTGGAGACCCCGGGGCGCTCGCGAGCGGGCGCCAGGTCGGATCGATGACGTAACCCTCGCGCGGTTTCGCCGTCACGGCGGTGGCCCAGGTGCCGATGAGGGCCGGCAGCGCGACGCTCGCGAGGAAGGCGACGACGAACACCGGCACGGTGCCGAGCACGCTGAACAGCGCGATGGCGCTCAGCGCCGTACCCGTCGTGAAGGCGCTGAGGGCGTCGAGCCCGAACAGCAACATGCCGCCGAAGCCCACGCTCAACCACATGACGCCGGCCGCGAGCGCGTTCCCTGTGAGGTGCCCGCCGAAGCTCGCGAGGAAGCTCGAGGTAAAGAAGTCGCTGGCGTTGTCGAACACGAGGCTCGACACCGCCGCCGCCGCGGCCGAGTCCGCGATCGAGAAGCCCGCGACGGCGCCGAGCACGATGACGAACGTGGCCACGGGACCGAGCAGCGGCGCCGTGCCCACCGTGGCGAGCCCGATGACGACCCACATGGGGATGATGAGCAGCACGCGCGTCGCCAAGCTCGTGATCGCGGACGCGCCCGCCGAGAACCAGAACACGCGCGTCTCGTCCTTGAACGACGTCACCCGCACGAGGGGAGCGGCCACGTCGGGCGCCGGAGCGCTCGCCTGCGCGAGCTTCATGCCCTCGAGCTCGAGCTCGCGCAGCGAACGGAGCTGCACTTCGGGGTACGCGCTGTCGCTGATGTCGACCGCCAGGCGCACGCCAGCGGGCACCGACGCCAGCGCGTCCGCCGCCTGCTGCTCGACGTCAGCGAACGCGCTCGACGCTGCGCACAGGCCGAAGACGACGACGAGAGCGTGCAGGGACGGACGGCTCATCGGGCGAGCATAGCGCCAACTCAGCCTTTGTAGGCCGCCGCCAAGGTCCGCCCGATGTCCGCGGGGGTCGGCGCGACGCGGATGCCGGCCTCCTCGAAGGCCGCGATCTTCTCCTTCGCGGTGCCCTTGCCGCCGGCGACGATGGCGCCCGCGTGGCCCATGCGCCGCCCCGGAGGAGCGGTCGCGCCCGCGATGAAGCCGACGACCGGCTTGTTCATGTTGGCCTTCACCCAGGCGGCCGCGGCCTCCTCGGCGGAGCCGCCGATCTCGCCGATCATGACGACTGCCTCGGTGTCTTTGTCGTCGTTGTAGAGCTGCAGCACGTCGATGAAGTTGGTGCCGTTCACCGGATCGCCGCCGATGCCGACGCAGGTGGACTGCCCGATGCCGAGCGCCGTGAGCTGCCCGACGGCCTCGTAGGTGAGCGTGCCCGACCTCGAGACGACGCCGACCTTGCCCTCCTTGTGGATGTGGCCGGGCATGATGCCGAGCTTCGCCTGCCCCGAGCGGTCCAGTTTTCGGCCGCGCGCGGTGCGGAGAGCGGCAGTCTTTCGCGTTGGCACGCCCGATGCGGTGGGGTGGCTGGTCCTACCGATCACCAAATGGAGGCACACCGCATGGCACACGTAGATATTCACACCCCTGGCAATGGGCACGAAGGGCGCTACGCCACCGACAGCTACGGGACGACGACGCGCTCCACCGAGAAGTCGGCCAAGGCGGTGACCGGGGCGTCCATCGTCGAGGTGCTCGCGGGCGCCGCCGCCATCGTGCTCCCCATCCTCGGCCTGCTCGGCATCCTGCCGATGACGCTGGCGGCCATCACCTGCATCGCCATCGGCGTCGGCTTCCTCTTGCACGGCGTCGCGGTGTCGGCGCGCTGGCGCGACATCCTGAACGAGATCGGCCACGAGGGGCGCGCCAAGGCCGACGTCGGCGGTGGGCTCAGCGCGGAATTCCTCGGCGGCGCCGCGGGCGTCACGCTCGGCATCCTGGCGCTCGTCGGCATCTACCCCGAGATCCTGATCCCCGCGGCGGCCATCGTGTTCGGCGCCACGCTGCTGTTCTCGAGCGCGACGTACGGCACCTTCTTCGTCGTCACGCTGTACCTCCAGCAGGTGCTCGGCTTCTCGCCGTTGGAGGCGGGACTGGCCTGGCTCGCGCTCTCCTTGCCCGCGTTCGCGGCGTCGCTCGGCGGCG
>CAYLZW010000543.1:0-3056 GCA_964388085.1 uncultured Myxococcales bacterium | reverse complement strand
CGAACGGCACCTACGTCAACGGCAAGCGCATCAACTCGCCGCAGGTGCTGAAGGACGTCGACAAGATCTACATCGGCGACTTCACGCTGACGCTCGAGGGCTCGGGGGCAGACGGCGCCATGCCGCCCGCCGACGCGGCCGACGACGCCGATCTCAACCTCGACGAAGATCCGCTCGAGGGCCTCGGGGGCGGCGCGGACGAGGACGAGCTGCCCGACATCGACGAGGGCGACGACGACCTCTTCCCGGCCGAGTCCGCCGGGCCGCCCGATCCGCCGCCGCCGGAGCCCGATCTCGACGACGATCTGCTCGACTTCGACGATCCCGCGCCGGAGCCCGCCCCGAAGCCGAAGGCCAAGGAGCCGCCTGCTCCTCCGCCGCCGAAGGCCAAGGAGCGCCCGGAGCCGCGCGCCGAGCCGCGCGCCGAGCGGCCGGCCTCCCGCCCTCGTTCCCCCGCCGCGGCGCCGCGCTTCGACACGAACCTGCCGCCCGCGGGCGCGCTGCTCGCGCGCGCCGCCGTGTTCTCGTCGGTGCTGAAGGCGATCTCGCAGCAGGGGCTCGCCAGCGACGACGACACCACCGTGCAGAAGGCTGCCGGCGCCGCCGAGCGCACGCTCGCCGCCGTGGCCAAGAAGCTCAGCGGCGCGAGCACGGACGGCTGGGCCATGCAGATCGCCAAGGAGGTGTGCGGGCTCGGGCCGCTCGAGCCGCTGCTCGCCGACCCCGACGTCGAGGAGATCTTCGTCAACGGCCCGCATCAGATCCTGTCCAAGAAGGACGGCAAGCTGAGCGCCACGGACGCCTTCTTCTCGTCGGAAGAGGCCGCCGCCGTCGTCGTGCGGCGCATGCTCTCGGCCTCCGGCGTCAACTTCGACGCGCAGAACCCCATCGGCGAGGCGCGCCTGTCCGACGGCACGCGCGTCAACGCCGTACACCACGCGGCCGCGGTCAAGGGCCCCATCGTCACCATCACGCGCTCGAGCCAGCGCGCCGCCTCGCTCGAGGAGCTCGAGGGCGACGGCGTGCTCTCGCCGGCCATGGCGGCGTTCCTCGAGGTCTGCGTCAAGGCGCGCAAGAACGTCGTCATCTGCGGCGGCGCCGGCGCCGGCGTGGGCACGCTGCTGCACAGCGTGGCGGCGGTCATCCCGGCGGCCGAGCGCATCGTCACCGTCGAGCAGGTGGCCCGCCTCGCGCTGCCGCAGCCCCACGTCGTGAGCCTCGAGCCGCGGCCCCCGCGCAGCGGACCGGCGGCCACCAGCATGCGCGATCTCGTCGCCAACGCGCTGCGCATGCGGCCCGACCGCCTGGTGGTGCACGAGGTCGCGAGCGGCGAGGCCATGGAGCTCACCATCGCCATGGGCGGCGGCCAGGACGGCACGCTCATGTCCACCTACGCCTCGAGCGCGCGCGACTGCCTCGACCGGCTCGAGACCATGATGCTGATGGCCGGCCAGGACCTGCCGACGCGCGTGGTGCGCGAGCAGATCGCCAGCAGCCTCGACGTCGTCGTGCTGCTGACGCGCTTCGCCGACGGCAGCTACCGCGTGACGCAGATCGCCGAGGTGGTGGGGACCGAGGTCGACATCATCACCACGAACGACATCTTCACGTTCAAGCGCGAGGGCTTCGACGACAACGGCGGCGTCATCGGCCGCTTCACGTCGAGCGGCACGCCGCCGCGCTTCTACGAGGAGCTGCAGCGTCGCGGTGAGCAGGTCGACATGTCGATCTTCCGCGAGGGCTGAGGGCGAGCCGACGGCCGGCTGCCTCCCGCGGTCAGGCGTGAAGCGCCGCCGCGGTCTTCGCCTTCTTCTTCGCAGGCGCCTTCTTCTTTGCAGGCGCCTTCTTCTTGGCTTTCCGCGCTGCCATTTCGTCGCTCCTGTGTCCTCCGGACACGCCGTCACTACGCTTGCTGGCCCGTTGGCTGCCACGGCACCGGTGGTGGCGCGGCGCGCGGCGACACCGCGCGCCCGCCGTCGACGAGACCGCAGCAGGCCCAACCGAGCGAACCGTCCTTATCGAACGCGCACACGAACGCGAACCCCGCACCCGCCGATGCCCAGGCAGAGCGGCGCGCAGAAGCAGGAGTCCTGCGCTGCGGCGCACCCCGCGTCGACGGGAGCCGGCTCCGCCCGCGCGTGCGCCGACCCGGCGGCGAGCGCGAAGACCATGACGAGGAGGACGCGGGGCATGAGCAACGATACCGCCGCCGGTCCTTCGTCCGCTATTGCGCCTCTGGCGACCCTCTCGGTCCCAGGTCGGGCTCGCCACCGACGACGTCGCGCAGTGTGAGCAGAGCCGCGCGTGGATCGGCGGCCGACATCACGGCAGCTACGACGGCGACCCCGCTCGCACCGGCATCCATGCATGCGCGAGCGTTCGTCCCGTCGACGCCGCCGAGCGCTACCACCGGCAGGGAGCTGTCGGCACACGCGCGAGCAAACGTCTCGAGCCCTAGCGGTGCGCGCGTGTCGTCGGGCTTGCTGTTGGCACCGAACACCGGCGCGAGCATCACGTAGTCGAGCCCAGCGACCTCGTCGCCAGCGAGCGAAGCCCCTCGGTGCCGAGAGGCGCCGAGCAAGAGACCGCCAGCGTCGGGCGTGGGCACACCGTCAGCGACGTGAACGCCAAAGGCACCGACGGCCAGCGCCACGTCCACGTGCGTGTGTACCAGCAAGAGCGCGCCCGCGTCGTCGGTGACGCGCTTCAGCTCCAGAGCGAGCTGCAGCACGCGTTCAGGCGGCGCGCGCTTGGCCCGCAACAGCACAGCGACGTCACTCGGCCCTCCCGAGAGGGCGAGCGTCACCGTCTCGACGACGCCGCGGCCGGCCTTTGCGCACGCGCCCTCGTCGGTGATGAGCAGGACGCGGAAGGGCAGGGCGGCCATGGCGAGGTCACAGCGACGGGATGAGGCCGTCCAGCGGGCTCGACGCCGTGGCGTAAAGCTTCATCGGGATGCGCCCGGCGAGGTACGCGTGGCGCCCGGCGGTGACGGCCTGCTTCATGGCGACGGCCATGCGCGGCGCGTCCTTGGCGCCGGCGATGGCGGTGTTCAT
>CAYLZW010000542.1:0-3059 GCA_964388085.1 uncultured Myxococcales bacterium | reverse complement strand
CTGCGCAGCGAGTCCGACGGGAACGTCGGCATCCCGAACTACACCTACGGCTCGCGCAAGAGCGACCCCTCGCAGTGGGACGACGTGCACGCCGAGCTGCGCAACGGCAACATCACCGCGCGCTCGAGCGCTACCGGCCTCGGACAGCTCCTGCTCGCCAACGTCGACCGCTACTACCCGGACGGCCGCGCGGGCATCGGCGACCCGCTCAACGAGGCCGCCGGCATGCTCAGCTACATCAAGGACCGCTACGGCAGCCCCGACGAGGCGTGGCGTCGTTACAACACCCTCCACGAGGGTTACTGAGTCCTGAGGAGAAACTGGCCTCAGCAGGAGGCCAACGCCGCAGAAAATTCTTCTGTTCGCTCGCGCAAGCGCTACGCGAATTTTCGCGCCAAGCCGCCAAGCCGCCAAGCCGCCAAGGAACCACAGCGTTTGTGCTTCCCTGGCGGCTTGGCGGCTTGGCGCGAGACCTGTGTTCCAGCTTTGTTGAGCGAGACCTGTAGCACCAAAAGCTCTTCAGCGCCGACGACGGAACAGCGCCTTGCCGATGCCGCCGAAGCTCGCCTTCTCGCGCTCGGCCTCGGCGCGCTGTGCCTCCGAGCGCTCGGCGACCTTCGCCAGGTTCGACATATAGGTGTCGTTGTTCGGCTCCAGCTCGCAGGCGTGAAAGAGCGCTTCGCTCGCCGCCGCGTAGTCTTTGAGCCGCGTGGCGAGGACGACGCCGAGCCGGTTGTACAGCACCGCGGCGTCGGGGTTCACCTCGATGGCCTTGCGCAACAAGCGCACCGCGTCGTCGTAGGCGCCGTCCGCTTCCTTCTGCATGGCGAGCTTCAAGAGGCGCACGTCCTGTTGCTCGCCGTAGCGCGTGCCCGGCGGCGGCGCGCGCTTGCTCGGATCGAAGGGTCTGTGCGGCGCGCTGCGCACCTCGGCGGGCGCCGTCGTCGCTCGAGGTGGCGGGACACGCTCGGCGCGCGTCGCCTCTCGCGCCTGCTGCGGCCGCGCCTGCATGGCGGGGCGCACGTGCTCTTCTGAGCGCTCGGTGAGCGCGTCGCTCGGCAGAGGCGGCGGACGCACGGGCTCTCGGGGCGGCGCCGGCCGCGCCTCGCGAAAGCGCGCCGGCACGATCATGTGCCCGACCAGAACGGCCCTCTGCTTGTCGACGAGGAGCGCGAGCGCGATGCGCGCGTCGTCGAGGCTGAGGTTCGCCTTGCGCGCCACGCGAGCGATGGGCCGCTCACCGTCGAGGAAGCTCGCCACGTGTCGCTCGAAGGCCGAGAGCGCGGCGTCGTCGCCCGGCCGCAGCGCGAGCACGGCCTCTGCCTTCAGCATGCGCGCGACGCCGTCGTCGACATAGACCGGCGTCGCGAGGCCCTGGCGCACGAGCTCCTGTTCGACCAGCTGCCGGTCGACGACGCCGGTGGCGGCGCCCAGGTAGTCTTCGGCCGAGAGCCCGAGGAAGGCGTCCTGCGGCTCCGCCCACTCGCCGCTGCCGGACCAGCTCGAGAAGTCTCCGCCGAGCGCGCCGACGATGCGCGCGTCCCCGCCGAGCTCCACCTTGGTGCTGCCGGTCCGGGAGGCGGGCGAGACCGGATCGGGGATGTCCGCGGGGCTGTCCTCGAGGTTCAAGCTCATGAACGGCAGGCGCTCGGTGAGCGCGTCGCAGCGCGGACAGCGACGGTCGTTCTCGATCAGCCGCGCTTTGCAGAGAGGACATCGCATGCCGAAGACCATGACGGCCGCGGGCGAGCGCTGTCATGAAGCAGGAGACCCAAAAGGCGACGGAGGGCGCTTTGCCCTCCGTCGCCCCTCCCGTCGTAACGCTTCTTGAATCACAGAACCATGAAAGTTTCGTCTGCCCTCGTACGCCGCCGGCGCGCGCCGTCAGGCCGCGCGGCGCTCGGCGACGAGCGAGAGCACCTCGTTGCTGAGCTCCAGCGGCAGCCCGCGCAGGAGCGTCTGGCAGACGTTGTCGGGCAGGCGCGTCAGGTCCTCGGCGAGCTGACCGACGTCGAGCGGGTCGCCTCGCATCCAGGACTCGAGCTTGCCGCGAGCGCGCGCGAAGCACTCGCCGTAGCCGTCTTTACACACGAAGGATTGGCGCAGCATGTTCGTTCCATCCGAGAGCCCCTCCCCGCGAGGAGAGGCTGTTACTCAGACGACGCACTCTTCGCTACAGGCAGATGTACCCATCAGCTGCAGCCGGACGTGGTGCCGCAGTTGAGGCATTTGTAGCAGGCACCGTTACGCACCATGATCGAGCCGCAGGTGTGACAGGGCGGGGCGTCGGCCTGAGCGGCGAACACGACCTTTTCGCGGTTCTCTCTACCGTTCGGCAGCTCGCCGCTCGTCAGCCCAGCGTCGCGCGCGGGAGCGGCGGTGACAGCCTTTCCCGTTCCCAGAAGCTGCTGCTGCGCCTCCGCCACGAGTTGGCCTGCGGCACTCTCCGCGTTGGGACCCTTCTGCACAGCGGCGTCGCTGAGGTGCTCCGCGTCAAAGAGCTCGACCTGGGCTTCGGAAGGGTCATACGGCTTCTCCTCGGCGGGAAGGAACTTCTGCCCGAGCCAGCGGAACACGTAGTCCGTCACGCTCTTCGCGATCGGGATGTGCGGGTTGCCGGTGAAGCCGCTCGGCTCGAAGCGCGTATGGCTGAACTTCTCGACGAGGACGTTGAGCGGGACGCCGTATTGGAACGCCAGGCTGATCGCGGTGGCGAACGCGTCCATGAGGCCGCTGATGGTGGAGCCCTCCTTGCTCATGGTGCAGAAGAGCTCGCCCGGCTGGCCGTTCTCGAACAGCCCCACCGTCATGTAGCCCTCGTGCCCGGCGATGGAGAACTTGTGCGTGATGGCCTGCCGCTCGTCGGGGAGCCGGCGGCGCTTGACCATGCCGAGCTTGGCGCCGAGCTCCGCCTGCGCGCCGAGCCCCTTGGCGATGTCGACGAGCTCCTCGAGGGAGGTCGGTTTGTAGCCGGCCACGGGCAGCGCCGGGCCGCTCGCGGTGTCGGTCTTGCCCGTCGACAGCGGCTGGCTGCGCTTGCAGCCGTCGCGGTAGATGGC
>CAYLZW010000541.1:0-3065 GCA_964388085.1 uncultured Myxococcales bacterium | reverse complement strand
CGCTCTTGAGCTCGCGCAGCACGTCTGGGCGCACCCACGTCGACGACGCGCGCACCTGGCTGACCTCGCGGGGGCTGAGAAATTCGTTGAAGCGCGTGGCCGGCTGCTCCCGGAAGGCGCCGTCCGACGGCGAGCCCGTGTACTCGAACACCGCCTCGTAGACGCCAACCAGCAGGCGAGCGTCGCCCTCCCCCGCGCGCTTCACGTTGATGACCTTCGGCTGGCGGCGCACCAGGATCTCTTTCCGGCCGTTCTCCCCGAGGTCGATGAAGTACCAGCCGGGCCGCGCGTCGCCGTACTGCACCACGTCGGGCTGGTCCCAGGCCGCGCGCTCGCTCTTGTTCTTCGGCAAGAAGATGACGCTCGTGAAGATCTCGCGCGGCGCCGGGTGCCCGGCATAGACGCGCACGCGCTTTACCTTCTCGTCCGGCGTCTCGTCGTAGACCTCCGCGATCACCTCGGTGCCGAGCACCTCCGGCACGAGATCCTCGGCCCAGAAGCGCCCTAACTTCTTGCCGCCCGCCCGCGGCAAGACGTGCTCGAGCGTGGCCTCGTCACCGTCGACCTTGAACACGCAGAGCTGCAAGCCGCCCTGTCCGTTGCACATGCCGATGGTGTCGTTCGTGCCGTCACCGTCGAGGTCCGCGTGGATGGTCTTCTCGATGCTGAGGCCCTTCTTCTTCGCCACGTCGGCCGTGGTCACGCGCGCGTGCGCGGCCGCGGCCGGCAGGCAGAGCGCGGTGACGAGGAGGAAGCCCGAGCAGCGGCGTGCCGCTGTCATGAGGTCAGTCACCATAGAACCCGTCGAAGATGTTCTTGTAACGCTCATTGCAGTGCTTCCGCTTCACCTTCAGCGTCGGCGTCAGCTGATCACCGATCTCGAAGTCGTGGTCGAGGATGGCGAACTTCTTCAGTGTCTCATAGCTCGGCAGGTGTTGGTTGACGGCGTTCACCACCACCTGGATCTCCGCGTGCAGGCTCGGGTCCTGCGTCATCTTCGGATAGTCGAATTGGCCGATGCCGCGCTGGGTGGCCCAGGTCTTCAGGTTGTCGATGTCGACCGTGATGAGCGCCGAGAGATATTTGCGCTGGTCTCCGTGCACCACCACCTGGCTGATGAGCGGGCTGCGCGACTTGAGCGTGTTCTCGATGTTCTGCGGCGCGACGTTCTTGCCGCCGGCGGTGATGATGAGGTCCTTCTTGCGGTCCGTGATGCGCAGGGAGCCTTCCTCGTCGAGCACGCCGATGTCACCGGAGTGGAACCAGCCGTCCTCGTCGATGGCCTCTCGCGTCGCGTCGGGCTTGTTCCAGTAGCCCTTCATGATGATGCGGCCCTTGATGAGGATCTCGCCGTCGGGAGCGATCTTGATCTCGACCCCGGGCAGCGGCGGACCGACGGTGCCGATGCGCACGTTGCCGGGGCGGTTGATGGTGGCGCCGGCCGAGGTCTCGGTGAGGCCGTAGCCCTCGCAGATGATGACGCCGGCGTACTTGAAGAAGTAGGCGATGTCGCGCGCGAGCGGCGCGCCGCCCGAGATGAAAAAGCGCAAGCGACCGCCGAAGCGCTCCCGCAGCTTGGCCTCTACCTTGGAGAGCACGAGCCACCTGGCGAGCGCCCACGCCGGGCTGTTCGGGTTCTTGCCCTGCTGCTCGAGGGCGGAGGCACGTTCGACCTGCAAGAGCGCCCAACGGCCGAGCACCCCCGCGAGGCCGACGCCGTTCTTCATGTCGGCCGTGACCTTCGAGTAGACCTTCTCGAAGATGCGCGGCACCGACGCCATCATGGTCGGACGGACCTCCGCGAGGTTGTCGATGATCTTCGCCTGATCGCCCTCCCACAGCGCCATGACGTGCGCGGTGCGGAACCACAGCACCTCGATGGTCTTCGCGAACACGTGCGCCATGGGCAGGAACAGGTACTCGACGTCGTCGGCGGAGACGATGCCGAGGCTCTCGAGCGCGTCCGCCTCCGCGATCATGTTGTCGTGCGTGAGGATCGCCCCCTTCGGCCGGCCGGTGGTGCCCGAGGTGTAGATGATGGTGAGCGTGTCCGCCGGGCCGAGCACGTCGCCGCGCGCCGCCACCTCGTCGCGGTGCGCTTTCAAGTGCTCCTCACCGTCCTCGAGGAACGACTGCCAGGACTGCTCCCACGTCGAGGACGGGTCCACCTCCTCGGACGCGAAGCAGACGACCTTCTTCACGCCGGGGACCTTGTCGCGGATGCGGCGCATCTTCTCGAGCTGCTCTTTGTCCTGCGCGAACACGAGCACGCTGGCCGAGTCGTTCAGGATGTACTGGCACTCGTCGTCGACGCTCGACTGGTAGATCGGCACGGTCGCGGCGCCGGCGCCGAGGATGCCGAGGTCGGCGATCATCCACTCGAGGCAGGTGTGCGACAGGATGCAGACGTGCTGCTTCGGCTCGATGCCGTGGCGAACGAGGGCCGCCGAGGCCTTCGTCGAGAGCGCGTCCAGCTCCGCCCAGGTGACGTCGCGCCACGCACCTGCAACCTTGTACTGCGCCGCGACCTTGTCTCCTCGACGAGAGACCGCTGCTTTGAAGAAATCGTGGACGGTCTTCGCCATGGCAAAAGCCCCCGGGCGGGCGAGGAGAGCTCGCCCAGCACTGTAAGTACCCGTTTTTCCGACCCTCCCAGGCAGGTGTCAAGCCAGTCAGGGGGGGCATCTTTGCGCTTCCTACCGCGACGCGTTCGCAAGCTATGCTGCGGGTCGCATGCGCTTTGAATGACATTGGGTGAGGCGCTCCTACCTGCGCCACACCCCGGCAAGAGCGGACTCCCAGCGGATCCGCTCTCCTGATGCCCCTCGCCGCCCTCGGATCCGGGGCCGGCCGCGCTGCGTCAGGACCTAAGGCTCGGAGGGCGCATGGCGAAGACGACGAAGCGCATCGGCATCGTGACGGGAGGGGGCGACTGCCCCGGCCTGAACGCCGTGATCCGCGGCGCGGTGCACCGCTTGTTGCGCCACTACGACGTCGAGGTGTTCGGCTCCGAGGACGCCTACAACGGCCTGCTCGAGGATCCGCCGCGCGTGCGCCGGCTCGAC
>CAYLZW010000540.1:0-3072 GCA_964388085.1 uncultured Myxococcales bacterium | reverse complement strand
AGCGGCGGCACGCTCGCCGACGAGCACATCTTCGGCAACCTCACGCCCGAGATGCACAAGGACGTGAAGAGCACCTTCCTCGCGGTGCGCGAGTACGCGCGCGCGAAGCTGCCGCACAGGACGGCCGGGCTCATGGACTTCCGCTACACGTACAAGGTGACGAAGGAGGACGAGCCCTCGGGCGGCGCCTCCGCGGGGCTCCCCACCGCGCTCGCGTTCCTGTCGCTCTTCACCGGCGAGCCGCTGCCGCAAGACCTCGCGGCCACCGGACAGATCGTCACCGACGCGCACGACGTGCTCACGGTGCGCGCCGTCGGGGACGTCCCCTACAAGATGCGCGCGGCTTGTCATCGCAACCTTCGCGCGCTGGTCGCGCCGGCGGCGAACCGGGCGGAGCTGCTCGTCTCCCCCCTGGTCCCGCGCGCCGTCAGCCTCGAGATCGGCCGCTTCGCCGGCACCTTCGAGGAGGCCGTGCGGCACGTCTTCGGCCGCGACCTCTCCGGCTGACCTTCGCCAGGCAGCGCTCTTTGCACGCGCTGACTCCCACCACGGTCAGTTCTTGCTCGGTGTAAGCGCTGCTCACGTCGGAGAGCGGGACACATGCCCACACAGCGCCGATCACGCTTGGGCCCGCCCCTTGCTCAAGGGCCGGCGCGCGCGATGAACGCGCCAACATCTGACTGCCCGCAGAGGGGGATGAGGCCCATGAGCATCGACGACACAATGTCGAACAACCCGTCCAACGCCATGGACAACACGATCCGAGAGGTGGAGCGGCTCTATCAGTCCATCACGGGCAGCGACGTGCCGCCCGAGGGAGAGTCCGCGTTCGCCGCCATACCGCCCGAGGTGGATCCGCAGCGTTACGTCGAGGCGCAGGTGGAGCGGCTGATGGCGCTGCTCGGCGACGACGCTGGCGCCTCGCCGCGCGCGATGGCGAGCTTCGTGCCGCCGCTCTCGGTCATGGACGGCGAGAAGGAGCGCGTCTATCGCCTCGACGTGCCGGGGGTGCAGCGCAAGGACATCGAGGTCTCCCTCGTCGGCGGCGCCCTCGTCGTCCGAGGCCGCCGCGAGCGCGCCGGCGCCAGCGGGCAGACGCTGCGCTGGCGCGAGGCGCCCGAGGGCAGCTTCGAGCGCGTCATGCCGCTGCCGCGCAGCGTCGACGACGACGAGCTGCGCGTGTCCTTGAAAGACGGCTGCCTCGAGATCCGCGTGCCCACCAGGGCGGCGGCCGCGCCCGTCACGCTCGAGATTCAATAGAGATCCGCGGCGCCGCGCGCGACGGCGCCCCGGGGGAGCTCGATCCGCGTGCCCTGTGATGGGGCGCGCAAGGGGCTCGTTCGCGCCGAGCCCAAGCTACGCCAGATCGTTTTCGCAACAGTGTCCCCGCTACGGGGTTCGTGAAGAGAGTGTGTCCAAAACCGTGTCCCAGACACAGGAGCGCAGAGGTGCGCTTCAAACAGGAGAAGTAACGAATGGAAGCACGAGTCGACATCCGCAAGCTGCAGCTCCTCAACGACCGCATCACCCAGACCATCGACGCGCTGAACCAGGTCCGCTGGTCGGTGCACGGGCTCCAGCACGCCACCGGCGGCGTCCCGAACCAGGGCGTCTACGGCAACATGCAGCAGCCCCTGCCCTTCGCGAACCAGAGCCTCTACGGGCAGCAGGGCCTGTCGCCGTGGCAGACGCAGGGCCTCTCGCCCTGGCAGCAGCAGGCCTTCGCGCAGAGCCCGTTCGCGGCGCAGTCCTTCGCGAGCCCGGGCCTCTCGCCGCTCTCGACGAGCAACGTGCCCTACGCCACGCAGGCCATGGGCGGCATCGGCATCCAGCACAGCACGGCGGTGCCCTACGGCCTGCCCGTCGTGGGCTTCGGCGCGCAGATGCCCATCGACATCGAGCACCGCGTGCTCGAGGCGCGGGCGCAGGACCCGTACCTCCTCTCGCGCACCTTCCCGCAGGCGTTCGTGCCGACGATGGGCTGGTGAAGCTCGCGCGCTGAGCAAGAGCGCTAAGCAAGAGCGCTGAACAAGAGCGCCGAGCCACAGCGCTGCGTGTCTCTACGGCGGCCTCGTCCCGGGTGGACGGGGCCGCTCTCTATTGTTGCGGGCCGTTTACAGCGCTACCCCGAGGCTCCTTTCCCGCCTGCCCCGCGCTGGAGTCCCGAGATGATCTACACCTCGTTCCTCGTCGTTCACTCGTGGCTTCGCTGGCTCGTGCTGGTGCTGCTCATCGTCTCGCTCGTGCTGGCGCTGCAGAAGCAGAACGGGCCCGGCGCCAAGCGCGCCAGCCTGTTCACCGTGATCGGCTTCGATCTGCAGCTGCTGTTCGGCTTGATGCTCTACGCCTTCCTCTCGCCCGTGACGAAGAGCGCCTTCGCCGACTTCGGCGCCGCCATGAAGGACGGCTCCATCCGCTTCTTCGCCGTGGAGCACATCTTCGGCGCCATCGTCGCGGTCGTGCTCGTGCACGTCGGGCACGCGCTCGGCAAGCGGGCCAGCGACGACGCCGCGGCCGCCAAGAAGCGGCTGATCTTCTTCGGGCTCGCGCTCGTGGTCATCTTCCTCGCCATCCCCTGGCCCTTCTACGCCGCCGCCCGGCCGCTCTTCCGCGTCTGAGCAGGGCGCCGGCCGGGGCCCTGAACATCCGTTCAATTTCTCCAGACCGGCCCCTTCCGAGCTGATAAGACCCCGGTCTCATGACCGAGTTGCAAGAGATCCACGTCCGCGGCGCGCGCGTCCACAACCTCAAGAACGTCGACGTCCGCATCCCGCGGAACCAGCTCGTCGTGCTCACGGGGCTGTCGGGCTCGGGCAAGTCCTCGCTCGCCTTCGACACCATCTACGCCGAGGGGCAGCGGCGCTACGTCGAGTCGCTCTCGGCGTACGCGCGCCAGTTCCTCGAGCAGATGCAGAAGCCCGACGTCGACTCGATCGAGGGCCTGTCGCCGGCGATCTCGATCGAGCAGAAGACGACGTCGCGCAACCCGCGCTCGACGGTCGGCACGATCACCGAGGTCTACGACTACCTGCGCCTGCTGTACGCGCGCGCCGGCAAGCAGTACTGCCACCA
>CAYLZW010000539.1:0-3090 GCA_964388085.1 uncultured Myxococcales bacterium | reverse complement strand
GCATCGTGGTCGCGAACCACACCTCGCACCTCGACACCGGCCTCGTGAAGTTCGCGCTCGGCCGCTACGGCGACGGCCTCACGCCGCTCGCCGCCCGCGACTACTTCTTCGCCGGGCACCCGCTGAAGGTCGCCTTCTTCGAGAACCTCACGAACCTCCGGCCCATCGACCGCGAGACCGGCTCCGGCAAGTCCTTCGAGCAGGCGGTGGAGGCCGTCAGCGAGGGCAACGTCGTGCTCATCTTCCCCGAGGGCACGCGCCGCGAGGACGGCACGCTCGGTCCCTTCAAGCCGCTCGTCGGCCGCCTGTCGCTGCGCACGGGCGTCGACGTGCTGCCGCTCTACCTCGAGGGCGCCTACGACGCGTTCCCGAAGGGCGCGAGCGTGCCGCGGCCGGGCAGGCTCGCCGTGCGCATCGGCCCGCCCCTCGAGGCGCGAGAGCTTGCGCGCCTCACCGCCGACCTCCCGCCCGTGCAGGCTGCCCGCGCGACGACCTCGCTCATCCGCCAGGCGGTCGTGGCGCTCCGGGAGGGCTCGGCGCTCGAGCTCGCCAAGGTCGCCCGGATCGACGCTGATGGAACCATCGAAGTGAGCACGCCGGCCGCCGGCGCGCGAGAGCCGAACGCCGCCGGGTGACGGCAGACGGCTGACGGCTCTACTCGAACGGCGCGGACTCGACGGTCTCCGGATCCGCGAGGCGCTCGAGGGTGGCCTCGTCGAGGCGCAGGCTCAGCACCTGCGCGAAGGTCCAGAGGAACTTCACGCCGAGCGCGGGCTCGCGGCGCACGAGCTCGCTGAAGGCCGAGCGATCCATGACGAGGAGGCGCGAGGGCTTGCGCGTGGTCACCGTCGCCGTGCGCGGCCGCTGGTTCAAGAGCGCCATCTCGCCGAAGTGCGTCCCGGGGGAGAGGTCGGCGATGCGCGCCCCGTTCCTCGTCACCTCGAGCCCGCCCGAGAGGACGACGTAGAGGCTGTCGCTGCTCTCGCCCTCGCGGATGATCACCTCCCCGGCGCCGCAGGTCTCGACGCGGAGGATCTCCATCACCGCGAGCAGCTCCTTCATGGTGAGGTGGCGGAACAGCGAGATGAAGCGCAGCGTGTCGACGCGCAGGTTCACCTCGGTGGAGCGGTGCTCGTCGTGCGCGTCGCCCTTCTCGCGCTCGGCGCGCGTCACGAGCACCGAGACGTTGTCGCGCCCGCCGCGCTCGTTGGCGACATCGACGAGGCGCTTCGTCAGCGGCTCGAGGTCGGCGCCGCCGAGGGTGGTGGCGAGCTCCGGGTCCTCGACGTAGCGGCACAGCCCGTCCGAGCAGAGCAGGTAGGTGTCGCCGGGCACGATGTCGAACAGCAGCGTGTCCACCTGTACCGACGCCTGGATGCCGACGGCGCGCGTGATCACGTTCGAGTACGGGCTCTGCTCCGCCTTCTCCTTCGTGAGGTGGCCGCGCTTGATGAGCTCCGCGAGGTAGCTGTGGTCCTCGGAGAGCTGGTGCAGCTTGCCCTGGCGGAGCAGGTAGAGCCGGCTGTCTCCGACGTGGCCCATGACGCCCTTGTCGCCGACGACGAGCATCATGGTGAGGGTGGTCCCCATGCCCGCCCGGCCCTCCTCGGAGGTGGCGACGCGGTAGACCTCGCGCGAGGCGGCCTCGACGCTCTCGCGCACGAGCGCCAGCAAGGCCTCGCGCGCTTCCGCGCCGTCGCTCCCGCGCTCGAGCACGTGGCGCTGGCCCTCGACGTAGCGGGTGACGACGTCGGCCGCGAGCCGCGAGGCCACCTCTCCCGCCGCGTGGCCGCCCATGCCGTCCGCGACGACGTAGAGGCCGAGGTCCTCGCGGATGAGGAGGAAGTCCTCGTTGTGAGCTCGCTTCCTGCCGACGTCCGACAGGCCGACACCGTGAACGCGCATCCCCTCAAGATGGTGTGCAACGCCTGCCGCCGTCAACGCTACGGCCTCGGCCGACCGCCCTGCTCTCTGGGACGGCGCGTCACGCGCGGGTCTCGGCCTCCGAGGGCAGACCGAGGGGGACGTCGCCGGCCGTGCCGTACAGCTGCTTCGCGTACGAGACGAGCAGCGACACCGCGCCCCAGCTCAGGCCGACAACGACGCCGCCGTCGACGATGGCGCGCCACGGCTGCGGCAGCATGCGCACGAGCAGGATGAGTCCGACGATGCCGGTGACCAGCAGCCAGTTGGTGACGAGGCGGCGCGGGGTGGCGTGCACGAGCGCCATGCAGAAGAGGGGCGCGAGCACCTTCAGCCACGCCGGCGCGTCCGCGCGGTCGAGCCAGACGGCGCGCGCGGCCGCTCGCGGCGAGAACGCCCGCTGAAAGCCGCGGTAGCCCTCGACGAAGCCGAAGAACACGACGGTGCCGAGGTAGGCGAGGGCCTGCTCCAGGGTCAGCGTCCCCTCGACGAGCGGCGCGAGCGCCGGCGGGAACAGCCGCACGATCGCCTCGACGAGCAGCGCCAGCACGCCGAGCATTCCCCACAGACCGGGCCACGAAGGACGACGCATCACGACACGTAACCACTTAGCGCTTGCGCCGGCCGCGCCAAGCGGGGTCTGCGCAGGACGCCGAATCTCGACGAGGTTCAGCGTGCGATCACGCACAGCGCCCGCTCCGTTCGGGAATGCCAGCGACCCGCCGGTGCTTGCACCCCGACGTGGAGGTCGCACGATGAAGCCGAAGGCGCTCGGTCGCGCACGCCGCTCGCCGTCCGCTCTCGCGGCCGTAGTGTCCGTCGCCTCGCTGTTGCTCGTCGGGGGCGCAGGCGACGACGGCAAGGAGGCGCTCTCCTTCGGCCGCGGCTCCTGCGGGCGGCTCGAGGGCGGCGTCGCGTTGCCCTGCGCGGGGGAGAGCTACGAGGCGTTCACTCCGATGGCGTGCGGGTTCGGGCGCAACCATCTGCACCCGCTCGTCGCCGAGACCGTCGTCGACGCGTACGCCTCGCTAGTGAAGCGCTCGTCTCGCGTCTGGCAGTACGGCGAGATGGGGCTGCGCGAGGGAGGCAAGCTGGCGCCGCACCGCACGCACCAGAACGGCCGCAGCGCGGACTTCTTCCTGCCGATGCTCGACGAGCAAGGGCGCC
>CAYLZW010000538.1:0-3091 GCA_964388085.1 uncultured Myxococcales bacterium | reverse complement strand
GGCGCAGGTCGAGGACGACGGAGGGGTTGCCGCGCGCCCAGATCTCCTCGGCCACCCGCCGCGAGATGCCGGGGGCGAACGAGCCGACGCGGATGTAGAGGGCGCCGCCGGGGAGCTCCTCGGCGTCGACGGTCTGGTCGGGCAGCAGCGAGCGCTTCAGGACGATCGTGCGCTGGCCGCCGCGCGGGCTCGCGTGGGGCACGTAGTCGACGCGCACGGTGCTGCCGGTGGGTCCGACGAGCAGCGCGTTCAGCTCCGCGTATGTGAGGCCCGGTACGCGCTGGTTGTCGATGGCGATGAGGCGGTCGCCTTCGCGCAGGCCCTCGCGCGCGGCGTCGGAGCCCGGGCGGACCTCGCGCACGTACTCGGGCTTCTTCGGCGAGAGCTCGACGCCGGCGGTGGCGAGCCGCGAGCGCAGGTGGGTCTCGAGCTTGGCGACGGCCCGCGGTGGCAGATAGGCCGTGTACGGATCGTCCAGCGCGTCCGCGACCGTGCGCGCCACCCACTGGACGAGCTCGGCGCGGGCCCGGCCGCGCGCATTTACGAGGTCGAGCGCCGAGGTCAAGAGCGCCGCCACCGAGCGCGCGTCCTCGGGAGGCCAGGGCGCGGTCACGGCGTCGCCGCGGCAGACCACGCGCACCTGCCCCTGCCGGCGCAGCACCCGCAAGCAGGAGTGCTTGTCATGGATGGCCTTGAGCCCCGCGCCGGCGAGCGCGTCGAGCGCGGGCGGCTCCACGGCGGACGCGTTCAAGCTCGCGATGACCTCGACGAGCACCTCGTCCGGCGGCGTCCGCTCGCCGGCCTCGAGCGGCGGCGCGCCGAGGCACGCCCCCAACAGGAGGACCACCGCCGCGCGCGACGCAGCGTCGGGCCGTCGTCGTGGCGCTGGCATCACGAGTGGTCGCTCCCTCACAGCGGATGACAGTAGGCAAGGGTGCCGGCCGGCGGCAAGCCGACGACCTCGGGCGCCATGCCGCGAGGCAGCGTCGGCCGAGACGAGCCGCGAGCCACAGGCCGCCTCCGCGAGCGCATGACGCTGTGACGCTCGCCCGCGCGGCGCGCTTCAACGCGGCAGGGCGCGCGACAGGCGGATGCGCGCTTCCTCGACGACGGCGGCGTCGGTGTTGGGCGCGAGCGAGAGGCGGACGGTGGCGCGCGCCTGCTCTCGCGACAGCCCCAAGGCGAGGAGCGCCGGGCTCGGCTCCGGCGCGAGGGCGGAGCAGGCGGAGCCGAAGCCGACGCACACGCCGGCCTGGTCGATCGCCATGCGCAAGGCCTCGCCGTCGACGTCCGGCACGGTGATGGCGCAGGTGTTGGCGAGGCGCGGCTGGTGGCGGCCGATGACGACGCTGCCGGGCCACAAAGACAGCAGCGCTCCCTCGAGCTCATCGCGCAAGGCCGCGAGCGCGAGGGTCTCCCGCCGCGTCCGCTCGACGACGGCGGCCGCGGCGCCGAAGGCCGCCAGGAGCGGCAGCGCCTCGGTGCCGGGACGACGACCGCCCTCCTGTCCGCCGCCGCCCCAGGGCGAGGGCAGCTCCCGCGCGTTGCCTCGCAACAAGAGCGCTCCCGCTCCCGGCAGCCCGCCCATCTTGTGCGCGCTGGCCACGATGGCGTCGACGCGCGCGGGCAGCGCCGGCAAGCGCGCGCTGGCCTGGGCGGCGTCGACGGCGACCAGGCAGCGCTCACCGACCCGCGCGAGCACGTCGGAGAGCGCCGGCAGCACGCCGGTCTCGTTGTGGGCGGCGGTGACGAACACGGCGTCGGCGCCCGCGAGCGCGTCGCCCTCCAGCACCAGCGCACCCTCGGCCGTGACGTCGAGGAATTCGAGCGAGAGAGCGCCTCGGGCCGCGGCCGCTTCGAGCGGCTTTCGCAGCGAAGGGTGCTCGAGCGGCGTCGTCACCACCCGCGGTGGCCGCCCTGCCCCGGCGCCGCCCGCGCCCGTCCCCGAGGCCAGCGCCTCCACGAGCCAGCGGTTCGCTTCGCTCGCGCCCGACGTGAAGGTGATCTCCTTGTCGCGGCCGCCGAGCGCGAGCGCGACGTGACGGCGGGCGTCGTCGAGCACGCGGCGCGCTTCCCGGCCGAGCGCGTGCGGTGACGACGGGTTCGCCGCCACGCGCGCGGCGGCGGAGAGCGCGACGAGCGCCTCACCGACCGGCGGCGCGCTCGCGTTGGCGTCGAGGTTCAGCGGCTGCCGCGTCGCCCCCAACGCGCGCGCGTCCCCTGCCGTCGCGCTCACGTCCCGGTCGCGCCTTGCGGCGTCCCGTCGTCGTCGGCGGCGCGCTTGCCGAGGCCCGGCGTGATCTTCTTCGCCGTCACGCCCGAGCTGTTCTTGCGCGCGGCGTCGATGAGCTCCTTGGCCGAGATCTCGCCCGTCAGCGGCTGCTTCTTGCCGTCCGGCTTCTTCGGGATGGCGCCGCTCGCCTCTCTCAGATCGGTCACGTCGGCGAGCGCCTCGGGCGCGAAGGGCTCGCTCGGCATCTCCGGGCCGACGCCGGTGGCCAGCAGCAGCTTCTTGAGCAACAGCCGCCGCGCCCGCGTCTTCGCGCCCTTCGACTTCGCGCGCGCGCTGTGCGGGATGCGCATGCCCGCCATGGAGCCGTGCCCGCCGGCGCTGCCCTCGGGGTACTCCTTGATGACCTCGCGCACGAGCTTGCCGGCCGAGTAGCGGCGGTCGTTCACGCGGATGGAGCAGTAGATCTGGCTGTCGTGCTCCCCGACGACGATGGACCAGCGCAGTCCCTCGGCCTGCACCAGGCGATCGGCCGTCTCCGGCACCATGTCGGGGATGTAGAGGTCGCCGAGATCGGCGGTGACGACGTTGTCGGTCACCTGCGCGCGGCTGATCGCGCGCATGAGCACGGCGAAGTACGCGCGCGGCAGGCGCGGGTGCTCGATGGCCGACACCATGGACATATCGGTCAGCGCGGCCAGGTGGCTGTAGGCCCACACGTCCGCGTCGGAGACCTCGCGCCCGAGATCGCGCGTGTCGCTCTTGATGCCGTAAAACAGCGCCGTGGCGAGCGTGCGGTCCGGGATGACCCCGGCGGCGTCGAGGTACGCCGTCAGCACGGTCGAGGTCGCGCCGTAGTCT
>CAYLZW010000537.1:0-3094 GCA_964388085.1 uncultured Myxococcales bacterium | reverse complement strand
GCGGCCGGATGCGCTTGATGCAGATGGTCTTCTCGAAGCCCTCGAGCCCCTCCTGGCGGGCGAGGAAGATCTCGGCCATGCCCCCGACCGCGATGCGGTTTAGGAGGGTGTACTTGCCGAACCGGATCCCCCTGGGGGCGCTCATCGGCTCCCAATAGCACCAAATCGGGCGCTTTTCGCGAGGCGCCGGTGTCGCTCGGCGGCCTTCGGGGTGCGCGGCCTCGCCTTTTGCCGGCTGCGCGAGCCTGCCCGCGGCATCAAACGCCCGCGCGCTTCAGGAGACCCGCCATCTCGGCGTCGGCCTCGTCCAGGATCTCCTCGACGTCCGTGCGCACGAGCTTCTGATCGCGCACGAGCCACTCTCCGTCGACGAACACGTGCTTCACGTCGGCCGCCTCGGCCGCGTAGACGAGCGTCGTGTACGGGTCCGTCTTCGGGCGCAGGTGCGGGGCGCGGCCGTCGACGACGATGACGTCGCCGCGCTTGCCCTTCTCGAGGCTGCCGACCTCGTCCGAGAGCCCGAGGATCTCCGCGCCGCCGAGCGTCGCCATGCGCAGCACGTCCTCGGCCGAGATGGCGGACGTGCCCCACCGCGGCTTCGGCAAGAGCGCCGCCGAGCGCATCTCGGTGAAGGCGCTCAGGCGGTTGTTGCAGGGCGCTCCGTCGCCGGCGATGCCGATGCGCACGCCGGAGGCGAGCATCTCGGGGAGGCGCGCGATGCCGGAGCCGAGCTTCAGGTTCGCGCTCGGGCAGTGCGCGACGCCGGTCCGCGTCTCGGACAGGATCTTCTCCTCCGCCTCCGTGACCCAGACGCAGTGCGCCAGCACGACGTCGCCGCCGGTGAAGCCGAGCTCGTGCAGCGCCTCGACGTTGTCCTTGCCGAGGGCGGCGCGCACGGCCTCCACCTCGCCGGGGTTCTCGGACGCGTGCGAGTGCAAGAGACAGCCGAGCTCGCGCGCGGCGCGCACGGTCTCCTTCATGAGTCGCTCGCTGCACGAGAGGATGAAGCGCGGGGCGAAGGCATAGCGCAGGCGATCGCCTTCGGCGCCGTGCCACTCCTTGGCGAGCCGCACGGACTCCGTCACGCTGCCGGCGGTGTCCTCGAGCAGGCTCGCGGGGACGCCGTCACCGACGTCCATCATGGCCTTGCCGCCGAGGTAGCGGATGCCCATGTCGGCCGCCTGCTCGAACAGCGTCGCCGTGTGGTGCACGGTGCCCATGTCGAGCAGCGTCGTCGTGCCGCCGAGCAGCAGCTCCGCGATGCCGAGCCGCGCCGAAGCGCGCAGCGACGACGACGTGTGCGCGCCCTCGAAGGGCCAGATGCGCTCCTTCAGCCACTGCAGGAGCGGCCGGTCCTCGGCGTGCCCGCGAAACAGCACCTGACAGAGGTGGACGTGCGGCTGCACGAAGCCGGGCAGCACGTAACAGCCGCGCGCGTCGACGGTGCGCGCGCCGGGCCGCGGGTTGGTCTTGCCGGCTGGCTTCACCTCGAGCACGCGCCCGTCGCGCAGCAGGACGTCGCCTTCGAGCACCCTGCGCTTTTTGTCGAGCGTGACGACCGTGCCGCCCTCGATGAGCACATCGAACGAGGTCACTTTCGCTCCTCGTCGTCGGGCTTGCCCTGCGGCCTCTCCTGGCCAGCGGTCAAGAGCGCGTGATCGAAGCTGCTCGGCAGCAAATGCTTCAGCGAGGCTTGCGCGCGCTCACCCTCGGGGTTCACGAGCGTGATGGGCAGGTCGCCGCTGAATTCCGCGAGCACCTGGCGGCACATGCCGCAGGGCGGGCTCGGCGGGCTCGAGGCGGTGGCGATGGCGATGGCGATGAACTTCGTCTTGCCCGCCGCGACCGCGGTGCCGACGGCCGTGCGCTCGGCGCACAGGCACAAGCCGTAGCTCGCGTTCTCGACGTTGCAGCCGCGGAAGACGCTGCCGTCGTCGCACAAGAGCGCGGCCCCGACGCGAAAGGCGGAGTACGGCGCGTAGGCCCGCTCTCGGGCTTCGAGGGCGGCCGCGCACAGGGCGTCGAGGTCGGGGGTGGGAGGTGTGGGCGCCACGGCCGCCCATGCTAAGGGCCGGCGGCCCCCGCGGCCAGATTGCTACCAATTTCTGGAACGAAATTTCTCGAACCCAGCCCCGCAGACGTCTCACGCCGCCTTCGACGGGCTCACGTTTGCCTGCGTCACGGGCGCCGCTCGTAGGGTCACGTATGGCCGCCAGCGCGCGGGCACACGGCGCCCCACGACGTCGAGCACGCGCCGCGCCCAGGCGTATTCGCGGCCGAGCAGGCCGAGCCCGACGACGAGCAAGGGCACCGACGGCCCGGGCAGCACGATCATCACGAGCCCGCTGACGAAGAGGATGCCGCCTACCGGGGTGGAGAACGCATGCAGCAGGTTCTGCCGTGGCGCAGCGCCGTCGTCCTGTGACGTGTCGCCCCAGCCGCCTGCTGCGTCAGGGACGACCTCGACAGCGGCCGGCCCGGAGGTGTTTACGCGTTGTCCATCGAAGCTCACGTCGAGGCATGTCGCCACATCGCACCCTCCAGCAGCGCCGTGCCCGGTCACGGCGTGCAGAGCAAGAGCACCGCGCGTGCCGCCCGGAGATCCGGCGTACCGGGAGAGCAACGAGCCGGACCCGCGCGCGCCCGCCGCCCGCGCCGTGTCGAATTCGTTTTGGATTTCGGACGCTTCGAGGCCGAAAACCGCACTCTATGCTTGATCGGAACGGCCAGATGGGGTTTACCTGTCGGGTGAAGTACGCACCGCTCCCCTGGGTCCACCTCGCTGATGCCCTCCGCCCCTCCGTCCGGCGCATGCGCGTCGTGCTGGAGCAGCCGGCGTTCTCGAGCGAGCGCACGTTCGTGCGGCTCTACGACGGTCCCCGCTCCGAGCAGATCACCGACGCGATCGTGCTGCTGAAGGGGAAGATCCCCCTGTCGGCGCGCGAGCGGGCCGCGCTCGAGATCCTGCACGAGGCCGGCCCGTCGCACGCGAAGAAGGGCCGCTTCGCGCTCATCCGCGCCCAGGTGGGCCGCCTGCTGGCCTTCGCCACCGACGTCGCGCTCGAGGTGGAGGACAAGGGCGGCATCGTCGTCA
>CAYLZW010000536.1:0-3101 GCA_964388085.1 uncultured Myxococcales bacterium | reverse complement strand
ACGAGGTGCTCTCCGATCCGAAGCGCCGGCGGGCCTACGACCTGTTCGGGCACCCAAAGTCGAGCGGCGGCGGCTTCGAGTTCGGCGAGGGCGTGCAGGGCTTCTACGACTTCGTCTCCGACGTCTTCCGTGGCAAGGAGACCGACGGCCCCTCGCCTGGCGTCGACGAGGAGGTCGAGCTCGAGGTGAGCTTGCGCGAGGCCTTCGAGGGCGCGCAGAAGACGGTGGACATCGAGCTGCCGCGTCCGTGTCCCGACTGTGCAGGCAGCGGAGCTCCGAAGGGCGCCACGAAGGGCCCGTGTCCCGACTGCAAAGGCAGCGGCAAGGTCGCGTCCCCCGGCCCGCTCCCGTTCCGGCGCGCGTGCCCCCGCTGCGACGGCAAAGGGCAGGTCTTCGAGCAGAAGTGCAAGCCGTGTCGTGGCCAAGGCGTGCGCACGCTCAAGGAGCAGCTCAAGGTCACCGTGCCGGCGGGCGTCGACACCGGCTCGCGCCTGCGGCTCAAGGGGCGGGGCGTGGCCGGGGGCAGCGGCGGCCCGCCCGGGGACCTGTACGTGCGCGTGAAGGTGACCCGCGACGAGCGCTTCGAGCGGGACGGCGACGATCTGTGGACGCAGGTGCGCATCCCGGTGTCGGACGCGCTGCTCGGCGGTGGCGTCGACGTGCCGCTGCCGAACGGAAGCGCGCGCATGTCGGTGCCGCCCGGCACCCAGGGCGGCCAGGTGTTTCGCCTGAAGGACAGGGGCTTCCCCGCGTTGTTCGGCAAGGGCAAGCGCGGCGATCTCATGGTGACGGTGCAGCTGCGCGTCCCCAAGGAGCTCGACGAGGAGGCGCGCGAGATCGTGGGCCGGCTGAAGGACCGCATCAGCGGCTTCTGAAGCGAGGCCCAAAAGGGACGAGCCTTACGCCCACGCCCCCCGTTGCTATGCTGCGCCTGAATGTCCCCGCGCCCCAGCCGTCTGTATGCAGGGTCCGCGACAGGAGGTGCTCCATGCTCGCACCCGTACGTACGCTGCTGATCGCGCTTCCGCTCGTCCTCGCCGCCGCGCCCGTGCTCCACGCAGAGGACGCTCCGAAGAAGGAGCGCGCGACCAAGGACGACTACCAGATCGACACGAGCGGCTCCTCGAGCGCCGTCAGCGTCGGTAACGACGGCGTCATCAAGCTCGTGCTGGTGCCGAAGAACGGCACGAAGATCCACCCGCAGGCGCCGCTCGAGGTGAAGCTCTCGCAGCCCGACGGCATCAAGCTCGAGAAGCGCAAGCTCGGCCGCGGCGACGTCGCCGACAAGGCCGCCAAGCAGCCGGCGCTCTCCACCGACGTCAGCGGACAGAAGCCCGGCAGCTACACCGTCGACGCCGACGTGAGCTTCTTTCTCTGCACCGACGAGTGGTGTCAGCGCATGACCGATCGGGTCAGCATCCCGATCAAGGTCGAGGGCTGACGAGAGGCTCGCTCAGCGTCGCTTGGTGCTGTCCGGGTCGGGCGCCTGCCCGCGACGAGGCTTCGCGACGCCGCCCGTCACCACGCGTCCACGAGGCTGCGCGGCGGGACGGATGACCGGCTGCACCGGCGCGGGCGGTCGCACGTTCGGCGCGTTCGAGCTCGGCGTCGCGGCCGCTGGCGGCGTCACGGCGGGCGGCGGCGCGGCGAGCGGCGGTCCCGAGGGCGCGACCGGCGCCTTCTGCGTGGGTGCGTCCGGGTCGTCGTCGATCTCGAAGTCGATGATCAGGCTGTCGTGGTGCCCTCCCTCGCGGAAGGCGGCCACGGGGGCCTGGTGCACCTCGGCGCCCGGCAGGCTACCGAGGTCCACCACCATGGTCGGCTCGTCGCGCTCCGCGTCGGGCGACTCCTCGCGGCTCGGCTTCAGCGTCGAGACCACGGCGCCGCCCTTGCGCTCGACCACCGACGACACCACCGCGGACGACGACGAGCCCGGCGCCGACGGCACGCTCGACGTCACCACCGTCGAGGTCACCGCCGCGCTGGCGGGCGTCGGCGGCGCCGGCTGGCTCGCGCCTCGTGCCGGCGTGAAGGTCGCCGGCGCGGAGGGCTCGAGCGGCGTGAGCTCGAGGAGATCGTTGGCCTCGCCGAGCGGCAGATCGTCGAGCTCGAGCTCGAGCTCCGGCGCCGGCGCGTGCTCCGCCGCGGCGTTGTCCCCGAAGCTGTTCGCCTGGTGAAAGGTCGGCGCCTCGTAGACCTCGGTCGGCAGGTGCTCGTTCGGCGAGGGCAGCGGCGAGAGCTCGACCTGGTCGTCGAGCGACGAGGGATCGGCGCGAGGCGCGCGCATGGCGGGATCGGTCGCCGTCGCCTGCCAGGCGAGCGGCTCCTGCGCGATCGGCGCCGCGGGCTCGGGAGAGGCGGCGGGCCCGGCCGCAGCCTGCCGGCCCGCATCGAAGGTCGGCGCCGGCATGACCGCCGGCAGGTTCGGCGACGACATGTCCTCGGCGGAGAGCTGCGGCGAGGCGGCGCGCACGACGGGAGGCGGGCCCGACTCCATGATCTGCGGGTCGACGCCGGGCGGGAGCGCGTCGTCGCTCGTGAGCTCCTGGTGGCTCAGCACGTCGCCGACGCGCGCGGCGCGCATGAGCGGATGCGATCCCGTCTGGGGTGCGTCGTCGGAGAACTCGGTCAGGCCGCGGTCCTGGACGTCGTCTTCCTTGGTCTTCGTGAACGCGCTCGACTTCTCGTGCAGGTCCTTGACCTGGATGGCGACGGACTTGTTGAGCGCGTCGTTGTCGACGGCCGGCGGCGCCTGACCGCCGAGGAAGAGGTGGTTCAGAAACTGCGCGAGGTGCTCGCGGGTGGCCCGCGGGTTCAGCTTGTGCAGCGCCTGGGTGACCTCGTCGCGGAAGGTCTCGGCGTCCTTGAAGCGACCCTCGCGGTTCGCCACCGTCGCGCCCGAGAAGATGCGATCGAGCGCCTTCGGCACGTCGGGCGCGCGATCGGAGGGCATGATCGGCGTCGGCCGCGCCACCATCTCGAGCAGGCGCAGCGGGTTCTCGTCGACGAAGCGCTTGGTGCCGGTGACGAGCTCGAAGAGCACGACGCCCGTCGAGTACACGTCGGTGCGCACGTCGAGCTTCTGGCCGCGCGCCTGCTCC
>CAYLZW010000535.1:0-3123 GCA_964388085.1 uncultured Myxococcales bacterium | reverse complement strand
AGCATGTCGATCTTCTCGAGCTGGCTCGGGGCGCCGAACTCGGGCGTCATGACGTACAGGGAGAGATCGCAGAGCTCGCTGACCTCGCTGTCGGACTGACCGATGCCGGCCGTCTCGAGAATGACGAGGTCGAAGCCGCTCGCTTGCAGGGTGCGCAGGGAGTCCTTCACGGCCGCGCTGGTGGCGAGGTGCGCGCGCCGCGTGGCCATGGAGCGCACGAACACACGCTCGTTCCGGGCCGCGTTCATGCGGATGCGATCGCCGAGCAGCGCGCCGCCGGTACGACGACGGGTGGGGTCGACGCTGAGCACGGCCACGCGCTTGTGCGGAAAAGTCTCGAGGAAGCGCAGCAGCAGCTCGTCGATGAGCGAGCTCTTGCCGGCGCCGCCGGTGCCCGTGACGCCGAGGACCAGCGGGGCCTTCTGCTCGCTGAGGCGGTTCTCGACGGACTTGCGCAGCTCGGAGGCCGCGCGCTGCAAGGTGACGTCGTCGGGCGTGTCGTGCGCGCTCTCGAGCGTGGTGAGCGCGCGCGCGAGGGCGCCGCGGCTCGGCCGTCCGTCCTCGAGCGTGGTGTCATCGAAGCCGAACAGCGGCGCGCCCGGCGGGTGATCACACGCGCGCAGCATCGAGCGGATCATGCCGACGAGCCCGAGCTTGCGGCCGTCCTCGGGCGAGAAGATGTGCGCCACGCCGCGCTCGTGCAGGAGCTTGATCTCGGCGGGCACGATGACGCCGCCGCCGCCGCCGTAGACCTGGATGTGCGAGGCGCCGCGCTCCTTGAGGAGGTCGAGCATGTAGCTGAAGTACTCGACGTGCCCGCCCTGGTAGCTCGAGATCGCGATGCCTTGCGCGTCCTCGCAGATGGCGGCGTCGACGACCTCGCGCACGGAGCGATCGTGCCCGAGGTGGATCACCTCGGCGCCCTCGGACTGCAGGATGCGGCGCATGATCTGGATGGCGGCGTCGTGCCCGTCGAACAGGGAGGCCGCGGTCACGAAGCGGACGCGGTGGGAGAGCTCGAAGGGAGCGTCGGATCGGGGCGCGGCGACAGCGGCGGTCATCTCGTTTGCCTCTCACGGGAGCGGGGACGGAACAGGCGGCCAGAGCCCCGGTTCGGGGGGATTCTGGAGAAGCACATCATGCCCATGGTATCGATGCGGGCCAGCCGCTGACTGCGCGATGCGCACGAGGACGGCAACCGGGGAGCCCCGAATGACGCATCGTGTCGCCTCTATCCTGTTCGCCTCGCTCCTCGCGTCGAGCGCTGCCTTTGCGCAAGCGGGCGCGAGCACGCTCCCGCTCGACCGTTTCCGCACCAGCATCGACACCTCCGGCTTCGCGGTGACCGAGGGCGGCGACATCCCCGGCCACCTCGAGCTCCAGACCGGGCTCATCTTCGACTACGCGCTGAACCCGCTCGTGGTGCGCGAGGAGCCGAGCAAGCGCATCGTCGAGGCGCTGGTGCAAAACCGCGTCGCGGCCAACCTGCTCTTCACCATCGGCTTGTTCGAGTACGTCTCGCTCGGCGTCGATCTGCCGGTGCTGTTGTTCCAGAACGCCAGCGGCCTCGAGGGCTTCGACGAGGTCGGCGCGGTGCAGGACGGCCTCGCCGCGGTCGGCATCGGCGACCTCAAGCTCGTGCCGAAGATCCGCGTGCTGCGCCAGGACAAGCACTTCGTCAGCTTGAGCCTCATCACCGCCGTCACGCTGCCCACGGCGTCCGGCCTCGACTTCTCGAACGGCTTCGCGCTCGACTACGGCACGAGCTACCTCGGCGAGGGCCCGGCCGCGTTCTCGATCATCCCTGAGCTGGCGCTGTCCGCCGACTACTTCGGCCTGCGCGGCGCGGTGAACATCGCCTATCGCCTCCGGCCGCCCATCATCTTCGAGACGCCGCGCGGCTCGGTGACGATCAACCCGGAGATCGCCTACCGCGCCGGCCTCGGTTACGACATCGCCGCGCTGCCGGAGGCCATGGCGGGTCTCGGCGGCGACGCCTTGCCGGCGCTGCCGAGCGTGCTGATCTTCGCCGAGCTCTTCGGCGCCACGCCCGATCGCAACCCCTTCGGCCTCCTCGGCGGCGGCAGCGATCCCGCGCTGGCCACGCAAGAGGTCGCGCTCTCGAACGCGCTCGAGTGGGCCGTCGGCGCGCGCTGGGCGATGCCCTGGGTGGACCTCCACCTCGAGGGTGGCGTCGGCAGCGGGCTCATCGCCGGCTTCGGCTCGCCCGACCTGCGCCTGTTCGCCGGCCTCCGCTGGGCGCCGGTGCAGAAGGACAAGGACGGCGACGGCGTGCTCGACGACCTCGACGCCTGCCCGGCGGACGCCGAGGACGAGGACGGTTACGAGGACGCGGACGGCTGCCCGGACGCGGACAACGACAGCGACGGTCTGCCCGACGGCTCCGATCAGTGCCCGAACGAGCCCGAGGACGTCGACGGCTTCGACGACACCGACGGCTGCCCCGACGCGGACAACGACGCCGACGGCATCCCGGACGGCGACGACAAGTGCCCCGATGACCGGGGACCGGTCGAGACGCAGGGCTGCCCCATCCACGACCGCGACCAGGACGGCATCGCCGACGACGCCGACAAGTGCCCCGAGCAGCCCGGGCCCGCCGCGCGCGAGGGCTGCCCCATCGTCGACACCGACGAAGACGGCCTCAACGACGACGTCGACCAGTGCCCGGCGGAGCCCGGCCCGACGGAGAACCAGGGCTGCCCGCTGAACGATCGCGACCGCGACGGCGTGCTCGACGACGACGACAAGTGTCCCGACGAGCGCGGCCCGCCCGATCGCGAGGGCTGCCCCATCCCCGACAAGGACGGCGACGGCATCGAGGACAAGGTCGATGTCTGCCCGGACGCCGCCGGCCCGCCGGTGCTCTCCGGCTGCCCGGACCAGGACGGCGACGGCATCGCCGACAAGGACGATCGCTGCCCCGAGGAGACCGGCCTCGCGATGTTCAAGGGCTGCGCCGACACCGACAAGGACGGCGTGCCGAACCCCGACGACAAGTGCCTCGAGGAGCCCGAGACCATCAACGGCGTGGACGACGACGACGGCTGCCCCGACCAGGGCAAGAGCCTCGTGGTGGTGACGCGCGAGAAGATCGAGATC
>CAYLZW010000534.1:0-3133 GCA_964388085.1 uncultured Myxococcales bacterium | reverse complement strand
TGCCGCGGCCGACGAGCGCGACGCCGTACTCGTCGGGCGCGTCCTTGCCGAGCAGCGTCTCCTTGGCGAGGCGCGCCGCCTGACCGAGCGACCCCCACTGCGCCGCCGAGAGGCTGCCGAGGGTGCCGGTCAGCTCCATCTCGACGTGCCGGGCGAGGGCGAGATCCATGTTGTCGCCGCCGAGCATCAGGTGGTCGCCGACGGCGACGCGCTCGAACGACGGCGTCTCCCCCTCCTTCGGATCCACGCGCACCAGCGTCAGGTCCGTGGTGCCGCCGCCGACATCGACGACGAGCACGAGCCGGACGCCTGTCAGCGCCCGTGCGAGGCCCTTCGCGTGCGTGTCGATGAAGTCGTACAGCGCCGCCTGCGGCTCCTCGAGCAAGCGCATGCGGCGGATGCCCGCGTCCTCGGCGGCCTTGACGGTGAGCTCTCTCGCGACCTCGTCGAACGACGCGGGGACCGTCACGATGACGTCCTGCTCGGCGAGCGGATCGGCCGGGTGCGCGTGGTCCCACGCCGCGCGCACATGCGCGAGCACGCGCTGCGCGGCCTCGACGGGAGAGATGCGCTCCGTGTCGTCGGGGGCGCCCCACGGCAAAATGGCGGCGGTGCGATCCACGCGCCCATAGGACAGCCAGCTCTTCGACGACGACACCAGCCGGCCGGGCACCTTCAGGCCGTGCGACGCGGCGAAGCGGCCGATGGCGTAGCCGCGCGCGTCGTCGTCGTCGTCCCAGGGCAGCTTCAGGCTGCCGGTCTTCAGCTCACCCCGCGCCGGTAGGTAGAGGCTCGACGGCAGCTGAGGGAGCGCCGCGGTCTCGCCCGGCGCCACCACCTGCGGGAGCGGGAGCACAGCGAGGGCGGCTTCATCCTTCGGGGAGCTGGCGACCACGGTGTTGGTGGTGCCGAGATCGATGCCGACGACGTAGCGAGCCATGTGCGCAATCCTCTTGCAGGGCCGTCACTCCACGCGGACGTTGAATTCCAGCCGGTGACGACGACCGGATGCCATCTCGACCGCGGCGAGCTCGAGCGTGCCGACCTCCGTCACGCGAGCGCTCACACGCACGGGGACGACCTGGCCGCTGTCGCCCTCGAGCGTGGTCTCGATGGGCTCGAGCTCGGTCAGCGCGTCGCCGGGGGCGGTCTCTGCCCCCACGGCGTCATCCTTGCGCGTGGTCGACGAGAAGAAGCGGAAGGAGGCGGGCTCACCGACGACGAGGCCGAGCTCGCGATTGAGCTGCACCTCGCTGCCCTCCTCCATGCCGAAGGGCGCGACGCACACGGCGTCGACGCGCGGGGGGATGCCGGGGACGGCGAGGCCGGCGCGCTCGATGCCGATGTAATAGCTGCGCGCGGTGCCGCCCTTGATGCGTACGCCGCGGCCGAGGCGAACGCGGCCGTAATAGGCGGCGCCGCGCGAGACCGCGAGGTCGGGGTCTGTGCCCTCGAGGATCTTCACGGCTTGGCCGCCGTCCGCCGTCAGCCAACCGTCGAGGATGCGACAGAGCCTGTCGCGCAACAGCGGCGAGCGCGTGACGCCGCCGTTGAAGAGCACGGCGGTCGGGTGCAGAAAGCTCCGCCCCGCGCGCGGCGGCTGCTTGCCGAGGAAGGCCGCGAGGTGCCGGGTGACGCCCGCGTCGCTCGCGTAGGGCAGCCCGATCTCGGTGAGGCCCACCCGGCGGGGAGCCATCGGCCTCTCGCTCGACGACACCTCGGGGAAGAAGCCCGCGAGCAGCACCTCATCGACGGTGGCGCGCGTGAGCTCCACCTTCAAAGAGCCGCCGATGAGCTTCTTGCCGCGGCCGGGGATGACGACGCTGTGCGACGCCACATCCTCGTTCTCGAGCAGGTGCTCCTTGGCCACGCGGCAGCCGTGCGTGAGCGCTCGGAGCTGCCAGTCGTCGATGCCCTTGCCCTCGCTCTCGAGCTGCGCCTTCAGCGTGTAGGCGAGCGCGAGGTCCATGTTGTCGCCGCCGAGCAGGATGTGATCGCCGACGGCCACGCGCTCGAGCGCGAGGTTCCCGTCCTGCTCGGACACGGTGATGAGCGAGAAGTCGGTGGTGCCGCCGCCGATGTCGCAGACGAGCACGACGTCGCCGACCGCGACCTGCTTGCGCCAGCCTTCGCCCGACTGCGCGAGCCACGCGTAGACGGCGGCCGTCGGCTCCTCGAGGAGGATGAGGCGATCGCCGAGGCCGGCCTCGCGCGCGGCCTCTTCCGTGAGCTGGCGCGCCACCGGATCGAAGGACGCCGGCACGGTGACGACGAGGTCCTGCTCGGCGAGGGGCGCGTCCGGGTGCAGCTCGGCCCACGCCTCTTGCAGGTGCGTGAGGTAGCGCGCGCTGGCGGTCACGGGCGAGATCTTCGGCACGTCGTCGGGCGCCTGCCACGGCAGCACCGCGCTGCGGCGATCGATCCCGCTGTGGCTCAGCCAGCTCTTCGCGCTCGCGACCACGCGGCCGGGCACCTGCGCGCCGCGCTCCTGCGCGAAAGCGCCGACGGCGAAGGGCCGGGCAGCGTCCCACGGCAGCGCGATGGCGCCGTCGGGCAGCTCGCCCGCCGCCGGCAGGTACACGAACGACGGCAGCCGCGGCACGGCGCCGAGCTCGCCGGCGTGCAACACCTGGCGGATGTCGAGCACCGTCGGCGCGCCGGCGCCTTCTGCGCGCGCGTCCGCGAACGACAGCGTCGTGTTCGTCGTGCCGAGGTCGATGCCGACGGTGTAGCGGGCGTCGGCGCTCTCGGGATGGGGGGTCTCGGGCATCTAGAGCTCCACCTCCGCCGGCGCGATGACGTTGAGGTCGCTGTCCTTCGCCGGCCGCGGCAGGTTGATGTGGGTGACGCGCCACCCTGGGTGCGCGAGCGCTCCCTGGTAGGGAGGGTCACCGCTGACGTTGCCGGTGAGCCGGATCTCGCTCGGGTCAAAGCCCTTCTCGACGGTGATGCGCGCGCCCTCTTCTTCCTTACGTACGGGCTCGACAGTGAAATACTGTTTCAGCACCTTCTTGCAGCCGTCGTGAACGAGCCGCGCGGCCGCGCCCACCTCGGCGTCGGTGAAGCTCGCGACGTCCTCGCTCAGGAAGTCCACGAGGCGCCCGTCCCGCTGCAGGATGGCCAGCACCTGCAG
>CAYLZW010000533.1:0-3134 GCA_964388085.1 uncultured Myxococcales bacterium | reverse complement strand
ACAGATTGCGCCGGCCCTCTCGTCGTCGTCGACGGTTGGCGTGCTGCACCCAGCGGCCCTTCCACTCGATGCCCACGATGTCGCGCTCCGGCGCCTCGTGCGCGCGCTCGAACAGGAAGTGCGGTCGGCCAAAACCGAGCTCCACCTCGAGGGGCGCCACGCGGCCGAACACCGTGGGCCAGGACGGAGGCCCTGGAAAGATCGTCGGCAGCACCTTCGGAGAGCGGCGCTCGGCGTCGCGCGCCGGCGTCCCCGCCGCTGCCGGGAGCTCCTCTGCGGCGCCGCTCATCCGGTCGGTCCGAGGCGCTCTTTGCAGGCACGCCCGCGGGCGAAGAGGTCACGCAGGCGCTCGCGGTCCTTCAGTTGTGCCTGGATCGACGACAGGCGCTCGATCAGCTCGCCGAGCGCCTCGTCGATGGCCGGCTGGTTCGTCGCCAGGGTGTCGCCCCAGGTGTCGAAGGGAGCGCCGGCCACCCGCAGCAAGTCACGCAGCGACCCGCCGGCGGCGTCGAGGGCGCCGGCGTCGAGCACGCTCTCCGCGAGCGCGTTGACGACGAGATGCGGCACCTGGCTCGTGAGCGCGACGGCGCGATCGTGCTCGCCGGCCTCGATCTCCAGCGGGCGCGCGCCGAGCTCCGACACCCACTCGCGCAACAGCCGCAGCGCCTCCTCGTCGGCGTCGGGCTCTGGGCAGAGGAACCAGGTGGCGCCAAAGAGCAGGGCGGGATCGGCGTGGGCCAGCCCGCCGGCCGCCTTGCCCGCCATGGGGTGACCGCCGACGAAGCGCGTGAGCCCGAGCTCGCGCGCGACGGCGCCGACCTTCTGCTTCGTCGAGCCGGTGTCCGTGATGACGGCGCGCCGCTTCAGCGGCTCCGCCAGCGCCGTCATCATCTCGACGATGCCGAGCACGGGCAGGCAGAGCACGACGAGATCGGCGCGCTCGACCGCGGCGCCGGCCTCCTCGGCGGTGACGCCCTCGTCGATGATGCCCTCGTCGCGGGCGAGGTCGACGATGACGCGGCGGTCGACCCCCGTGATGTGCGCCTTCTGCCAGGCGCGTTTGGTCGCGCGCGCGACGGAGCCCCCGACGAGCCCGAGCCCGAAGATCACGACCTCCTCGGCGAGGGCGGGGCGTACGGGCGCGGCTGGTTCCGACTGTTCGTGGGGCGGTTCGCTGGCCAAGGTGTCTCCGTCGATCTCCAGTGCTGTTATATCTCGCGCGATGGTCGTCTACGGCATCAGTGATCTTCATCTGTCTTTCACGTCCGACAAGCCCATGGACGTGTTCGGTGATCAGTGGAAGGACCACGCCGCCCGCATGGCGGAGGCGTGGGACCGCGTCGTCGGCGACGACGACGTCGTGCTGTGCCCCGGCGACCTGTCCTGGGCCATGCGCCTCGAAGACGCCGGCCCGGACCTCGGCTGGATTGGCGCCCGCAGCGGCAAGCTCAAGGTGCTCGGGCGGGGCAACCACGACTATTGGTGGAGCGCCATCGGCAAGGTCCGCAAGGCGCTGCCCCCGACCTGCATCGCGCTGCAGAACGACGCCGTCGACCTGGGTGACGTCGTCGTGGCCGGCAGCCGCTGCTGGGCCGCGCCCGGAGGGCTCGACTTCTCCGAGGCCGATCGGAAGGTCTACGAGCGCGAGCTCGGACGCCTGCGCCTCTCGCTCGAGGCGGGCCGGCGCCTCGCGGGCGCGCGCCCGCTCGTCGCCTCCATCCACTACCCGCCCTTTGGCGCGGACGGCCGCAGCACGGGCTTCTCGGAGCTGCTCGAGGAGTTTCGCGTGGCCCTCTGCGTCTACGGCCATCTGCACGGGCGCCACGCGCACCGCACCGCCGTCGTGGGTGACGTCCGAGGCATCCCCTATCGCCTCATCGCGTGTGACTATTTGGGCTTCGCGCCGACGCAGGTCTGGCCCTTGCCTTGACCCCGTCGGGTGCCGGTGGTCGTGCGCTCACGACGCCGGCCACGCGCCGTGCTCGCGTACGGGGGGGCGCGTCGAGCGGCCTCGAATCTGAGGGGATGCCCTGGTAGGCTCGCCGCGATGTTCAGCCAGCTCATCCTCGCCAGCACGCTCCTGCTCGCTTCTCAAGCGCCCTCGTCGTGGGTGGTGCTGGTCAAGACCGACGGGTCGGTGCCCGCGTCGTGGAACCAGAACCTGCAGGACGCCGTGAAGGCAGCGGCGGAGCAGAGCGGCGACGTGAAGTGGGTCGCGCCTCCCCAGGTCAGCCTCGCCGACGCGCAGCTCGCGCTCGGCTGCACGTCGTGGGGGCCGAAGTGCGTCGGTCAGATCGCGGCCATGATGAACGCCGAGAGGTCGCTGCTCATCGAGATCGAGCGCCGCGGCGAGGGCGCATGGATGACCCATCAGGTCGTCAGCGCGAGCGGCGCCGTGGAGCGCGCGCCGGTGCGCTTCGAGCTGCCCGATCGGGGTCGCGACGGGCTCAAGGTCGCTCGCGTCGTGGCGGCCGCCGCGGTGACGGGAAAGCCCGTGACCGTCGTCTCGCTGAAGACGGACGTGCCCGGCGCCGAGGTGGTCATCGACGGCGAGAGCGTCGGGAGGACGCCGCTCACCCTCGCCGACCAGCTGACGCCGGGAGAGCACCGCGTCGAGTTCCGGCAGGAGGGGCGGGCGCCGGTCACCCAGCGCGTCGACGTGCGCGCGGGGGAGGTGACCCGCGTCGGCGCCGTCATGGGCTCCGCCGGCACGAGCGCGGTAGAGCCGCGCGTCGGGGAAGACGGCGCCGTCCAGACCGATCCGCCGCCCCCGGGCAGCGCCGCCGTCGGCGGCATCGATCCGCTCTTCGGGTACATCACGCTCGGCGCCGCCGCCGCCGTCGCCCTCGTCGGTGCCGGGCTCTACGTCGGCTATCTCGGCTACTACCAGAGCAAGCTGCCGCAGCCGTGCCAGTCCGCCGACGAGCTCGCGCTCGATCCCGCGCAGCGCACCTGCGAGAGCCAACAGGAGGCGTTCGAGCGCTTGAACCGCGAGGGCAAGGAGATCGAGGGCACGATGACCACGCTGTACGGCAGCTTCATCGTCGCCGAGGTCGTGGGCGCCGCGCTCGCGTTGACCGGCGCCGGCCTCGTCATCGCCGCGCTGCTCAGCCCTGCGCCCGACGAGACCGCCG
>CAYLZW010000532.1:0-3145 GCA_964388085.1 uncultured Myxococcales bacterium | reverse complement strand
CATCGCCGCCATCAGCGCTCACCTCCCACGGTGGCGGTCTGCCACGCCACCGCCGAGCCGTCGCGCGCGATGCCGCGACCGCTCGTGCTCACGCGGCGCAGCGCCTTGTGCATCAGGAAGTCGGCGATCTCGAGGTCGAGCGCCTCGCGTTCGTTCTCGTTCTCGCGCGCCTCGGCCGCGCGGCGCATCTCGAAGCGCGCGTGCAGCGACAGCTCGTCACGGCTCAGCCGGTTCCAGCGCAGGCGCCACCACGGATAGTCCTCGCTGATGCGCGTGATCGGCATCATCAGCGGCACGAGCACAGAGGCCCAGCCGAGGACGTGCGCGGCGTAGGGGATGCTCTCGCCGGCGACCCACTCCTTCCCGCCCTCCACCTCGGGCGCTGGGATCGCCATCGCACACAGCCCGTATCGCCGGCCGCGCCGCGCCGCGCGCGTCTTGCGCTCGAGCCACCGCTTCATCCGCCGTTCGCTGATCCTGCGCATGAACGTCATCGTGCCGCGCGCCGGCTCCAAAGTGAAGGGGCCGTGCGCATGGCACAGCCCCTTCGAGAACCACCAGGCGGCCCGTCGCCGGGCCAGCCCCATCGTTACGCAGCGATGCCCGAGAGTCGAGTCCAGCCGTTGCGGCGCATCACGCGCAGGTTGGCCGCCTCCCAGAACTGCATGTCGAACACGAAGTCCGTGTCGTCGACGAGGGCGTTGGCGTTCGTGTGCCGGGGCATCTTCTCGCCGTCGCCGTCGGTGCCGAGCGGCACGAACTCGTGGATCATCACGTCGTCGAGGTCACCGTAGAAGATTTCATCGTCGTCGAGGTTGTCGTCGACGAAAATCTCGATGCCGTCGAACTCGGCCTTGAGGCCACCCGTCGCGTCCATCACCTGGCCGGGCGCGTAACGCCGGTTGTTGATGTTCAGGTCCGAGTAGCGCTTCTCGTTCATGCTCGACATGAGCACGACCTTCGGCTTCTTCCCGCGACGCTTCTTGTGGACGACCATGGCGAGGCGCATGTCGTCGATGTTCAGCTCGGCCATGGTCTGCAGGTTGCCGTGCCAGTCGTTGCTGTTCTGGCTCTGGCTGTAGAGCGAGGCCGCCGCCGTGATGTCACGAAGGCCGGTCGGCCCGTTGGCCTGGCTCCCCTGCAGGTACAGCTTGTGCGTGGTCGTGATGCCCGCGGCCTCGGCGATGGCCGAGATCGTGAGCGTCGCCGTGCCATCCTTGGCGATGTCGACCTTCGAGACGGTGATCGTCTCTTGGTACACGTCGCCGCTGGTGTACACGTCGACCGACATGCCGATGCGGAACCCGCCGCTCGAGGAGACGACGATCGAAGTGTCGGTCTGGTTGGCGTTGGTCGTCACGCTCGCGAGCTGCGGGCCGAGGAAGCCTCGGCCGCGCTGGCGAGCGATGTCCTCCGCGGCGGCGTCGAGGTTCTCCATGACGAGAGCCACGCCGTCCGCCACGTTGATCACGAGCGCCGCCGCGAGGCGGGGCAGCCCGAGCCGGCTGAACAGCACCTTGGGCAGGTAGGTCCCCTGCACCGGCTGCTTGTTCGCCTTCGCGGGGAGCGCCCCGCCGTCGGCCAGCCACTTCGTCGAGGACAAGCCGCCGCCGCGGATGTTCACGATCCCGACCTTGCCGGGGATGCGCTTCCGCTTGAGCTTCTTGCCCACGAACGGGGCCAGCATGTTCGTCTGGTTGTTGACCTTGCGGTTTCCGAATCGCGCCGCCAGCTCTTGCACGTCGCTGGCGACAAAGCCGCTATAAGCCATCGCGTTCCTCTTACCTGAGAACGCGCCCCTCCCTCTTGAAGCGTTCCTCCATGAACGCCGTTGCCTCGTCGATCATCTCGTCGTCCGAGCTGGGACCGGAGCGCGCCACCCGACGCCCGCCTCTCAGCGTGCGTGGGGCTTTGCCATTCACTCGGCGCTGCTTCGCGGCTGCCACCCGCTTCGGGTCGAGAACGGCGAGGTTCTGCGCGATCTGCTCGAGGTCGGGCTCCATGCCCGACTGGAGAGCCGTCAGGGCGATGGCTCCCAGCTTCTTGGCGTCGACGCGGTGCTTCTTCGCCACCGCCATCGCCTGCTGGTAGACGCCCTGCGCGGCCCGCTCGATCTCGGCGTTGTTCGCCTCGGTCGTCTGCTGCTCCTGCACCTTCTTGGCGCGCTCGGCAGCACGGGCCAGCTTCCGGTTCTCCCTCTTGGCCTGGCGCAGCTCGACGTCTCTGGCGTCTGGCTCCCAGCCAAGTTCATCACGCAGCTTCTCCTCCAGCTCCTTCGCGTAGGCGCTCATGTCCTCGAAGTCCGCTTGCAGGTCGTCGTAGTCTTCCTGCACCTTCGAGTAGCTCTCATAGAGCTTGCGCCCCTGCTGCATGAGCGCTTCTTCGCGCTGCTGCAGCTGGGCGACGGAAGCCTGGGCCTCGTCTCGTTCCCTCCTGAACCGCTGCTTGGGTGACTCGCGACGCTGCGCAGCCTCGGGCTTCGACGCGGGCTTGCCGTCCTCGTCGTCGTCGTCGGCCTGCTCCTCTTCCTCTTCCTCGGACTCGGAACCCTCGGCGGGCTCGTCGTCGTCGTCCTCGTCATAGTCGGCGTCGAGATCGCTCTCGTCGTCGTCGTCCTCCGAGGCGAAGGACGAATCTCGGCGAGTCGAAGTCGGATTGCCGTCCGCATCGAGCCCGAGTGCCGCATACGCTTCTTCGAGGGAAACCTCGTCCGCGTCGTCTGCGCCCACGCTCCCGCTTGCGACCTCTCCGACCTCATCCTCGTCCATGACGCTCCTCGTTGCGGGTTAGGTGCTCGCCAGCGCGCCCTGCGCGGCGAAGCCCTCCCTCTTGGTGGTGGCGAGGTACTCGACGACGTACAGGTCGCCGGCCGCGCCGGTGATGATGATGGCGTCCTCGTCCACGTCGACGGACGTGTCCTCCACGACGGCGACGACGCTCGGCGTGCCGGCGCTCGCGCGCTTGATGATGCGCTTCACGTCGCTGGCCTTCTCGATGCCGTGCCACAGGCCGAGGCGCGTAGCGGACAGGCCGACCTTGAGCGTGTCGCTCGCGGCGTTGTTGGAGATCGACGTGACGGTGATCGCGCTCTCCTCATCGAAGACCTTGGTGGTGGTGCCCGCGGTCGTGCCGGTGACGGTGATGC
>CAYLZW010000531.1:0-3174 GCA_964388085.1 uncultured Myxococcales bacterium | reverse complement strand
GCGCATCGGCACCGCCGCCATCGACCTCGACCTGCGCGAGAGCGTCGTGCGCACGCAGGAGGCCTCCATCGGCAACATCGTCGCGGACGCGCTCTTCGCCGTCGCCGACGCGCTCTGCGCCGAGGGCGGCGTGCCCTGCCCGGACCTCGCGCTGCAGAACGCGGGCGGGCTGCGACAGGAGACGTCCTGCGGCACCCGCGACGCCATCGAGGCCGGCGCGCTCTACCAGCAGGACATCACCGACCTCATGCCCTTCGAGAACCAGCTCGTCGTCGTCACCGTCACCGGCGCGGACGTGCTGCGCCTGCTCGAGCGCGGCGTCGCGAGCCTCGGGCAGCAGGGCGAAGGCGCGCAGGCCGGCTCGTTTCTCCAGGTGGCGGGCGTGGCCTACGACGTCGACTGCACGCAGCAGTCCCAGACGCTCACGCCCGACCAGACGGGCATCGCGCGCGAGGGCGCCCGCGTGCACGACGTCACGCTAACGAGCGGCGAGCGCGCGGAGCCGCTCGATCCCGCGGCGGACTACGAGGTGGTGACGAACTCGTTCATCGGCGCCGGCAACGACGGCTTCCTTTCGTTCTTCTTCCTGGGTGACGACGGCAAGGTGCTCACCGACGGCGACGGCGAGCCCATCGGGCGCCTCGAGCCCGCCACGGACGTGGTCCGGGATGGCGCCGGCAACGAGGTCAGCGATCGCCTCTCCGTCATCGAGTGGGTGCGCGCGCACGACGAGGCCGGCATCGGCGTCGGCCGCCCTCCCGAGGGGAGGATCCGCACGGCCGCCTCCTGCTACGGAGAGCGCCTCGGCGAGGAGCGGTAGGGCGCCTCTCGGCTCGGTGCTATGCAGGCGATCCCTTCCTCCGGAGAGCGCATGTCGCGCGGCGCCGCACACCGTCGTTCCCTGCCCGTGCTGGCGTTGCTGTTGCTCGCTCCAGCGGCGCTCGCCGAGCCACGCACCGACACCGTCGACGTCGACGGCGACGTCGAGGGCGAGGCCTCCGCGGACGACGAGCGCGGCGCGACGCACCCGCAGCCGGCGCCGGGCGTCCCCGAGGAGCTGCCGCCGCTCGACGAGGGGCTGCTCGATCTTCTGGCGGATCCGCCGGCGAGCGCCGCGCCGAGCGGGCCCTGGCGCGGCGTGTCGCTGCATGGGCAGGGACGGCTCCGCCTGGAGCTCGACGAGTCGCGCGACCTCTCGCCCGTCGACGATCTCCAGGCCGGCCTCTCGCTCACGGGTCGCGTCGGCTTCTCGGCGCCGCTCGGCCCGCACCGCGCGACGCTGGTCCTCGGCGACGGACGGCGCATCGGCCCCGACCTCGGCACGCTGCCCTCGCCCATCGTCGCGCCGGCCGCGCTGGGCTTTTTGTACGAGGTGCGCCTCGACGTCGACGTCAGCGGGCTGTTCGTCCCCGCGCGCCTGTCGCTCGGGCGCATGCCGGTCGAGGTGGGGGACGGCCGCTGGCTCGGGCGCGCCGAATTCGATCCGCGCGGGCGCACCTTCGACGGTGCGCTGCTCGTGCACGCGAGCGAGCTCTTGGCGGCGCAGGCGGGCGCGTTCTGGCTCGGCCCGCTCGTCCCGGGTGACGTCGCGGAGCCGAGCTTCGTCGGCGCGCTCGAGATCGCGCGGCAGGCCTCCTGGTACGACGTCTCCTCGTACCTGCTCGCCCATCGCGACGGCACTCCCGCGCGCTCGGCGGCGTCGTCGCTCAGCCTGTTCACGCTCGGAGGCCGCGCGAGCGTGCAGGCCTTCGGCGCGCGGCTGCGCCTCGGCGTCGACGGCCAGCTGCCGCTCTCGGACGAGCAGGCGCTGGCGCCGGTGGGCTTCGGCGCCCACGTCGAGGGATCGTTTCGCTACGCGCCCGAGCTCGCGCTCTTCCAGCTGTCGGGCACACCGTTCGTCGAGGTCAGCGCCGAGTGGACGGGCGGAGAGCCCGTGCTCGGCCGACGCTTCCGCGCGCCGGGCCCGACGGTGCACCGCTTCCTCGGCGTGCTGGACGCGGCGCTGGCGGACAACGTCATGAGCAGCGCGCTCGCGCTCGGCCTGCGGACCGAGGAGGGCCTGCTCGCCATGGCCGAGGCCCGCGCCCTCGCGCTGAGCGATCCGAGAGGCCCGCTCCTCGACGTGAGCGAGCGCGTCCTGATCCCGGCGGATGCCACGAGGGAGGCTCGCTACGCTCTCACCGAGATAGACGTCATCGCACGCATCCCGCTGGGCGCGTCGGCGTACGTCGAGGGCGAGTACGGCGTCGGCTTCCCGGGTGACGCCTTCGCAGGCGCCGGCACGCCGATGCAACGCCTGCTGCTGAGCGTCGCCTTCTCGCTCGACGTCGGCCGCTGAGGAGCGCCGCGCGGGGACGCGCGCTTGTCCAAGGGCCTCGCGCGCCTAAGGTGTTTTGCGTGCCGTCGCCCAAGGAGGCTCGATGAACTTCGAGAAGTTCACCCTGAAGGCCCGTGAAGCCGTCGAAGAGGCCCGCCAGCGCTGCGTGAGCGCCGGCCACCAGCAGCTCACGAACAGTCACCTGCTGCTCACGCTCATCGACCAGAAGGACGGCATCGTCCCGCAAGTGCTGGCGCGCCTCGAGGTGAACCTCGCCGCCTTGCGCGAGCAGCTCTCGCAGCAGCTCGATGACGAGCCCACCGTCGGCGGCGGCGCGGCGGGAGACGTGTACTTCGCGCCCAACACCAAAAAGGCCCTCGACGCGTCGCTGAGCCTCGCCAAAGAGCTCGGTGACGAATTCGTCTCGACGGAGGCGCTCCTGCTCGGGCTCGCGAAGCACGGCAAGACACAGGCCGCGCTCGAGCGCACCGGCGCCACCTTCAAGAAGCTCCGGGAGGCCGTGCTGCTCGTGCGCGGCGGAGCCACCGTCAGCGACGAGAACCCCGAGTCGAAGATGGGCGCCGTCGACAAGTACACGCGCGATCTCACGGCGGACGCGCGCGCCGGCAAGCTCGATCCCGTCATCGGACGCGACGTCGAGATCCGCCGCGCCATGCAGGTCCTCTCGCGTCGCACCAAGAACAACCCCGTGCTCATCGGCGAGCCCGGCGTCGGCAAGACCGCCATCGTCGAGGGGTTGGCTCAACTCATCGCGACCGGCGAGTGCCCGGAGTCGCTGCGTGACCACCGCGTGCTGGCGCTGGACATGGCGGCCGTGATCGCCGGCACCAAGTACC
>CAYLZW010000530.1:0-3175 GCA_964388085.1 uncultured Myxococcales bacterium | reverse complement strand
CCCGTGCAGAGCGTGACCGTCATCCGCATGCCGCAGGGCGGCACGCTGACGACGAGCGAGACGCTGCTCGTCTATCGGGAGGAGAAGATCCCGGCGAGCGTGTTCGAGGTGCCGAAGGGGTACGCGCTCACGACGGACCCCATCACGCAGGCCGAGGAGGCCATGCGCAAGGCGATGCAGAACCAGCCGCCGGCGGCGGGCATCGGCGCGCCGCTCGGCGCGACGCCGGCCCCGGGCGCGATGCCGCTACCCGGCGGCCGCTGAACGAGCTCCTGTCGCCGGGTCCAGCCCGGCTTCTCGTCGACGACACCGCACGCGGAGGGGCCAATGGCGAGGACCATCGTGGTGATCGGCGGAGCGCTCGGGGGCCCGGTCGCGGCGGCGCGCGCGCGCGGCTACGACGAGGACGCCCGCATCCTGCTGCTCGAGCGGCACACGCACGTGAGCTGGGTGCAGGCCGACCTGCGCTATCACCTCGAGGGCAGGGTGCACCGGCTCCGTGAGCTCGACCAGGAGCGGGCCACGTTCTTCGACCGCCGGCATCGCATCGAGGTGCGCACGGGCTGTGAAGCCATCGGCATCGACGTCGACGCCCGCCGCGTGCTCGTGCGCAGCGCGGACCCGAGCGCGAGCGGCGGCACCGATCGCATCCCCTTCGACGCCGTCATCTTCTCGGGCGGCGCCAGCGTCATCTGGCCGGACATCGACGGGCTGCGCGAGCGCGCGCCGGGCCTGACGGGCTTTCGCAACTGGGACGACCTGACGCGCATCCGCGAGGCGCTCGCCGGCGGCGCCAAGAAGGCGGTGGTGCTCGGCTGCGGACACAACGGGCTCGACGCCGCCGAGGGCCTCCTGGCCGCCGGCCTCGAGGTCGAGATGCTCGATCGCGCGAACCGCATCCTGCCGACGCTGTCGCTGCCGGCGTCGCACGCGGTCGCGAGCGTGCTGCGTAGGCGCGGCGTAAAGCTCCGCCTCGGCGACGCGGTCACCTCCGTCGAGACCCTCCCCGGCGGGCGGCGCGCGCTCACGCTGAGCTCCGGCCAGACGGTCGAGGCCGATCTCGTCGTCGTCTGCACCGGGATGCGCCCGCGCACGCAGCTGCTCGCGGAGGCCGGCGCGTCCCTGAACCCGGACGGCTCCGTGCGCGTCGACGCGCACATGCAGACGACGCTGCCGCGGGTGTTCGCGTGCGGCACGGCGGTGTGCATCCCACACGCGGTCACGCGCGCGGCCGTGTGGAACCCGAACGCGGCCATCTCGACGAGGACGGCGCAGGTCGCCGGTCGCTCGGCGGCGCTGGAAGGGCGCGGGGGCGAGCTCGAGTCGCTGAGCCCCGTGGCCGGCACCGAGGTGATGGAGGTCGGCGACATGCGCTTCGCGCGCACCGGTCTCAGCGACGGAGAGGCCCGCAGCGCATACGGCAGCGAGCGCGTGCTCGTGAACACGGTGCACACCTGGTCGAGCGAGGCCTGGATCGGCGAGCCCGGCGCGCACCGTGAGATCAGCGTCCGGCTCGTCGTCGACAAGGAGCGGAACCTCATCGTCGGCGGCGAGGTGTGGGGCACCGACGGCGTGCCGCGCCGCACGGACATCCTGGCCGCCGCCGTCGTCGAGGGCTGGTCACCGTCGCGCTTGTCGACGCTGGACGTCGCGTACACGCCGGCCATCGGCCCGGCCCTCGACCCCGTGAACGCCGCCGGCTCCATCGCCCAGCAAGCGCTCGCCGACGAGGCCTGGCTCATCGACGCCGAGTCGCTCGCGCTGAAGCTCGCCCGCGGCGAGGCCATCACGCTCGTGAACGTCGGCAAGGCCGATCGCGGCGATCACGATCTGTGGCCAAAGGGCACCCTGCAAATCCCGCTCGAGGACCTGCGCGATCGCGTGCGCGAGCTGCCGAAAGACCGGCCCGTCATCGTGCTCAGCCACACCGGCCGCCGGGGCCACCTGGCGGCGCGCATCCTGAAGCAGCGCGGCTACGCGAGCGTGCACAACCTCGACGGAGGCGGCATCTCGTGGCGGCTCATGGTCGAGGGTTGAGGGGACGCCGCGGGTCCGCTCAGCCCTGCGCGGCCGTCTCCCACTCGTCGACCTCACCGTCGCCATCGCGATCGATGCCGACCCGGTCGAGCTTGCCCTGCTCGTAATACTCCCAGTAGTCGGTCTTGCCGTCGTGGTTCAGGTCGGCCTCCTTGCGGGAGATCGTGCCCTTGTCGAAGTAGCGCCACAGGTCGACGTTGGAGTCGAAGTTGGTGTCGTACTCCTTCTTCACGATGACGCCCTGCTCGAAGAAATTCACCACGTCGACGCGGCCGTCGAAGTCGTGATCGAGGCGCTCGCTGACGAGGTCGCCCTTCTTGTTGAACGTGCGCATCAGGTCGATCTTACCGTCGAAGTTGACGTCGACCTCCTTGCGGAAGATGACGGGCTGGTCGTCGACGAACTGCGAGTACTGGTACGCGTCCGGCGCGCCGTCCTTGTTGAGGTCGAGCGGGCGCTGCTCGTGGGCGCCGTAGTCGAAGTCGTCGGCGGGGATGCGCTCCGCGCCGCCCGCGACCTGGCCGACGTCGGCGGTGGGGAGGCCGTCGGGCTTCTTGTCGGCGCCGTTGCAGCCGAGGGGTCCGATTGCCAGGCTAAGAACGAGGCCGAGGGCAGCCTTCTGCACGGCGTAACTCCTTGAGCGTCCGGTCGCAGCGCCGAGGAGGCGCGCTCGCACTCTCGACCAGCCACGGCGGACCCGTCAAGGGCGCGCGCGCACGGCGCGCCGGGGCACGGGTCGTTCGCGGCAAACGCCTGCGGGGAGGTTGAAAAGACCTTCGTAATCCTCCACGACAGCGCTCCGAGACCGGGCCCTCGAAGGGGCCACCCGTCGCAGAGACAACCGGCCGTTCGTGAGCGCGTCTCCCGAACGACGTCGAGGCACAGGGCCCGTGACCCGCAACGTCCGTAACTTCTCCATCATCGCCCACATCGACCACGGGAAGAGCACCCTCGCGGACCGCATCCTCGATCTGACGGGCGCGGTGACCCAGCGCGAGCAGAAGGCGCAGTTCCTCGACAAGATGGAGCTCGAGCGCGAGCGCGGCATCACCATCAAGGCGCAGGCGGTGCGTCTTCGCTACCAGGCGAAGGACGGCGTCGAGTACCTGTTCAACCTCATCGACACGCCCGGGCACGT
>CAYLZW010000529.1:0-3179 GCA_964388085.1 uncultured Myxococcales bacterium | reverse complement strand
GGTAACGAACGGGGAAGCCGCCGTAGCTGGCGACCATGTTGATCTCGTCGAAGTCCAGCACCTCGTAATAGGTCTCGAACAGATCGAGGCCGTATTCCTTGGCGTGACCTTCGACCTCCTGCTGGAGGTCACGTAGCTCGGGCGGAAGCGGCTTCGGCATGCAAACGTTCCGTGGACTCAGCGTCCGTGGCTCAGGAAGTCTTTGATGGACGTGTAGATGCCGTCCTTGTCCTTGATCTCGCTCGTCGTCACCTTCTCGTGCTTGCCGAGGTGCTCGGACAGGTCCTTGATGAACTGCCCCGAGCCGTAAGGCGACTCCACCTGCCCGTAGCTGAACTGGTTCGCCACCGGCAGGATGCGATCGCGCAGGAGCGAGATGCACAGCCGCGTGTCGTCGATGGACCAGTTGTCCCCGTCGGAGAAGTGGAAGGGATAGATGTTCCACTCGGCCGCGGGGTAGTCGGCCTCGATGATGTCCGCGCACAAGCGATAGGCCGAGCTGATCATCGTGCCGCCCGACTCGCGTGTGTGGAAGAACGTGTCTCTGTCGACCTCTTTCGCGACCGCGTCGTGAATGATGAAGCGCGACTCGAGCCCGTCGTAGTTTCGGCGCAGCCAGGTATCGAGCCAGAAGGACTCGATGCGCACGATCTCCTTCTGCTCCTCCCCCATCGAGCCCGACACGTCCATCATGTAGACGATGACGGCGTTCGCTTGCGGCTTCTGGTCCACGCGCCAGGTGCGGTAGCGCCGGTCGTCGCGGATGGGGATGATGATCGGGTTCTCGGGGTCGTAGCTGCCGATGGAGATCTGGCGGCGCATGGCCGCCTTGAAGGTGCGCTTGAAGTGACGCAGCGACTCAGGGCCCACGTTGGTGACGCCCGAATAGCGAATGCGCTCGGTAATCAGCTTTGAGCCCTTCGGCTCGATGCGCGGCAGCTCGAGCTCTTCGCCCAGCATGTCCGCGAGCTCGTCGAGGGTGATGTCCACCTCGAGGTTGTGCTCGCCCGGATCCTGTCCGGCCTCGCCCGGGCCGCTCTGTCCGTCACCGTCTTGCGGCTGCCCGGGCACGGGATCGCCGGGCTGGCCTTGCCCCTGTCCGACGCCGCCCTGGTTCTTGTCGCCGAAGCGGAAGTGCGGCAAGTCGATGCGCGGCACCGGGATCGTGATGCGATCCTTGCCCTGCTTGCCGATGAGCTCGCCCTTCTTGATGTACTGCTTCAGGTTCGACTTGATCTTGCCGCGGACAATGTCCTTGAAGCGCGCGTGGTCGTTCTGGATCCGCAGGCTCATGACCTCGCCTCACGCGCGTTCAAGGACATCACGATGTCCTTACTGTGTTTCTGCACCGCAGGAGCGTGATCATTCTGGATGCGCAAGCTCATGACGAACGCCCTTCCTGATCAACCAGCTCAGTCACCCTTGGTGTCGCCGCGGGCGAAGATGCTCGCGACGAAGTTCAGCACATCCGTGGCGCTCTCTTCGTTGTAGCCGTAGTTCTTGATGAGGCGCTGCTTGACGATGTCGATCTTCTCTTGCGTCTCGCGGTCGACGACGTTCGAGACCAGCGTCGTGAGCTTGATGGTGTCCTTCTGGTCCTCGAAGAGCTTCAGCTCGAGCGCCTTGTGCAGCCGCTCGTTCGTGCGGTAATCGAACTTCTTGCCCTCGACGGCCAGCGCGCCGATGTAGTTCATGATCTCGCGACGGAAGTCGTCCTTACGGGACTCGGGGATGTCGATCTTCTCCTCGATGGAGCGCATGAGCCGCTCGTCGGGCTCCTCGTCCTGCCCCGTGTACTTGTTCTTGACGCGCTCCTTCTGCGTGTACGCCTTCACGTTGTCGATGTAGTTGGCGCACAGCTTCCCGATGGCGTCCTCGTCGGCGGAGATCGCCCGCTGGACCTCGTTCTTCACGATGTCCTCGTACTCCTGGCGCACGACCTGGAGCAGCTCGACGTAGCGCTTGCGCTGCTCTTCGTTCGTGATGAGCGAGTGCGTGCGCAGGCCGCCCTCGAGCTCGTTCAGCACCAGGAAGGGGTTGATGCTCGTCTCGCTCTTGTCGCTCACGAGGGCGTTCGAGATCTTGTCCTGCACGAAGCGAGCGCTGATGCCCTCCATGCCCTCACGCGCGGCGCCCTTCCTGAGCTCCTTGACGCTGTCCTCGGTGTAGCCGGGCAGCGACTTGCCGTCGTAGAGCTTGAGCTTCTGCAGGATGGTGAGGTTGTGGCCCTTCGGCTCCTCGAGCCGCGTGAGCACCGCCCACATGGCCGCCATCTCGATGGTGTGCGGCGCGATGTGCTTCCCGCGGATCGTGCGGTTGTTGTAGTCCTTCTTGTAGATCTTGATCTCTTCCGAGAGCTTCGTGATGTACGGGACGTCGATCTTCACCGTGCGGTCCCTGAGCGCCTCCATGAACTCGTTCGAGATGAGCTTCTTGTACTCGGCCTCGTTGGTGTGCCCGAGGATGACCTCGTCGATGTCCGTCTGCGCGAACTTCTTCGGCTTGATCTTGTGCTCTTGGGTGGCGCCGAGCAGGTCGTAGAGGAAGGCCACGTCGAGCTTCAGGATCTCGATGAACTCGATGATGCCGCGGTTGGCGACGCAGAACTCACCGTCGAAGTTGAACGCGCGCGGGTCCGAGTCGGAGCCGAACTCGGCGATCTTCCGGTAGTTGATGTCGCCGGTGAGCTCGGTGGAGTCCTGGTTCTTCTCGTCCTTCGGCTGGAAGGTGCCGATGCCGATGCGGTCCTTCTCGCTCAGCACGATGCGGCGCACGCGCACGTGGCCGAGCACCTTCATGAGGTCGCCCTTGTAGTGCTCCATCAACAGGCGCTGGATGTAGCGGCTGGCCGGGTTCAGCTCGCCCTTGATGCGCAGCGGCGCGCTGTCGCTGGCGATGCCGAGCTCGAGGAACGCCTTCTGGCGGAAGTCCTCGGGGATGAGCTTGAGCGGCTCGTCGTGCATCGGATCGGGGACGACGTCGTGGCCACCGGAGATGTGGTGCAGCTCCTTCGGCAGGTGCCACTCGAAGGAGTACAGGCGCCCCTCCTCGGTCGTCGAGTAGTGCTCGAGCCCCTTCTTGAGCAAGCGCGCGATGGTCGACTTCGAGCTGCCCACCGGGCCGTGCAGCAGGATGACGCGCTTCTCGGTGCCGTAGCCCATGGCCGCGCTCTTCAGCAC
>CAYLZW010000528.1:0-3182 GCA_964388085.1 uncultured Myxococcales bacterium | reverse complement strand
CGTGCGGTTGTCGCGCGCCAGCGGACGCTCCCCCTGCAGCACGTGCACCTCGACGGAGGTCTGGCTGTCGGACGCGGTCGAGAACACCTCGCTCTTCTTCGTCGGGATGGTCGTGTTGCGCGGGATGAGCACCGTGGTCACGCCGCCGAGCGTCTCGATGCCGAGCGAGAGCGGGGTGACGTCGAGCAGCAGCAGGTCCTTGACGTCGCCCGAGAGCACGCCGGCCTGCACCGCGGCGCCCATGGCCACGACCTCGTCGGGGTTCACCGAGTGGTTCGGCTCCTTGCCGAAGAACTTCTTCACCGACTCCTGCACCATGGGGATGCGGGTGGAGCCGCCGACCAGCACGACCTCGTCGATGTCGGACGCCTTCAGCTTGGCGTCGCTCAGGGCCTTCTTGCAGGGGCCGAGGGTGCGCTCGACGATGGGGTCGATGAGCTGCTCGAGCTTGGCGCGCGAGAGCTTCAGGTTCATGTGCTTCGGGCCGGAGGCGTCCGCCGTGAGGAAGGGCAGGTTGACCTCGGTCTCGCTCGTCGCCGAGAGCTCGATCTTAGCCTTCTCGGCGGCCTCCTTGAGGCGCTGCACGACCATCTTGTCCTGGCTGACGTCGATGCCGGTGTCCTTCTTGAACTCGGCGATCAGGTAGTCCATGACGATGTTGTCGATGTCGTCGCCGCCGAGGTGGGTGTCGCCGTTGGTCGAGATGACCTCGACCACGTTCTCACCGACCTCGAGGATCGAGATGTCGAAGGTGCCGCCGCCGAAGTCGTAGACGGCGATCTTCTCGTCCTTCTCCTTGTCGAGGCCGTAGGCGAGCGCGGCGGCCGTGGGCTCGTTGACGATGCGCTTGACCTCGAGGCCGGCGATCTTGCCGGCGTCGCGCGTGGCCTGGCGCTGGGCGTCGTTGAAGTACGCCGGGACCGTGATGACGGCCTCGGTGACGGGTTCACCGAGGTACTTCTCGGCGGCGCGCTTGAGCTTCTGCAGCACCTTGGCGGAGACCTCGGGAGGCGTGACGCGCTTGCCGTCGATCTCGAACGCCGAGTCGCCGTTGTCGGTGCGCACGACCTTGAAGGGCACGCGATCGAGCTCGATCTTGGCCTCGTCGAAGCGGTGCCCGATGAAGCGCTTGGCGCTGAACACGGTGTTGAAGGGGTTGGTCACCGCCTGGCGGCGCGCGACCTGGCCGACGAGGATCTCGCCCTCCTTGCCGTACGCGACGACGGACGGCGTCGTGCGCGAGCCCTCCTCGTTGGGGATCACCTTGGGCTCGCCGCCCTCCATGATCGAGACCACGCTGTTGGTCGTGCCGAGGTCGATGCCGATAATCTTGCCCATATCTTCTCCTCCCCGGCGTTTCGGGGGTTGGCGCTGTCGTGCAGGTGCCCGGGGGCGCCCTGTGCGCACGACGCGCAAAGCTTCGACGCGGTGCTCCGCTGAGCCGTCGTGCACCGGGTGGTGCGGTAACGGAGCGACAATAGACGCGGCTCGGGGCGCGTCAAGGCGCTGGACCCTCGAGGGGTCGGCCCGAAGGAGGCGGCCGCCCACCCGCCCCTCAAGCTGGATTGGAGCTATCGTTCCCTTTTCGAGCGGCTCCTCGCGGGGCAAGCTCGGTGCACCTTTGGAGGAACTCAGCGCGATGGGCATCCTGCCGCTCCTCGACGACGGCTCCTGCAGCATCACGGGCACATGCCTGAAGATGACGCACGACGTGCAAGCCCAGTGTCCGCAGGTCGGCAAGTGCGGGACCTGCGTCGCGTGGTCGCCCCGCGAGGAGAACGGCTACGGGCGCAACTCCGGGCAGTGCCTGCTCGATCGCGACGCGCGCGTGTACCTCGACTGCAACGCGCCCATCTGCCCCTACTACAAGCCACGCCACAACAGCGCCGCCTACCTCGAGTGGAAGAAGGCGCCCCCCGTCGAGCAACGGGCGGCACGTCGCTCGGCGCGCAGGCGGCTCGACCGGGAAGCGCCGCCTCCCTCCGCCGCCGCGCTCGCCATGGCGGCCTTCGAGGGGCACCCGCCGGAGGTCGCCGAGATGGGCGGCAGGGTCCTCGAGGCGTCGCTCGAGGCGCTCGGCGCCTTGCCGGTGCTGCTCGAGCGCTTCCGCGGCGGCACGGTGCAGCTGAAGGGGAGCGAGCGCGGGAGGGAGACGACCGTGGAGGCGTTCTTTGCGCGCGTGGCGCTCTTGCGGAGGGCCCTCGACGGGCTCGAGGCCGCGCTCGGGTCGTCGAGCCTGCCGGCGGAGGAGAAGGCCAAGGTGCTGAAGGACCTCGCCGGCATCGGCGGCTCGCTGACGACCTTCAACTTCTTGTTCAAGGACAAGGACGACACCTTCAAGGGGCAGGGCGGCAAGGAGTGAAGCGCTCGCGGCAGCTCCTGCTCGGGCCCCTCGCGCCCGTCGTCGTGGCGTTGCTCACCGGCGCGGCGCCTTCGCCCGGCACCTACCAGATCGTCCGGGATCAGGCGTCGAACCAGTGGAAGCAGCGCGGGCTGTTCTGCGGCGAGGGCGTGCAGGTCGACGCCACCTCGAACGGCAAGCTCGTCACCGTCACCGTCGACGGCGAGGAGTGGCGCGCCAAGGGCAGCGGCCGCTCCTTCGGCACCGCGACGTGCGAGGGCACCAACGGCTCCTTGACGCCCGTGTCGCGCGTGCAGCAGGGCGACTGGATCGTGTTCGAGTGTCGCAGCCAGCGCGTCACCAAGGGCACCGAGAACACCAAGCACCGCGTGCGGGTGACCGACAACGGCGCCCTCGAGCTCGAGAGCGAAGGGCTGAACGAGTACCGCAAGGACGGCGACCTCTGTCAGTCGAGCTGGGAGCGCGTGACCACAGCGGTGCCCGTCGACGTCGAGAGCGCGGAGGGGGCCGTCCTTGCGCCGGCCGAGCCGAAGGATCCGTGCGCTCGGCCGGGCGCGGCCAGCAAGCTGGTGCTCTCGCCGCGCGTCTTCGACGTGAAGGTGGGCGGCGAGCCCGTGTGCGTAAAGGTGCGAGCGGAGGACGCCAACGGCTGCCCGCTGCCGAGCGCGAAGGTCGTGTTCAGCGTGGATCCGCCGGAGCTCGGCAGCGTCAGCGACGAGGGCTGCTTCGAGCCGTCGTCGGACATCAAGGAGGAGGAGGCGGTCGGCGTCGTGGCGAAGCTCGGCGCGCTAGAGGCCGCGGTGTCGGCGCGCGTGGTGCC
>CAYLZW010000527.1:0-3182 GCA_964388085.1 uncultured Myxococcales bacterium | reverse complement strand
CCCGCCGACGTCGACCTGTGCACGGCGCCGGAGCGCTGGAGCGGCGCCTTCGAGACCACCGACGCGGACGTGTGGGGGCTGGGCGCCCTGCTCTACCGCTGCCTGTCGGGTCGCTACCCGTTCGAGGCCGAGACCCGCGCGGAGCTGTCCCACAAGGTGCAGACGAACGACGTGGTGCCGCCGCGCTTCGAGGCCGGCGTCGTCGAGAAGCCGGCCATCGAGGCCGTGGTGCTGCGCGCGCTCGCCCGCGACCCGACGCTGCGCTACCCGGACGCCGCCGTGTTCGCGCGTGCCCTCGTCGAGCTCGAGGGCATGCTGCCCGAGGAGAGCGCGCCACCCGAGGACCCGGCCGCACCCCCGAGCGCCGAGGCGCCGGACGATCCGCCGCCGCCGCCCGACGACGGGCCCGAGCTCGCCGCGCTGGCCGCGCTCGACGCCGTGCTCGAGTCGGGCGATCCCTTCGCCGATCCGTTCGCGGACGGGCTGCCGACCGCCTCCCAGGAGGGCCCTCCCCTCGTCGAGCCCGCCGTCGATCCTCCCGCTGACGAGCAGCCCCTCGTCGTTGAGCCGCCTGCCGAAGAGGAACCCGCCGTCGTCGAGCCCGCCGTCGCGGAGCCGCAGGCTGCCGTCGAGATGGCGATCGTCGCCGAGGAGGCCCTGCGCGCGTTCGAGGACCACGGCGCCGGCGCCGAGGACGAAGCCGCGTTTGCGGTCGCCCCCCCCGCCGCGCCGGCGCCGAGCTCCCTCGCCGAAGATCTGGACTTCGACGTCGAGGAGCCGGCCCCGTCACCCGAGAGCTCGGTCCCCCCCGCGCCGCAGCTCGAGGAGATGGGCGAAGCGCCCGTCGTGGTCTCGTTGCCTCCGCCCGAGCCAGCGCGGAAGAGCGGCTTCAAGGGGCGCCTCGCCGTCGCGGCCCTCGTGGCCACAGCCGCGGCTGCCGCGTTCGTGGTCGTCGATCCGCTCGCGCTGCGCGCCGGCGCCCCCGCCGCGGCGCAGACGACAGCGTCGGGCCCGACCGTGCCCGTCGTGCTCGCGAGCGCACAGCCGACACAGCTCGCCGGGCACGACGAGAGCGAAGGCGCCGCGGCGGGCGACGCGCCGAGCACCGTGGCCGACGACGGTGGCGCCGCCGGGCCCGCGAGCGCGATGACGGCGCCCCTCACGGACGCGGACGCGGGCGCCGCCGCCGACGCCGGCCCGCGAAACGGCGACGAAGCCGAGGACGCAGGCAGCGCGGCGATGGCGAAGCTCGACGAGCGCGCGACGCCGAAGGACGCGTACCAGGCCACCGAGGAGCTGCTCGAGGCGACCATCGACGAGCGCGACCTCCTCTGGAAGGACGACCGCAAGCTCGACAAGCTCCGTCTGCAAAGTCGACGACAGGCCAAGGCACGTCGCTACCAGGCGGCGCAGCGGACAGCCGAGCGCGCCCTCGCCGAGGCCAAGTCGGTCGAGATCGACGCCCGCCTCGTGAAGCGAAAGCTGCTCCGCTACGTGAAGCGGCGAAGACAGCTCAAAGACGACGACGAGCTGCGTCGCGCCCGCGCCTACGAGCGGCGCGCGCGCAGGCACCTGAAGGACGACGAGTACGAGGAGGCCAACAAGGCGCTCAACGCCGGCCTGCGCGTCATGTACGGCGCCGGCGAGGAGTAGCTCCGCTGCCGCCAGGGTCGAACGCTACTGCGCGTCGTCGTCCGGGCGCCGGAGCACCGCCACGAGGCGCCGCCAGGTGTCGTCGAGCCCTTCGCTCACCACCTTGGTGTCCGCGAACACCGGCATGAAGTTCACGTCGCCGCCCCAGCGCGGCACGGCGTGGTAGTGGACGTGCTCGTCGATGCCGGCGCCGCCCGCCCGCCCCATGTTCATGCCGATGTTCATGCCGTGCGGCTCATACGCCTGCCGCAGCGCGCCCACGGTCTCGTGCAGGAGGTCGTGCAGGCCGAGGAACTGCTCCCGCGAGAGCTCCTCGAGCTTCTGCGTGTGCGCGAACGGGACCACCATCACGTGGCCGTTCGTGTACGGGTACTTGTTCAGGATGACGAAGGCGTGCTCGCGCACGGTGACGATGAGCCGGGCCTCGTCCCACGAACGCCTCGTGCGGTGCTTGGCCTCGGAGCTGGTCTCCGCACGGCTCGCGTCCTCGCCGGCGAGGTGCGCGGGGGGCGCCTCGCCGAGCGGCAGCGGATAGTCACAGAAGATGCAGCCCGAGGGCGACGGCAGCTTCGCCTGCTCCTGGCCTTTGATGAACGCCAGCCGCCAAGGCGCGAACATGCGCTCCATGAGGCGACCGCTCAGTCCGTCTCGTTCGCGACGGCGGCCAGGGCAGGCTCGCGCGCGGGCACCTCGCGCTTCTTCCGCTCGTCGATGGGCTTGTTGATGCGCTTTCTGAGCTCTTTGCCGACGGTGAAGAACGGCACCCACTTCTGCGGCACGTGCACCTTCTCGCCCGTCCGCGGGTTACGGCCCTCGCGCGCGCGTCGCGGCTTGGCGATGAAGGAGCCGAAGCCGCGGATCTCGATGCGATCGTGACGAGAGAGGGCGTTCGTCATGCTGTCGAAGATGGTGTTGACGATGATCTCGATATCCCGCTTCGAGATATCGGGCGCTTGCTTGGCGACCTCTTCAATCAGTTCGCTCTTCGTCACGCGAGCACCGCCTTTGATCGCCGCCAACGCCTCGAGAAAGGCGGCTCGCCCCCCTGGGCAACCCCATGGTTAACGCAAGCGTCCTTTCGCGTGCAAGGGCTTGATTTCTGGCCGCGTTTCGCCCGCTCACGGCGCGGTTCAGAAGACCTTCCGGACCTCGGCGCCGTTGTAGTAGTGCCGCAGAATCTCCCGGTAGTCGTAGCCCGCCTCGGCCATGCCGATGGCGCCCTGCTGGCACATGCCGGAGCCGTGTCCAAAGCCCGCGCCGCGCAGCGTGACGGCCACGAGCGCGCCGGCGGCGTCGCGCTCCTCGTCGATGACGAACAGGCCCGAGCGCAGGTTGCCGAACAAGCGCCGCACCGGCAGCTCCCGGTGCACGCGCTCGCTGCGCCGCGAGCCCTCGATGAGCAGCGACATGAGGCGCCCCCCCGGCCCGCGCTCGTCGATGACGAGGCGGCGCACGTGGCCGACGCCGAGCGGCTTCACGTAGGCGTCGAGCTCGGCGGCGGTGATGCGGCGCACCCAGCGGTAGGCGTC
>CAYLZW010000526.1:0-3185 GCA_964388085.1 uncultured Myxococcales bacterium | reverse complement strand
CGACGGCAAGGTGACGCTCAACGAGGCCTACCACTACGCGTTCCAGGAGACGCTGAGGCGCACCGAGCGGAGCGCCGCCGGGCCGCAACACGCGAGCTACGACATCCGCCTCGTCGGGACGGGCGACCTCGTCATGACCGACCTGCGCGCAGGGGCGGCGGACCTCGAGCTCGGGGCCGACATCGCGGGGCGCGTCCTCGTGCGCACGGCCGACGGCGGCCTCCTCGCGGAGGTGCGCAAGACCGCCGAGAGCGCCCGCGTGTTGAGCGTGCCGCCCGGGACGTACCACGTGCGGGTCGAGCGGGAGGGCGCGGTGCACGGGGCGCGCGTCTCGCTCGAGCGCGGGCAGCGCGTCGTCGTCGCGGAGGCGGACCTCGAGCCGCTCCCCGTGGAGCCCACGGTGGCGCGTGGCGTCGTGACGGCGCGCCTGCAGCAGCCCCTCGCCGACCTGCCGCAGCCCATGACGCCCGACGAGGTGATGCGGTTGCGCGAGTCGGGCAACATGATGCTCTGGGGAGGCCTCGGAACGACGGTGTTCGGCGCCTGCTGCATGGTGCCGGCGGTGCCGACGCTGGTGCTCGGCTCGATCCTGGCGGACGGGAACGTGTTCGACGCGCAGGCGCCGTGTCTCGCCGTCGGAGGCACCTGCACCGTGCTGTCGGTGTTGCTGGCCGCGTTTGGGCTGCCGGTGGCGTTCGCGGGTTATGGCCGCCTCGAAGAAGCCCGTGCGCTCGAGGAGGAGCTCGCGAGCCGGAGCGCCTGGCGGGAGCTCGAGCGCGGCGAACGGCGTGCGGAGGTGGCGCTGCCGTGGCTCCCTGCGCCGCGCTCGGGCGCCATCCCCTACTGATGGACGGCGCGCCTATGACGGCGCTGTCGCGGTCTTTCATGGAGCGGTGGCGCGCTGCGCTCCCCGGCGCCCCAGCATGACGACGAGAGCGCGGCGCCATGCGCTCTCGAGCGCGCGTGAACTGCATCACTGCCCCGTGGCACGCGTGCTGCTCGGTGCCACTCAACGCCCACCGGAGCCGTCGCGCTGCGGGTGGCGATGGGAGGTCCCCGCATGATCACCATCCACTTCCTGTTCTCGAGCTTGTTGCCCCGCGGGCCACGCCGTCGGGCTGGCGTCCTGGTCACCACGTGGAAGGTCGGCCGTCCGCCGCGCGCCTCGCTCTGAGCCCCTCTTGCTCGCCCTCCGCTGCGCGCGAAAACGGCGCATGAGGCAGTCCGGCGACGCTGCGTTGTTTCGCGCGGCGCACGGTCGCGCTCTCGCCGTGGGCTCGGCTCTTGCGAACAGGTCAGCGACGGCGGTCTCCGTCCGTAGGGGCGCCGCCGAACGCCACGGTCCGCGGACCGGGATCGACGAGCAAGGAGCCCCCATGTCGTCCGTGCGTGCAGCCGTCTCGTTGTGCCTCCCTCTGCTGCTGCTCGGCGCGACGAGCGCGTCCGCCGTCGAGTGGAAGGGCGGCAGCGGTCCTCCGCCAGGCTTTCAGCGCATCGAGGTGCTGGGCGTCATCCCCACGGAGGAGGGCAACCTGGTCATTCTCGTCGACGACCCGCGGGAGAACTTCCTGCCCCTGGACGTCGGCCTCACCGAGGCGCTCTCGATCCACATCCGGCTCGAGCGCCAGCGCTTCGCGCGACCGCTGACGCACGACCTCTTCGACCAGGTCCTCGAGCAGCTCGACGGGCGCGTGGTGCGCGTACAGATTGACGACTACCGGGACGACACGTTCCTCAGCACCGTGTTCATCGAGTCGAACGGCAAGGTGCACCGCTTCGACGCGCGGCCCTCCGACGCCATCGCGCTCGCGCTCGGCCACAGCCTGCCCATCTACATCTCGCGCGACGTCATGACCGCGCACGCGGTCAACGTCGAGGAGCTCGAGACCGAGGGCATGTCCGAGGAGGAGCCGCCGCTCGACGAGAACGGTGAGCCCATCGTGCGCCTCTGACCCCGCGACGAAGGACGCGAGCGACGTCGGTTGGCCGCGTGCAAGATTGTCCCCTCACGCGGGCAGGGCGCGGGCCAGACTTGTGTCCCCTTGGAGACACGCCCTAGCGTCCGTGGCCATGAACAAGCTGCGTTCCGTTCTCGTCGCGTTCCGCCTCGCCGCGGGTCTCGTCGCCGCTGTGCTCCTCCCGCTCGTCGCCTGCAGCTCGGACGGCAAGCAGCCCGCGGAGGGGGTCGTCGCCCAGACCTCACCCCCTCCCGCGCACGGCGGCGAAGACGCCGCGGCGTTCGTCCAGCAGGTCAACAAAGACCTGAAGGAGCTGTGGCAGAGGTCGGCGCGAGCGGCCTGGGTGAAGGAGACGTACATCACCGACGACACCGAGGCGATCAGCGCGGCCGCCGAGGAAGAGGTGATGGCGTACACCGCCGACGCCATCCAGAGGGCCGCCCGCTTCGACGAGGCGAAGCTCGCGCCCGACGTGGCGCGGCAGCTCAAGCTCTTGAAGGTGTCGTCCTCGCTGCCCGCGCCCGACGATGAGAAGAAGCGCTCGGAGCTCGCCCGGCTGTCGTCGAGGATGGTCGGCATCTACGGCAAGGGGCAGTGGTGCCCCGAGGGCCGCGAGCCGGGTGACGAGGCCTGCCAGGACCTCGGCGAGCTCGAGAAGATCCTGGCCGAGAGCCGCGATCCGCGCGCCCTGAAGGACGCGTGGCGAAACTGGCGCACGATCTCTGCGCCCATGCGGCCGATGTACGAGCGCTTCGTCGAGCTCGGCAACGAGGGCGCGCGCGAGATCGGCTTCGACGACCTCGGGCAGCTCTGGCGCTCGCGCTACGACATGCCGCCCGACGAGCTCGCCGCGCTCACCGGCCGGCTCTGGCAACAGGTGAAGCCGCTCTACGACGAGCTGCATTGTTACGTGCGCGACCGTCTGGCGCAGCGCTATCCGCAGCAGGTCGAGAAGGAGGGCACCATCCCCGCGCACCTGCTCGGCAATATGTGGTCTCAGAGCTGGGGGAACATCTACCCGCTCGTGGAGCCCTTCCCAGGGCACGCGAGCCTCGACGTCACAAAGGCCATCGAGGCCCGTGGCCTCGAGCCGCGCGACATGGTGAAGCTCGGCGAGAGCTTCTTCACCTCGCTCGGCCTCGACCCGTTGCCGGAGACGTTCTGGCAGCGCTCCATGTTCGTGAAGCCCGAGGACCGCGCCGTGGTGTGTCACGCCAGCGCCTGGGA
>CAYLZW010000525.1:0-3196 GCA_964388085.1 uncultured Myxococcales bacterium | reverse complement strand
TGAGCGGCGTGTTCAAGGGCGCCGGGCACCAGGAGGAGGGGCAGAAGCTCGGCGCGGCAGGCTTCTTGGTGAAGCCCTTCGACAACGACGCGCTGGTCGGCCGCCTCGACAAGCTCGTAGGCCCAGGCGGCGCGGCGGCGGCCGCGGGACCACCGCCCGGCGTCGAGCAGCGCCCGCTGCCGAGCGAGGGCACGCTGCTCGAGAACCCGGTGCTGCACCTGCTCTGGCGCGCCGAGCGCGAGGCGCACACGGGCGTGCTCGAGGTGTTCACGCCCAAGGGCCGCGCGCGCGCGTTCATCTTCCGCGGCCAGTGCACGCTCGCGCAGCACTGGTCGAAGACGCTGAACGTCGGCTTCCAGCTCGTGAAGTCGGGCGGCCTCACGCCGGAGATGTTTCAGGAGGCCATGAACGAGGCCTGCGAGCGCGGCGTGGGCATCTACGACGTCATCAAGGGCCGCGCCTGGGTGCGCGACGCCGAGATGAAGGAGGCCTACCGGGCCATCGTCCCGCGCATCGTGCGAAACCTCGTGCCCGCGCAAGGTAACTTCCGCTGGGTCGCCACCGAGGAGTTCGCGAAGGTCATTCCCGCGGCCTCGATGAAGCTCGCCGACCTCCTCATCGCCGGCGTGCGCGAGGCCACGGCGGAGGACCTGGCCTTCCACGTCGAGCCGCGCGGCCCCCTGCGCATCGCGCCGGGCGAGAACTGGGAGCAAACCGTCCCGAAGCTCGAGAAGGCCTGCGGCTCCTCGAGCTTGCAGCGCGCGATCAACGGACGGGCGACCATCGCGCAGCTCCTGTCCGCCGCGCGCAACGACGACGACAAGACCATGCGCATGCGGCAGATCTACCTGCTCATGTCGACCCAGTCGGTGCAGGCCTCGCTCGAGGTCATCAAGATGGCGAACCCGCCGCCCGACGTGGAGCCCGAGCCGGAGCCGAAGCCCGCCGCGGCGTCGAGCGCCGCCGTCGTCGCAGAGGCGCCCACCCTCGACGCGGCGCCGCACGAGACCGCCGAGGCGGAGGCGCTCGACGCCGGCATCCAGTTCAACGCCGAGGAGCAGGACGCTCGCGAGCGCATCGGCATGAAGTGGGCGCAGGTGCGCGGCAAGGACTACTGGACGGTGCTGGGCGTCGAGCGCGGCGCGGACGCCGGCGACGTCAAGAAGGCGTACTTCGGGCTCGCCCGCGAGTACCACACGGACTCCTTCGCCGGCATGCGCCTCGGCGCGCAGCAGCCCACCCTCGACCGGCTGTTCGCGCTCATCTCCGAGGCCTACAACACGCTGTCGAATTCGGCGAAGCGCGCGGAGTACGAGGCGTCCATCAACATGAAGGAGGCCGGCGTCAGCACCGACCTCGGCGCGCTGTTCGCCGCCGAGCGGGACTTCGACAAGGGCCGCCTGCTGCTCGAGCGCGGCGAGCTCGCGAGCGCCGCCAAGTTCTTCGGCAAGGCCATTGGCGCGAACCCGGGCAACACCCAGTGGGAGGCGCACACCATCTACGCCGAGTGGTGGGTCACGCGAGACACCAGCAAGGCCGGGCCCGTCGTCGCGCGCCTCGAGGCCATCTACAAGGCCAACGAGCAATTCCTCGACGCGCTCTACTTCGCCGCCCGCCTCTGCCTCGAGGCCGGGCACGAGGACCGCGCCAAGAAGATGCTCAAGAAGGTGCTCAGCGACGATCCGAACCACGCCATGGCGCAGCGCGACCTAAGGCACCTCGTCAAGAAGGCCGACGACGCCGAGAAGGCCGAGAAGGCCGGCGCCGGGCTCATGGGGCGTTTCCGCAAGCGCTAACTCCCGCCCTACCCCGCGCCTCCCAGAGCACCGAAAAGCTCGCCCTTCGCGCAAGCTGGTCGGTGCTCTAGGTGTTTCCAAGCACCGATCACCTCGCCCTTCGCGCAAGCTGATCGGTGCTCTAGAAGCGCTCGATGACCCTCGACGCGGACGTGCTCGTCATAGGCGGCGGCCTGGCCGGCTCCGCCACCGCGCTCCTGCTCGCGCGAGCCCGCAAGAGCGTCATCGTCGTCGAGAAGCGCGAGTTCCCGCGCGACAAGCCCTGCGGCGAAGGGCTGCTACCGCACGGCGTCGAGAAGCTGCGAGCGCTCGGCTTCGGCCCCGCGCTCGACGAGGCCGAGGCGCAGCCCTTCGTCGGCATTCGCTATCGCTGCCACGGCGCGCGCGCGGACGGAGACTTCTCGAACGGCGCCCGCGGCCGCGGCGTGCGACGCCGGCTGCTCGACGACGCAGTACAAAAGCGCGCGGTCGCGGAGGGGGTCCGGCTCGAGCGCGCGTGCGCGCGTACGTTCGAGCTCGACGGCGGCCGAGCGCGCGTGACGCTCGACGACGGCCGGGTGCTGCTCGCGAAGCTCCTCGTCGGCGCGGACGGCCCCCGCAGCAAGGTGCGGCACGCGCTCGACCTCGACGGCGGCGCGCCCCGGGCCGGCCGCTACGCCGTGCGGCAGCACTTCGAGCTCGCGCGCGGCATGCCCCTGCCCGATCGCGTGGAGGTCAGCGCGCTGCACGGCTACGAGCTGTATCTGACGCCTGTGCAGCCGGGCGTCATCGGCATCGCGGCGCTGTGTGAGCGACGGGTGATGCAGTCCGGTGACGGCAAGCCTGCGGCGCGCCTTCGGGCGCTGCTCGACGGGGCGCCGCAGGCGGTGAAGGCGCGGCTCGCCGGCAGCAAGCCCGCGGGACCGGCCATGGCCTGTGGCCCCCTGCGCGTGAAGGCGCGGCAGGTCCACGCCGAGCACGCGCTGCTCGTCGGTGACGCGGCCGGCTACGTCGACGCCATCACCGGAGAGGGCATGAGCCTCGCGCTCGGCACCTCCCGCTTCGCGGCGAAGGCGCTCCTCGACGTGCTCGACGGGCGCGTCAGCGAGCGGCAGGCGTTCTCGCGCTACGCCAGGGAGCGCGCCGCGATCTTCCGCGACCACGCGCTGCTCACGCACGGCCTCGTGTTCCTCGCGCGCCGCCCTCGCCTCGTGCGCCGGGCCATCGGCCGCCTCGCGCACGAGCCGGCGCTGTTCACGCGCCTGCTCGCCGTGAACGACGGGCGCCGGAGCTTCTTCTCGCTCGGGCCGCTCGACCTTCTGAAGCTCGCGATCGGGAAGGCGCCTCAGGCCGCCGGCCGCCTCGTCGACGAGAACGGCAGAAAGCGCGGCTTACCGCCCATGGCCTCGGCGTAGCCCGGC
>CAYLZW010000524.1:0-3236 GCA_964388085.1 uncultured Myxococcales bacterium | reverse complement strand
AGCTCGAGGACATCGAGCGCGAGGCGCTGCGCATCCGCGACATCGTCGAGAGCCTCCTGAAGCTCTCGAGCGATCGCGACGCGGCCGCGGCCGGCTCCGTCGACGTGAACCAGGTGCTCGAGAGCGCCATCTCGCTGTACGCGCGCTCGATCATCTCGCAGCGCATTCAGGTGAAAAAGGAGCTCGACCCGAAGCTGCCGAAGGTGCGCGGCCGCACGGCCGATCTGCAGCAGGTGTTCATGCAGCTCATCGCCAACGCGCGCGACGCCATGCCGGAGGGCGGCACGCTCACGCTCCGCAGCGAGAGCGTCGACGGCAAGCTCGCCAAGGTGATCATCGCGGACTCGGGTCAGGGCATCAGCACGCAGAACCTCGAGAAGGTGTTCGAGCCGTTCTTCACCACGCGCTCGGGCAAGGGGCAAAAGGGCATGGGCCTCGCGATCGTGCACCGCATCGTCGAGGAGCACCAGGGCCGCATCGCGGTGGAGAGCACGCTCGGCAAGGGCTCCGAGCTCCGGGTCACCTTCCCGGTCATGCGCGAGAAGCTCCACTTGGCATGAGCGCCGCGTTGGCGTCGTTGTGCTTTGGACTGCTAACCTCTTCGCGGACACATCATGAGCGCCCGAACCATCCTCCTCGTCGAAGACGAGCCGACGCTGCAGCGGATCCTCGGCTCCGTGCTGTCCGACGCCGGGCACACCGTCGAGTCCGTCGGCACGGCGGAGGCCGCGCTCACCCGCCTCGATGATGCAGGTGCGCCCGACGTCGATCTGATCCTGTCCGACAAGAACCTACCCGCCATGAACGGCCTCGAGCTGCTCGTGACGGTGCGCGAGCACGAGCGCGCCAAGGGCATTACGCGCGGCTTCGTGCTCGTGACGGGTTACCCGAGCCGCGAGAGCGCGCTCACGGTCCTCGCCGAAGGCGGCGACGGCTACCTCGTGAAGCCCTTCCGCTCGCTCGTACACGCCGCCCGCGAGGTGCGCGCCGTGCTCGACGCGCCGCTCGGCGCGAAGCGGCTGGCGCACGCCCGCGCCCGCAAGCTGGCCGAGGTCCTCGGCGGCGTGCCGGGCGCCCTCGAGCCGCAGCTCGCGGTGGCCTTCCTGCTCGACGACGAGCAGGCAGCCGCCCGTGGACATGCGCGCGTGAAGGCCGCCGGCGGCCTCGCGGTGTCGTTGGCGGAGCTCGCCGACGCGCCCGCCTCGGTGCTCGTCGCCGGCCGCGTCGAGGACCTCGCGACCTTCGCCGGCAAAAACCCCGGCAGCGGGCTGCTGCTCGCCGACGGCCAGGCGTCTTTTGGCGACGTCCTCGCGCTCATCGCGGCCGGAGGCGGCGCCGTCTACGATCCCGCGCTGGTGCCTGCATGAGGCGCAGCGTCGCCGTCACTTTGGTGCTGGTGGCGCTCATCCTTGGCGGCGCGGCGCTCTTGTACGAGCGCATGTTCGAGCCCACGCAGGTCGACAGCGCGGCGCCCCCGGCCGAGGACGCGGGCCCCGTGCGCACGGCGAGCACCGCGGCGCCGCCGGACGCCGGCCCCGCCATCGTCGCCACCGATCAGCGCGCCACCGTGGTGTCTTCGCGCGGCCGCGTCGAGGTGCGCGGCGCGGACGGCGCCTGGTCGCCCGTCGCCATCGGCCGCGAGCTCGCCTCGGACGAGTCCGTGCGCACCGGCCGAAACGGCGAGGCGAACCTCTCCTTCGGCGACGGCATCGAGGTGCGCATCAGCCCGCGCTCCGAGTTCGCCGTGCGTGAGCTGCAGGCGGACGTCGCGCGCATCCGCCTCGAAGAGGGCCACGTCGCCGCCAGCGTCGATCCGAGCAAGAGCCGCGCGCTGCAGGTCGAGGCCAAGGGCAGCGACGCGCTCGCCGAGTCGAAGGGCGGCAGCTTCGGCGTCGTCACCGACGGCCGCGGGCAGCTCACGGTGGCGACGCAGACCGGCAGCGTGAAGCTGTCCGCGCGCGGCAAGACGGTCGAGGTCGAGGCCGGCACCACGTCGACGGTGACCGCGGACGGCGACGGCCCGTCGGCGCCCCGCGAGATCCCGAAGAGCCTGTTTTTGAAGCTGCAGGACACGGGCAAGCGCCGCACGAACCGCACCGTGACCACCGTCGAGGGCGAGACGGCGCCCGGCTCGGTCGTGCGCGTGGACGGGTTGCTCGCGCAGGTCGACAGCAAGGGCCGCTTCCGCGTGAAGGTGAAGCTGAAGGACGGCAAAAACCGCGTCAGCGTCAACGTGCTCGACGCCATGGGCCGTGAGCAGTCCGCCACCAGCGCGGAGATCGTCGTCGATCGCGAGAAGCCGAAGATCGAGACCAACATGAAGTGGGGCGGCGGCGGCTGACGCGCATCCTGCGCGGGCCGACAGCGGCAAAGTCGAAGCGGGTGCTCGCGCGCGCGACAATCGCTACCTCAAATCATGCAGACGCAGTTTGCGCTGACCGGGGACCCCGGCGCTCGCGTCCGGCACGCGAGAGTGCTCGTGGAGCTCGGTTGTTTGGAAGACGCCGAGCGTGCGCTGGCGGACGCGCGGCAGCCCTCCCCCGACGACGAAGCCCTCGCCCTGCTGACCAAGATCAGGCACATGAAGGGTGAGCTCTCGCTGGCGCTCGCCGGCTGGTCCGAATTGCACGCGCGCGCGCGGCGGCGCGGCGAAGAGAGCGTCCGCGCGCGGGCAAGCGGCGCCGAGGCGTATAAGCGCAGGGTGATCGCCGTGGCGTGGCTGGCCGCGCGGGCGGGGGATCTGCTGCGCGCCTGCACGCTCCTCGAGGAGCTCGGCAAGGTGCGTCCGTTCACGGCGGATCGGGACCGCGTGCTCGCCTTGGCGCCGCTGTACGAGCGCATCGGCACGCGGCCCTGCCTAGAGGCCGCGGCGCACATCTACCGCTTCCTGGCGCGTGACGGCGACGACGCCACCCGGGTGGTCGCGCTCGGGCACCTGGTCGGCCTGTACGAGCGGCTCGGCGACGGAGAGCGAGCGCGCGCGGCGGAGCGGGAGCACGTCGCGGCCTTCCACGCGAGCATGTCGCGGCCGGCGCCCGACGAGCTGCCGCGAGCGCCCCGACGGGTGAACGATCAGGCGCTCGGCCGTGCGCTCGCCGCCTCGGTCTACGCGTTCGCGGGCGGCGCGCGCGAGGGGCTCATCCACGAGATCTGGGCCGGCCGGGAGCCGGTGCAGCCGGGCAGCGGCGGCACGCTCGCCGACGAGCACATCTTCGGCAACCTCACGCCCGAGATGC
>CAYLZW010000523.1:0-3249 GCA_964388085.1 uncultured Myxococcales bacterium | reverse complement strand
TCATCGGCTGCGGCGGCATCGCCCAGATGATGCACCTGCCGCACCTCGCCGAGCGCCCGGACCTGTTCCGCATCGGCGCGCTGTGCGACGTCGACGAGGCCACGCTGAGCGCCGTCGGCGCGCGCTATGGCGTGCGCGGACGGTACCGCGAGGCGACCGAGCTCATCCAAGACGACGAGGTCGAGGCCGTGCTCGTTTGCAGCGGCGGCTCGCACCGTGACGTCGTCGGGCGCGCGCTCGCGGCGCGCAAGCACGTGTTCGTCGAGAAGCCGCTCGGCTTCTCGCTGCCGGAGACGGAGGCGATCGCCGCGCTCGCGGAGGACAGCCCCTGCACGCTGATGGTCGGCACGCACAAGCGCTATGACCCGTCCTTCGAGAAGGCGCTCACAGCCCTCGCGGGCAGGGCCGTGCGCTTCGCGCAGGTCACCGTGCTGCACCCCGACGACGGCGACTACCGGACACACCACGCCATCCTGCCGGAGCCCGGGCGCGTGCGGACCCCCGCGAGCGAGGAGTCCATGGAGGAGGCCGCCATCGCCGCCGTACAGCGCGCTCCCCTCGCCGGCCTGCTCGATGACGTCGTCGGCCCGGACGCCGACATCGGCCAGCGCGTGGCCGCGCTCATGCTCTTTCAGAGCCTCATCCACGACGTGGACCTCGTGCGCGCGGCGCTCGGCGAGCCGGAGGCGGTCGAGAGCGCGCTCACCTGGCGGCGCGGCTTCGCGCAGACCTCGACCACGCGCTTTTCGAACGAGGCGCGCTGCCTGATGTCGTGGGTGTCGGTGCCCGGGCTCAAGAGCTACCAGGAGACGGTGAGCTTCGTGGCGCCGGACCTGCGCGTGACGCTGACCTTCCCGTCGCCCTACTTGCGCAACCTGCCGACCCCGCTCGTCATCGAGCGCATGGAGGGCGCCGGGCTCGTACGCGAGCAGCACACGGTGTCCTACGACGAGGCCTTTCGCGCTGAGCTTCATCATTTCCAAAACTGTGTATGTGAGGGACGACGGCCGCGTACGGGTGTCAAGGACGCGCTCGGCGACGCCCGCTGGATGACCGCCATCGCGCGCGCCTTCTCGTCGGGGAGCACGCCGCTCGGCCGCGAGCATCTCGGAGAAACGGCATGAAGCTTCGTTCGCTCTCTTCTCTCGTCGTGGCCAGCGTCGTCACGTGCGGGTTTCACGCCGAGCTCGCACACGCACAAGCGACGCCCACGCCGAGCTGGGAAGACGACGAGGCCCAGCTCGCGGCCACGACGCCCCCCTGTTACGGCGCGCCGCTGTGCTTCGGTCAGGGCGAGGTCGCAGCCTGGCCCGTGCTCTCGTTCCGCTCCGGATACGAGCTGCAACAGCCGAGCGCGCGCGTCGGCTTCGTCGGCCGCAACGACGGCTTCCGCGTCGACCAGCTCTGGGCCGGCCTCGACGCCCGCGCCGCGAGCGCCATCGGCACCTTCGAGGCGCGCCTCGTGCTCGACGGCGCCAGCGTGCTGCCGGGAGCGGCGCCGAACCAGCCGGTGCGTCGGCTGGGGCTCGCCGCCGCCGACGCCTACCTCGCTTGGCGCCCCTTCGGCGGTGATCTCGCCGTGCGCCTCGGACAGCAGCGCATGCCCGCGGACAAGGAGGGCCTCACCGAGCTCGGCGGCTTCGTGTTCGCCACGCGCAGCGTGCTCGCCGCCGGCGTCGAGCCCGGCCGCGGCTTTGCCACGCGCGGCATGAGCCCCGGCCGGCAGCTCGGCCTCGTCGTCGAGGACGCCTGGCTGTTGCCGCTCGGCTTTCGGGTGGCCTACGCCGGCGGCGTCGGGAACGGCAACGGCACGAACCAGCGCGTGAACGACAACCCGCTGCCGTCGCTGCACCTGCGCCTCGAGGCCGGCTTTCGCGAGCTCGCGCGCCTCGCCGTGGGCGGCCGCTACAACCCGCGCACCGTCGGCAGCCTGCCGATCCAGCAGCAGGAGAGCGTGACGGGCGGCTTCCTCGAGGCCGGCGCCGGCGCCTTCGGCTTCGAGCTGCTGGCGCTCGCGCACCTCGAGAGCGTCAGCCTCGACAGCGCGCTGCCCGATCCGCAGGATCCAAACCACAGCCGCCTCGGCTACGGCGGCACGGGCTGGCTGCTCGTCAAAGACCCCTTCGGCTTCGAGAGCTACGGCGTGCGCGGCGGCTATCGCGTCAGCTACTACGCGCCCGCGGTGGCGCTGCCCGACGAGGCGCTCCTCGAGCACGCCTTCGCCATCCGCTACGATCCAGGCTATCTGCCCTACACCTCGTTCATCGTGGACTTCACGTCGCTGTGGTCCCTGGACGACGCCGGCCTCGTCAGCGCCGACGGCAACCGCGTGTTCGCCCTCGTCCACGTCGAGCTCTGATATGAACGAGGGGAGCCGAGAGAGAGGCAGCCCGTGAGCGCACGCGCCGGAAAGAAGATCGGCAACTATGTCGTCGACGGCCCCCTCGGCAAGGGCGGCATGGGCGAGGTGTACCGCGCGACGCACGAGACGCTCGAGCGCAAGGTCGCGCTGAAGCGCCTGTTGCCGCCCGAGGACAACATGGCCGCGCACCTCGAGGAGCGCTTCCGCCGCGAAGGGCGCGCGCTGGCGCAGCTCAGCCACCACGGCATCGTCGGCGTGTACGACCTGTTCAGCTGGCGCGGCGATCTCTACATGGCGCTCGAGCTCGTTGACGGCATGGACCTCGGCGAGCTCTTGAAGAAGGGGCCGCTCCCGGTCGACGTCTCGGCGCTCATCGCGCTGCGCGTCGTCGAGGCGCTCGAGCACGCGCACTTCCACGACATCGTGCACCGCGACGTGAAGCCGGCCAACATCATGGTCTCGCGCGCCGGCGACGTGAAGCTCATGGACTTCGGCGTCGCGCGCGACGAGAACCTCGACAGCGTGACCAAGACCGGCATGCTCGTCGGCACGCCCGCCTACCTCGCGCCCGAGGTCATCCGCGGCGAGCCCGCCGACGAGAAGAACGACATCTACGCGCTCGGCGCCACGCTCTACTTCATGCTCTCGGGCCGGCGCATGTTCGCGCACGCGACGCCGGAGAACGTCTACCACCTGATCGCCACCGGCCGCTTCCCGCGCCTCGCGGCCGTCACGAACGGTGTGCCGAGACCGCTGCGTCGCATCGTCGGCAAGTGCCTCGAGAAGAACCCGCAGCGCCGCTACGCCTCCGCCTCCGACGTGCGCCACGACCTCGAGCGCTTCCTCGGCACGCACTGCGCGTGGGCCAACGGCAACGAGCGGCTGGT
>CAYLZW010000522.1:0-3282 GCA_964388085.1 uncultured Myxococcales bacterium | reverse complement strand
CGCCCTCGCCCTCGCCCTCGCCCTCGCCCTCGCCCTCGCCCTCACCTTCCCCTTCACGACCCGCGTCGGCGAGCGCTGACCCGACGGGGTCGACCGCGCACAATCCGTCCACGCAGGCGGAGCCGTCCGCGCACTGCTCATCGACGTCACAGGGATAGCCGAGCGGCTCTTCGAACGACGGCGGCGCGATGGGACAGCCAACCGCGAGGAAGAGCAGCGAGAGCGTGAAAGCCGTACGCACGGGTCCAGCATAAGCGGCGCCCTCCGCGGGCGCGCGTCTCCTGCGCATTCGAGACAGTCCGCGCCCCCGGCACCGCCTTTGCCAAGGGGAGCGCCGCGGAGGTGACCATGGGCAACGCGCGTGTGGCGATCGTGACCGGAGCAGGGCAGGGCATTGGCAAGGCCACCGCGGCGTTGTTGCTCTCCCGCGGCTTCAGCGTCGCCATCGCCGAGCAGGACGAGCAGCGCGGCCACGCCGCGGCAGAAGATCTCAACCATCGCGGCGGTCGCGTGCGCTTCGTGCACACCGACGTCACGGGCGAGGAGTCGGTGGCCCGCGCGGTGCGCACGACGGTGGAGGCCTTCGGCGGCCTGTCGGCGCTGGTGAACAACGCGGCCGATCCGCACCCCTACAACGCGCCGCTCCGCGAGCTCAGCCTCGACGAGTGGCAGCGGAAGCTGCGCACGAACCTGAGCGGGCCCATGCTGTGCGCCAAGCACTGTGCGCGCTTCTTCGATCTCGAAGGGGGCGCGATCGTGAACGTGGCCTCGACGCGCGCGCTGCAGTCGGAGCGCAACCAGGAGGCGTACGCGGCGTCGAAGGGGGGCCTCATCGCGCTGACGCATGCGCTCGCCATCAGCCTCGGCCCGCGCGTGCGCGTCAACTGCGTGAGCCCTGGCTTCATCGACACCTCGGCCTGGACGAGCGGCGCCGAGCGGGAGCTGCGCGCTGTCGATCACGCGCAGCACCCCGTGGGTCGGGTCGGGCGCCCCGAGGACGTCGCCGAGCTGGTCCTGTTCCTGCTCTCGGAGGCCGCGGGCTTCATCAGCGGACAGAACCTCGTTCTCGACGGCGGCTTGGTGCGCCGCATGATCTACGAAGGCTGAGCAGCGCGGGGGAAAGGCAGGGGGGCGGGAGGCTCCATGACGGACGTCCTCGGCGGCATCAGCGCCGTCTTCGGCATCGGCGGCGACGCGCAGCAGCTCGAAACCCTGCAGATCGTCGCGCGCGCCGTCGCGCTCTATCTCGCCACGCTCGTCGTCATCCGCCTCGCGCGCCAGCGGTTCTTCGGCGACAGCCTCGCCTTCGACGTCGTGCTCGGCTTCCTCCTCGGCTCGCTGCTCAGCCGCGCGCTCGCCGGTGACGACGTCCTCCTCCGGACCATGACGGCCGCGTGCGTGATGCTCATCGTGCACGGCCTCGTGCGTTACGCGGGCGAGCGTGGCGCGCTCGAGCCGGCCGCGGAGAGCGCCGCTCTCGACGTCGACCCGCCCGCGCCCGCCGCGCTCTCGTCTACGCAGACCCAGGTCGCGCCCGGCGCGCTCATCGCCCTGCCGCAGCCGACGGAGCTTCGGGTGCTCGAGGTGCAGGTCGCCGAGGGAGTGCAAACCGTTCGGATCGCGATCGGCTGAGCGGCTGGTCCCTCTCGCGCCGCGCCCTGCGACGCCGGCCGAAGAACAGCGCGCCCGCGCCCGCGAGCGCCACCATCGCCGCCGCCGCCAGCGACCTGCGGTGCGTCGTGGCCCACAGTTGCTTGCTCGAGTCCGACGCGCGCGAATCGAAGGGGCCGTGCGCGCCGAACGATCCCGGCACGGGCGCGTAGAGGTTGTCGGGGCGCCCTTCGGGCTCCGGCTCGTCGGTGAGCTGCGACGAGACGCCGGTCTTCGCCAGGTAGAAGTCGGCCACGGCGGGCGCGAGGCGGTCGCCCCACACGGCCTTGACCGTCGGACCGCCGACGAACAGCTCGCGTCGATCGTGATCGGCCGCCCACAGCACGGCGTCGGCGCACATCTCCGGCTGGAAGATGGGCGGCACCGGCTGCGGCTTTCGGCCCATCTTGTTGCGCGACCAGAGGAACTGCGGCGTGTTCACGGCCGGCAGGTGCACCATCGTCACCCGCACGTCGCTGTCCTCGGACATGAGCTCGGTGCGCACGGACTCGATGAGCCCCACGAGGGCGTGCTTCGCGCCGCAATAGGGCGACTGTAGCGGGATGCCGCGGTAGGCGAGCGCCGAGCCCACCTGCACGACGCGACCGCGGTTGCGCGGCACCATGCGCGCGAGCGCGATCTTCAGGCCGTACATGGAGCCGAGGTAGGTGACGTCGGTGACACGGCGAAACTCCTCGGGTGTGATCTCGAGGAAGGGCGCCATGACCGTCACCATGGCGTTGTTCACCCAGATGTCGATGGGGCCGAAGATCTCCTCGACGGCGACGGCGGCCTGCTCGAGCTGCTGATAATCGGCCACGTCGGTGGGGAGGGCGATGGCCTCACCGCCGAGCTCCACCACCTCCCGCCGCGTCTCCTCGAGCCGCTCGAAGCCGCGCGCGAGCAGCCCGATGCGCGCGCCTCGCCGCGCGAAGGCCCGCGCGACGGCCCGTCCCACGCCGGCGGACGCGCCCGTGACGACGACGACCTCCGGCGCCTCGCTCTCCTGGTGGGTCTCGTGCTCGGCCACGTGTCCTCCGTCATCGCCGATGCGGCGCACAGCGACAGGTGTCAGCGTCGTCGTGGAGCGCTGACCGCCCTGCAGAGTGCAGACCTCGGACCAACCGGCTCAACCCGCCCGCGGGTCCGGCCCGAAGGCAGCGCTCCGCGTCGCGTTCAGGAGCCGCAGCCGAAGAGAGCCCGCGCTCCCGCTGGCGGGAAACGTCAGCTCGCTCTTGAAGTCGATGACGCGCAGGATGCCCTCGCTCACGACGAGCTGCCGGCCGAGCTCATCCCCCACGAGGCGCGTCGCCGTGACCTGACGTCGCCGCCCTTGGCGCAGCGCCTCGCGCACGTCGACGCCGAGCTCCTCGAGCGCGCCGCCGAGCTCCTCGAGCACATCGAGCTGCAGCAGGTAAAGCGAGAGCTGCCAGCGCGCGAGCGCCGCCTTCTTCGGCAGGCTCATGCGCCGCAGCACGTCGGGGAGGTAGAGCACACCGAGCGCCACGTGCCGCGCCTCGTCGCGCTCGTAGTAGGGCATCAGCTCCGCGAGCACGGGCTCGGGCCGCGTGTCGCGCAGCAGGTGGAACAGCGTCTGCGCCATGGGCTCGACGACGAGCTGCATGCCGAGCA
>CAYLZW010000521.1:0-3285 GCA_964388085.1 uncultured Myxococcales bacterium | reverse complement strand
GCGAACCAGCCGCAGGTGCTCGCCGGCGCCATCGACATCGACGCCTCGGACAAGGCCGCGCGCTTCGTGCGCTTCTGCGACTGCTTCAACATCCCGATCCTCACGCTCGTCGACGTACCGGGCTTTCTACCGGGCACGAACCAGGAGTACGGCGGCGTCATCCGCCACGGCGCCAAGCTCTTGTTCGCCTACGCCGAGGCGACGGTGCCGAAGATGACCGTCATCCTGCGCAAGGCGTACGGCGGTGCCTACTGCGTCATGGCGCCCAAGCACCTGCGCGCGGACGTGAACCTCGCCCTGCCCATGGCGGAGATCGCGGTCATGGGCTCGAGCGGCGCGGTCAACGTCATCTTCCGGAACGAGATCAAAAACGCCAAGGATCCCGTCGCGAAGAACGCCGAGCTCGTCGAGGACTACAAAGAGAAGACGCAGAATCCCTACCGCGCGGCGGAGCTCGGCTACATCGACGAGGTCATCAACCCCGAGAACCTGCGGCCGCGCCTTTGTCAGTCCATTCAGATGCTGAAGAACAAGCGCGACGATCTGCCGCCGAAGAAGCACGGCAACATTCCCCTGTAGCGAGAGGGCCGCCCTGTGCCCTGCGCCCGTGCCAATGCCCACGAGGCAACGCCCAAGAGGCAAGCGATGCCAGAGACTCGTCCGATCAAGAAGATCCTCGTCGCCAATCGCGGTGAGATCGCCGTTCGCGTCATGCGCACCTGCCGCGAGATGGGCATCCCGACGGTGGCCGTCTATTCGGACCCGGATCGCTCGGCGCTGCACGTGCGCTACGCGACCGAGGCGTACCATCTCGGTCCGGCCGCGGCGCGCGAGAGCTACCTCAACATCGACAAGGTGCTCGACGTCGCCCGGCGCAGCAAGGCCGACGCCATTCACCCCGGCTATGGCTTCTTGTCCGAGAACGCCGAGTTCGCGCGCCGCGTGCGCGACGCCGGCCTCATCCTGATCGGCCCGCCGCCCGAGGCCATGGACGCCATGGGCACGAAGACGACGGCGCGCCAGGCGATGTCGAAGGCGGGGGTGCCCATCGTGCCCGGCCTCGAGGAGGCGGTCGAGAGCGAGGAGGAGGCGAAGGCCTTCGCCATCGAGATCGGCTTCCCCGTCATGCTGAAGGCAGCGGCCGGCGGCGGCGGCAAGGGCATGCGCAAGGTCGATCGCGCCGAGGACTTCCAGAGCGCCTGGCGCTCGGCCCGCAGCGAGGCGAAGAACTCCTTCAGCGACGACGCCGTCTACATCGAGAAGTTCCTCGAGAAGCCGCGTCACATCGAGGTGCAGATCTTCGCCGACGGGCACGGCAACGTGCACCACCTGTTCGAGCGCGAGTGCTCGGTGCAGCGTCGTCACCAGAAGGTTATCGAGGAGGCGCCCTCGCCCTTCGTGACCCCCGACATGCGCAAGGCCATGGGCGAGGTGGCGTGCAAGGCGGCGGCGGCGGTCGGCTACCGCGGCGCCGGCACCATCGAGTTCCTCGTCGACGCGCACCGCAATTTCTATTTCATGGAGATGAACACTCGCCTGCAGGTCGAGCATCCGGTGACCGAGATGATCACCGGCTTCGACCTCGTGGAGGCGCAGATCCGCGTCGCGCGCGGCGAGCCGCTGCCCTGGGGCAAGCAGCCCGAGCACCCGCGCGGCTGGGCGGTCGAGGCGCGCATCGCCGCCGAGGATCCGCTGAACAACTTCGTGCCCACGCCGGGCACCATCCTGCACACGCGCGAGCCGGGCGGCCCGAACGTACGCACGGACATGGGCATCTACCGCGGCTTCACGATTACGCCTGACTACGATCCCATGATCGCCAAGGTCATCGCCTGGGGACATACGCGCGAGGTCGCCATCAAGCGCCTCGACCGCGCGCTCAGCGAGCTGACCTTGAAGGGCGTGACCACGAACACCATGTTCGTGCGCCAGATCCTGAGCTTCGAGGAGTTCAAGAGCGGCGTCTACGACACCGGCATCGTGCAGCGCTACCTCGACGAGAGCCCGCCCTGGTTCACCGAGGAGCACGAGCAGGTCGCCATGCTCGCCGCCGCCTTTTTCAAGTTCGAGGCCGAGCAGCGCGCGCTCTCTCGCGTGGTCGCCGGCAAGGGAACGCGCAACGCCGAGACCGAGATCAACGCCTGGAAGCGCGGGCTCTCGTCGCACACGGCGCGCTGGTAAGCGGAGCCAATCGCAAAATGACCAAAATGCGCTTCATCGCCTCTCTGCACGGCAACGAGCACGTCATCGTGGTCGACAACCACGGCCGTGACGACGGCGCCTACACCATGACCCTCGACGGCAAGAGCTTCGACGTGGACGCGAAGCTGATGAAGTCGAACATCGTCAGCGCGCTGATCGACAACCACTCCTACGACGTCGACGTAGAGCGCCAATCGCAGGAGCCCCTCGACGGCCGCCTCGCCGTGCGCGTGCGCGGCCGCGTGGTGCGCTTCGAGATGCTCGACGAGCGGCGCAAGAAGATGAAGGAGGCGCAGTCCTCCCGCTTCGAGCACGCCGGCGCCGCCGTCGTGTCCTCGCCCATGCCCGGCAAGGTCATGAAGATCCTCGTCGCCGAGGGCGAAGAGGTGAGCGAGGGCCAGGGCGTCATCGTCGTCGAAGCCATGAAGATGGAGAACGAGCTGAAGGCCCCGAAGGCCGGCACCGTCTCCACCATCAAGGTCAAAGAGGGCGACGCCGTCGAGTCCGGCAAGCCCATGCTGGTGATCGAGTAGCGGGCCGCGTCGGGGGCGCTGCAGGAACACCCCCGACCAGACCCCGCTTCGAGAAGCCTGGGCTCAGCTCCCCGGCGAATACCAGAAGATGTCGTCGACACCGTTGCCGTCGAAGTCACCGACGCGCGGCTTATACGTGCCGTTCACCTTCAGCGTGGTGCCGCGGGCGAAGCCGCGCTGCGCGCGCCCGAACCACAGGCGATCGGTGCCGCGGCCCTTTTGGTAGAGGAACACGTCGGAGATGCCGTCGCCGTCGAAGTCACCGACGAAGGGGTGGTAGCTGCCGTTGATGTCGATGTCATTGTCGCGCGTGAAGCCGCGGCCGGCGCGGCCGTAGAACACCGCGTCGCCGCCTTCGCCCTTCTGGTAGAAGAACAGATCGTCGCGCCCGTCGCCGTCGAAGTCGCCGACGCGCACGCTGCGGTCGCCGCCGATGGCGTTCAAGCGCCGGTCCGTGAAGCTGCCGTCCGCCTCGCCGTGCCAGACGTAGTCGGCGCCGGCGCCCGGCTTGTACCAGAGCACGTCGTCGCGTCCGTCGCCGTCGAAGTCA
>CAYLZW010000520.1:0-3287 GCA_964388085.1 uncultured Myxococcales bacterium | reverse complement strand
GTGGCGTGGTGGATGGCGTCGAGCGCCTCGCAGATCTGCCGCCCGATGCGCAGCACGACCGCCGGCGGCAGCGGCCCCTTCGTGCGCAGCTCGTACATGGAGGCCCCCGACACATACGAGAGCACCAGGACGGGCTTTCCCTCCTGCTCGAAGATGTCGAGCGTCTCCACGATGTGCGGGTGCGCGAGCCTCAGCCCGGTGCGCGCCTCGTCACGCAGGCGCTCGCAGGTGTCGGCATCGTCGACGAGAGGCATCTTGAGCACGACGTACTGGCCGTCATAAGCGCGCGCGAGGAAGGCAGACGCCATCCCTCCGCGTCCCAGCTCGCTCACGATCTCGTACCGCCCAATTCGCAACGCGCTGTGCCTCGCTCGACGTACGACCGCCTTCAATCTTCTACGGGGCGCGGCCCGAGGTTAGAACGGGCGCGCCGGAGCGAGACAGCCCGCGGCCGAGGCTGAGACACTTCCGACGACGACGCCGATCACAGGCTCACCTTTGCCTACATCGACGAGAGGTGACCGTAGGTGGGCGATCGGGGGGGTAGCAGAGTTCTCAGGGGGGCGGTCTGCGTTACGGTGATGCTGCCGCCCAGAGAGCGATGCGTCCATCAAGGGGCATCGGTGGTCGTCTCTGTCCATCCGTGAGGACGTCATGACTCTCTCCTGCCTCCTCCAGCAGTCGACCTTCGCCGTCTTGATCGGGCTCTTGCTCGGCGGTCCCTTGACCGCGCCGCGGCCGGCTCACGCCGCCGAAACACTGGACCGCTTGTGTCAGGCGGCCATTGAAACCGCGGATGGATACTACACGTCGACCAAATCATTCACGTACTGCGCGGGCGGCAACGTCGAGTCCGCCGGCGGGGAGTCCTACGGCTACTACGATGACAGCCAGGCGCAGGCGGTCTCGGAGATCCTCGGACCCTCCTACAGTTGGAATCTTACTTACGATGATGCGGGGCGCCTCCGGCATGATGAGCGGCTGGACGACGGCGCCGCAGTCGAGTCGCGAGACCTCACCTGGACCGATGCTGGATGTCTCGCGAGCGTGTCCGAACAGAAGCAGGCATCGGATGGGAGCATTGTCTCCGATTTCACGACGACGCGCATCTGCGGTCCCACCGGCGAACGCCATATGCGTCGGACGTATGACGATCTCGCCGACAAGGTGGACTCGCTCGTCGTCGATATTCCGGGCATCGGCGAGATCCGAATCGATGGCGAAGACGAGCCGGCGATCTCACTGCGGCTGCCGATCAACGGCACGATCGTCCTCGAGGACGTGCGCGCGCTGGACGGTGGCGCTCGTGACTTGCACAAGTCAGGCTGGATCCACCAAGACCTTCGTGGGTCGGTGGTTGCAAAGCTGACCTTCGAAGACGTCGCCGCTGATCCAGCCGCGTTCGAGGCCCGATACCTGGAAGTCGGTGAATACGACGCATGGGGCAACCGTCTCGGCCGACCAGAGGCGCTACCGCAGCCGAAACACGCGTTCGTTGGGCATGAGCCGGATCCCGGACTTGGCTACTACCACTTTGGGAAGCGGGTCTATGACCCGTCGCTTCGACGTTGGTTGAGCCCAGACCCACTCATCTTCGGCGCACCGGAGGTCGATGCTGCAAATGGGCGGCAGTTGAACCTCTACGCTTACGCGGCGAATAACCCGGTGTCCGCTACAGACACGAATGGGATGTACGTCGAGAGTGCTATCGACGTCGCGAGCATTGCCGTCGGGGTGAACTCGATCCGGAATTGGAACGAGAAGACTTCCTTCTGGACGAAGGTCGCCGATGTCGGTGGGTTAGCCCTAGATGGCGCCGCGCTGGCGCTTCCCGGCGTTCCTGGCGGTGCGGGACTACTCATCAAGGGGGCGCGCGCTGGCGAGAACGCGGTCGATGCCATGACGACCGTGGATAGGGCGACGGATCTTGGAGACACCGCGTGGGATATGACCAAGGCGGACAACGTCGCTACTCCAGGTGGGCCTACTTTCATCGTCGACGAGGCGGGCCAAGCGTTCCCCGTACCAGCCGGCGCTACGGGGCCAACCCCGGTTAGATCTCCCACAAGCGGCGAAGTTGCCGGCCAAGCGTTTACTGGCGGCCATGGAGGTGCCAACGGGCAGGTGACGACCATGCGCCTGATGGATCCAACTCCCGCCAAAGGGAAGAGCCCTGGCTATCCGGATGGGTACGTGAAGTACACGAATGACCGAGGCCAGGGAGTTGACCCGAGAACCGGCAAGACGGGCTCGCATTCGGATACTCATTTTCCGATCAAGAAGAAGGATGAAGAGCCATGAGCGCGATCGATGCGCTGATTGGCGCTGTGTTGTCTCACTACGCGCTCGACTCTGATGGAGTAACGCTTTGGTTCGGTGGTGGCTCGGTTCTGCGGATTGATAACCCATGGCGTGTGCAGGGCGGCGGGGATTTGGATGTAATTGTTGGCCGAACCGTTGCCTCGATTCAGACGTCGGACAGTGAAATGGATGTGGTGTTTGATTGCGGTGCAAGTGTGTCGGTGGATCTTACCCCAGCTTCATTCAGGGGGCCGGAAGCGGCCGTTCTTATGGTGCCCGGCGAGGATACGGTTGTGTGGCAATAGTGCCACATGGTCTGGGGCCCGAATTGTCGTGGTGCCAAGGGCTCGTGAGCGCGGTGCGCCGCGCGCGCGCTCGGTGTCGAACTGCCAGACGCTCACTCGCGGTGCGCCGTGGTCACGAGTGAGCAAGCGCGCAGAGACGCCCGGTGACGCACGAGGGCCGAAGGCGCGCGGTAGCTCTCGGCCGGCCGCGACACCGAGTTCTCGCGGGGGGGGGCGGTGCCGGGTGCCGGTGCGTCGGCGAGCCAGCGCGAAGCGCGCGCCGGAGCCCCCTCATGGAGCGACGTGGGTGGGCCGTACGCGCTGTGCCGGAGGCTGCCGGCGTCGTCGACGCTCGCGAGGGTGGGAGCGCCGGTGCACCGGCCTGACGACGTGAAGCGCCGGTGCTGGGAGTTGACGTAACTTGGTTACGTCAAGCGGAGGGAGGGGACCGTCGTCGTCGCCGTAGGCGAGGGACGACGGCGTGAACGATAAGGGCCCTTATCGGTCACGCCGAGCGGAGCGTACTCCCAGCCCTCTCGTGCCGGTGCCCTCTCGGTTGTGACGACGTGGGTGGGCCGTGCGTCGTCGTTCGGAGGCTCTCGCCGGCGGAAGCTTTCGGGCGGTGACGTCGAGGGCTGTGGCTTCGTGGGGTATGCGTCCGGCAGAGGGCGTCATTCCGCCGGCTTGACCGCCGCGGTAGCG
>CAYLZW010000519.1:0-3297 GCA_964388085.1 uncultured Myxococcales bacterium | reverse complement strand
GTCACCTTCGCGGTGAAGAACGAGCTCGAGGTCGCCTTCGTCACCGAGGACACCACGCGCTCGACGCCGAGGGTGCTCGACCGGCTGTTCCGCGAGGCCATCAACCTCGGGGTCCGCCGGCTCACGCTCTGCGACACCGTCGGACACGTCACGCCCGACGGCATCCGCAACCTCGTGGACTGGACGCGCGATCTCATCCGCGGCTCGGGCGAGGACGTGAAGCTCGACTGGCACGGACACAACGACCGCGGCCTCGGCGTCACCAACGCCATCTTCGCGCTCGAGTACGGCTGCGATCGCGTGCACGGCACCTGCCTCGGCGTCGGTGAGCGTGTCGGCAACGCCTCGCTCGATCAGATCATCCTGAACCTGAAGCTCATGGGCGCGTACCCGCACGACGTCTCTCACCTCGTGCGCTACTGCCGCCTGACGTCGGAGGCCTGCCGCGTCGACATCCCGGTGAACTATCCGCTGTCCGGCCGCGACGCCTTTCGCACGGCGACGGGCGTTCACGCGGCCGCCGTCATCAAGGCCGAGAAGAAGGGCGACGCCTACCTCGCCGACATCATCTACTCGGGCGTGCCCGCCGGCTGGTTCGGACGCGAGCAGGAGGTCGAGATCGGCCACATGAGCGGCCTCTCGAACGTGCGCTACTGGCTCGAGAAGCGGCACGTCAGCGCCAGCGACGAGCTCGTGAACGAGATCTTTCAGCGCGCGAAGGCCACCAACCGCGTCCTGCGCGACGACGAGGTGTGGGACATCGTCAAGCGCGCCCAGGCGTAGGCGCGGGCAGGCGCGGCTGAGACGTTCGCACCGAGCGGACGCCTCAGCGTGCGAGCCCGTCGCTGCGCTATGGTAGCGGCGCTCGCGGGCGGTCCGGCTCGCGAGCGCCGCTGTGCTTCGCCGTGTCTCGGAGACGTCCGCCGATGGCCGATCAGTTGATGGTGCTCGTACGAGAGCTGAAGGCGCTCAACGCCCGCAAGAAGGCGGGGGAGGCGCTCTCCGCCGACGAGGACAGCCGGCGCAAGGAGCTGAAGCGCTACCTGAAGGCGGCCCTCGAGAAGGAGAAGAGCGGCGGCGCGGCCGACGACGAGAGCACCAGCATCTCGTCCATGGGCGGCCTGCACAGCTCGCTCTCCATGTCGGGCTCCGGCTCAGCCCCGAAGCCGCGGCCCGAGCCGAGGGCGCCCGCGGCCCCGAAGAAGAACCCCTTCGCCATCGACGCCAGCGCGCTGCTCGGCGCGGCGGCGCAGTCCCTGGACGGCGCCAGCGAGCCGGAGGAGTACGCCACCGCCACCGTCGACGATCCCGAGCTCGTGCAAGACTTCGAGCCGGTCGCCGAGCCAGCGCCCGCGCCTTCCGCGCCGGCGCAGAAGAAGGACTACTCGGCGGCGTTCAAGCTCGACGCCAGCAACCTGTTCGACGCCGCGCTCGGCTCGGACGTGGTGGCGGCGAGCGTGCCCGAGGCGCTGCCCGGTCCCGGCAGCACGAACGCGCCTCCCGCGCGAGCGGCGCCGCGGCTCTCGGGCTCGGAGTTCGAGACCTGGCTGCAGGGGACAGGCAGCGGCGGCAAGGGCATGCGCAACGCCGCCAAGGTCATCGAGGACGTCGCCAACAAGGCCGACGCCGCGCTGGCGGAGAACAAGACGCGAGAGCGCGTCGTGGCGCCCGAGCAGGTCGCCGAGCAGCTCGGGGACATCTTCGGCGGCTCCGGCTACACGCCGCCCGAGGTGCACCTCGCCTTCGAGCAGTACTACGGCGAGTACGTCGAGGCCGATGGGCTCGCCTTCGTCGGCGAGGCGGACAGCGCGCTCGACCTGCACGTCATCGACCCGCGCGAGATGGAGCTCTATCGCTCCGGCATCCTCTCGGACGCCGGCGACGACGAGGCCTCGCCCGTGCCGAACGGTCTCGCGTTCCTCGACGACTTCGCCGCGCTGTACGAGCTCGGCGTCCTGCCCCCGGCCGATCAGGAGGTGCAGTTCGACGTCGACGATCCGAACCTGCTCATCCCGGGCAAGCGCAAGGTCACGGTCCACCTGCTGAACGGCCAGGCCAAGCGCGGCGCCATCCGCAAGCTCGCGCGTGACGACCTCGGCTTTCGCCTCGAGCCGCAGGGGACGGGCCGCGCTGAAGACCTCAGCATCCAGCAGTGCAAGGCCATCTTCGTCCACCTCGTCGGGAAGTCACCGCCGCAGGTGCAGGGCCGCATGCTGACGGTGACGTTCACCGACCGGCGCAGCGTGCAGGGCGTCAGCGACGACTACGCGCCCGGCGTCGCCATGTTCTCGCTCGTCCCTCCCGCCGGTCCGCGCACCGGACAGTTCGAGCGCGTCATCGTGAACGCGGCCGCGGTGAAGGCCGTGCGCTGACGTCGCCGGCGATCCCGTGCTCCCGCTCTGGCCTCGCGGTGGACATAGGGGCATAGGGCAGAGGGCATAGGGCCCTTGGGGGCTCGCCCTACGCGTCCTGCGGTCGCTTTTCGGGCCCTTCGTCCTCGTCGGCGGGCGGCTCGCCGGAGCCGTTCGGGCCGGCGCCCTCCGGCGGCCTGTCGGACGGCGGCGGCTCGGACGCGCTCGGCTCCGTACGCACGGTCTCCGAGGCGACGTCGATGGCGCCTCCCTCCGGCTCGTCGTCGTCGTCACCGGAGGTGAAGTTGTCCTTGTACCAGCGGCGCACGTCGCGCCACGTGCGCGTGACCGGGTCCACGTCGTCGCTGCCCGCCGCCCGCTTGGCCGCGTCTTTACCGCTCTCGGTCTCACGCTCGGGGTTCACGGCGTGGCCGCAGTTGGCGCACACGACCGCGTCTACCTTCACGTCCTTGCCGCAGGAGGGGCACGGCTTGGTCGCGATGAGGCCACGCGTCTTGTAGTCCCCGTCGAGGATCTCGAGGAAGTTGCCGCTCGTCACCCAGTCGATGACCTCCTTCGCGCGCCAGATGGGGTACGGGTGGCTGCGGAAGAGCGTCTGAAAGATCGTGATGTAGCGCCCGAGCGGTCCTTCATCCTGCAGCTTGCCGAAGCCGTCGGCCTGCTCGACGAAGGCGTCGATGGAGAGCTCGCTCGCGAGGCGACGAGATCCGCCCGCCACCTTCATCAGCGTGCGGATGACGGTGTGCGGGTTCTTGACGACGAGGAGCGCGGCTCTGTCGCTCGAGAGCTCGCTCGCGCGATCCCAGCGCAAGAGCGCGAGCTGGATGGGGTACACGACGAGGGAGCCGACGCCGAAGGTCGCCTGCACGATGGTGCTCGCCACGGAGCCGAACACGCGCGCGGCGCTCTTGTAGAGCACGTGGTC
>CAYLZW010000518.1:0-3307 GCA_964388085.1 uncultured Myxococcales bacterium | reverse complement strand
GCAGCATCTCGATGACCGCCTGGTTGGCGCCGCCGTGCAGCGGGCCCCAGAGCGCGTTCACCCCCGACGAGATGGACGCGAACAGGTTCGCCTGCGAGCTGCCCACGAGGCGCACCGTCGACGTGGAGCAGTTCTGCTCGTGGTCCGCGTGCAGCACGAGCAGGAGGTCGAGCGCCTTGGCGATGACCGGGTCCACCTCGTACTGCTCGCAGGGCGTGCCGAACATCATGTAGAGGAAGTTCGACGCGTAGTCCTTCGAGTTGTCGGGGTACATGAAGGGCTGACCGATCGAGTGCTTATGCGAATAGGCGGCGATGGTCGGCAGCTTCGCGAGCAGGCGGTGGTAGCTCACCTCGACCTGGCGCGGGTCATGGACGTCGAGGCAGTCCTGGTAGAACGTCGACAGCGCCCCGACGACGGCGGCCGAGATGGCCATGGGGTGCGCGTCCTTCGGGAAGCCGCCGTAGAAGCGCTTGAAGTCCTCGTGCAGCATGGTGTGCATGCGCACGTCGTGACAGAAGGCGTCGAGCTGCTCCTTGGTGGGCAGCTCGCCCTTGATGAGCAGGTAGGCGACCTCGAGGAAGTGCGAGTGCTCGGCGAGCTGCTCGATGGGGTAGCCGCGGTAGCGCAGGATGCCCTTCTCGCCGTCGATGAAGGTGATCGCGCTCTTGGCCGATCCCGTGTTCACGTAGCCGGGATCGAGCGTGATCATGCCGAGCTCGGAGCGCAGGTTGCCGATGTCGATGGCGCGCTCTTGTTCCGTGCCCTCGACGATGGGCAGATCCAGGGTCTCGTCCCCGATGGAAAGCTTTGCGTTCGCGCTCATGACAGCTCCTCTCGCCGCACTCTAGATGGCCCAGGCGGGCTGGCGCGCAGGGTAGCGACGCTCCCGCGGCAAGGGAAGCACCTCGCTCGGCTGGCTCGCGGTCGCCCGAGCGTGGCCCCGCGGCGGGTCCGTGCGCGAGATGCCCCAGCTCGCTCGCGCGCGACGCTTCTGCTGGCGGCCGTTGGCGCCGTATCCTGCCGCGGAGGTCTCCATGTCCGCACCTGTCACGCTCATCACCGGCTGCGCGAGCGGCATCGGCCGCGCGCTCGTCGCCTGCCTCACCCGCGAGGGCCATCAGGTGCTCGCCTCCGACGTGGACCTCGAGGGGCTTTTGCGCGCCGCCGAAGAGGACCGCTGGCCGGGTGATCGCGTGCATACGACGACGCTCGACGTGCGCGACGCCGCCGCCTGGGAGCGCGCCTGTGCGCTCGCCGCGGAGCGCTTCCTGCGCCTCGACGTGCTCTGCAACGTCGCCGGCTACCTGCGCCCGGGCTATTGCCACGAGCAGAGCGCCGACGAGATCGAGCGCCACATCGACATCAACGTGAAGGGCACGCTGCACGGCACCCTCGCCGCCAGCCGGCGCATGGTCGCGCAGGGGAGCGGACACATCATCAACATCTCGTCGCTGGCCGGCATCGCGCCCATCCCGGGGCTGTCGCTCTACAGCGCGTCCAAGTTCGCCGTGCGCGGCTTCTCGCTCGCCATCGCGGCGGAGCTCAAGCCGCACAAAGTGCACGTCACGGTGATCTGCCCCGACGCCGTCAAGACGCCGATGCTCGACAAGCAGCTCGCCTTCGACGAAGCGGCGCTGACGTTCTCGGGCAAGCAGCTCAGCACCGCCGACGTGACCGCCGCCGTCGTCTCCGCCCTCGACAAACGGCCGCTGGAGCTGCTCCTGCCTCCCTCGCGCGGCCGCCTCGCGCAGCTCGCGTCGCTGACGCCGCGCGTTCAGCCGCTGCTCGCCCCGCTGCTGAAATGGCGTGGGAAAAAGACGCAGGCGCGTCTTCGTCGCGGTACGCCTTGAGCCCTTTGTTACAGTCGAGCGGGTGCACATCGACCCCTACGACACCGCGCTGATCGGGAACTGCCAGAGCGCCTTGCTCGTCTCACGAGACGGCAACATCGTCTGGGGCTGCCTCCCGACCTTCCAAGACGACGCCGTGTTCGCGCGTATCCTCGACGAGGACGGCGGGCACTTTCACGTCGAGGCGCTGAACGCGAAGCCGGTCTCGCAGCGCTATCTGCCGCTGACCAACATCGTGTGCACGCGCTTCGAGGGCGAGGACGCGGCCTGGGAGCTCTTCGACTGGATGCCTCGCTACTACGAGGGCGCGGACATCCAGCGACCGCCGGCGGTCCATCGCCTCCTGCGGGTGCTGCGCGGGGCGCCGCGCGTGCGCGTCTCGGTGCATCCCCGTCCGGGCTTCGCGCAAGGACCGGTGCACGCGCGTCACCTCGGCACCTCGGTCCGCTACGAGAACGACCGGGACTGCTTCTACCTGCAGTCGAACCTGCCGCTCGCGCGCTTGATGAACGACGAGAGCCTCACGCTGCGCAGCGACGTGTTCCTCGCGTTCTCGGCCGGGCAACCCTCGAGCGTGCGCTCGCTCGACGCCATGCAGATGGACCTCGAGCGCACGCGCGTCTACTGGGAGCGCTGGAGTCAGCACTGCTATCTGCCGCGCGACTACCAGGAGCCGATCCTTCGCAGCTCGCTGACCTTGAAGCTGCTCACCTTCGAGGACACGGGCGCGGTGATCGCCGCCCCAACGACGTCGCTGCCGGAGGTGCGCGGCAGCGTGCGCAATTGGGACTACCGCTATTGCTGGCTGCGAGACTCCTTCTTCGTCGTGCGCGCGCTGGCGCGGCTGGCGCAGTTCGAGGAGGAGTCTCGCTACCTCGCCTTCCTCGAGCAGCTGCCGCTCCGCCCTGGCCGCCTGCAGCCCGTCTACGGCATCGCCGGCGAGGGCCAGCTCACGGAGCGCACGCTCGATAGCCTCGAGGGCGCCTTCGGCTCGAGCCCCGTGCGCGTCGGAAACCAGGCCTACGAGCACGTGCAGAACGACGTCTATGGCGAGCTGATGCTCACGCTCGTGCCGGTGTTCTTCGACGTGAAGTTCGCCACCACCCGGCACCGTGAGCTGCTCTGGGAGCTGGTCGACCATCTCGCCGAGGAGGTCATGAAGCTGTGGCGCAACAAGGACGCCGGCATCTGGGAGTACCGCGACAAGAAGGCCCACTACGTGTTCTCGAAGCTCATGTGCTGGGTGGCCCTCGATCGGGCGGCGCAGGTGGCGCGCAGCGTCGGTGATCTCGAGAAGGCGCTGCGCTGGCACGAGGAGGCAGGCGTCATCCGCGAGGAGATCCTCGAGCGCGGCTGGAACCAGCGGCTCGGCGCCTTCGTCGGCGCCTACGAGAGCGAGACGCTCGACGCGGCCAACCTGCTGTTCGCGCACACCGGCATCGTGAAGCCCGACG
>CAYLZW010000517.1:0-3307 GCA_964388085.1 uncultured Myxococcales bacterium | reverse complement strand
CCGCCGAAGCCCTTCACGAGCTGGTAGCTCACCTGCCCGCGCGTGCCGTGCTCGATGTCGCGCGAGATCATCACGCCCGAGATGGAGGGATCGATGCAGTTCTGCACCGTGCACGAGGGCGCGATGTGCTGCAGGTTCACCTCGTCGGCGACGTTGTTCTCGACGGGCTCGGCCATCCAGGCGCTCTCGATGACGCCCACCGTCGCCTGCAGGCGCGGCACCGCCATGAACGCGGCGTGCTCCTTGGCGATGGGCTCGAGCGCCTTGTTCGCCGCGTCGAGCGCGCTCTGCTTCTGCGCCTTCTCGGCGGCGGGCGCCGCGGCGAGCGCGGCCTCGGCGTCGGACACGGCCTTGTGCGCGGCGTCGAGCTTCGCGTACTGCTCGCTCACCTTGTCCTTGCCGTAGAGCTTCTTCGCCAGCACCTTGTCGACGTAGCTCTCGTACTGGCCGGCGCCGGACTTACCCGGTCGATCCTCGCCCGTGTAGCTCGAGCGGAAGATCAGGCTGTCGCCGAGCGCCGGGTTCTTCATCAGCTCGTCGTAGAACTTCTGGCCCGCCGCGGTCGGCTTCAGGCTGCCGTCCGCGCCCTTCTCGATGAGGTGCGAGCTGAGCTTCGTGAGCGTGAGCTCCTGCAGGTGCTCGCGCACGCCCGCGCGATAGTCGGCGTCGGTGTAGAAGGCGCTCTTGAGGAAGTTGTCGTCGTCGACGTGGCCCACCTTCGGGTCCGCCGACCAGGGCTTGTTCCAGTCGTCGAGGATGCCGGCCTCGTCGAGCAGGCCGTTCACGCGTCCGGTGGTGATGATGGAGCCGTCCGGCACGTAGGGCCCGATCTTCGGGTCGGCCTTCATGAGCGCGAGCACGAGGCCCTTCTCGCCCGCGAGGTGCCGGCCGTGGATGCCGAGCGGCGCGATGTCCTTGAACGACGTCGTCTCCTTGCCGATGCCCTTCACCTCGTCGAGCGGGACATACAGCTCGACCTCGCGCGTCTTGCGCTCGGGCGAGATGATGGCCTCGTGCTTGCCGACGACGTCGAAGCCGTCCGCGTTGGCGTTCGACCTCAGGTAGGTGATCTTGCGGTTGGTGCCCGGGCGCAGCGAGTCGATCTTGTCCTTCTCGAGCTTGCCGGTCTCGACGGCGTAGTCGACCGTCATCATGTGGAACTCGCCGTTCCTGTCGTCGATGTAGACGCCGCCCTCGCTCTGGGCGCGCTCGAGGAACGCGGCGTACTTGGCGCGCAGGTCGGGCAGCGCCAGCACCGCGATGCCGTTGTTCATGGCGTACATGTTCAGGTGGCTGTTGCCGCCGGGCGCGTTCTTCTCGTCGACGATGAGGCCGCCGACCGCCACCATCTTCTTCTCGTTCAGCTCCCACAAGACGCTGAGCGCGTCCTTGGCGGGCTTCTTCTCGACGAGCTCGTGCGTGTTCTGCGCCGTGACCACGCTGCTGAACACGACGGGGCCGATGCTGTTCAGAACGCGCAGGCCGGTCGGGTTCTGGATGTGGCGCGGCTCGATGACCTCCTCGAGGCCGACGCGCATGCCCTTCTGCGCGAGCGCGGTGGCGTAGTGCAGGGGCGTCTGCTTGACGAGCTGATCGAGGAACATGGGATCGAGCTCGGCGCCGCCGGTGGCGACGTCGGCCGCCCGCTTGTCGACGAACGAGCGGATGTTCTGCACCGTGCGCGCGACCGCCACGTACGCGCGGCTCATGAGGCCGCGGTAGTCGTCCTCGGAGACCTTGCCGTCCGAGAGCGCGGCGTCGACGTCCTGCAACACCGCGGGGAGCCCCTCGCCCTTCTGGGCGGCCGGATCGTTCGCGTCCTTGATCGCGTGCAGGCCGCTCGCCACGGACGCGCGCAGCGCCGTCTGCAGCGCGAGCATGGCCTCGGCCTTCTGCGCGTCGGTCTCGAGCAGGCCCACGCGCTCGACGGACGCGCCGAGCTCCTCGGTGGTGAGCCGCTCGAGCTTGGCGTCGAACAGGATCAGGTCCTTGCGCTCGTAGCCCTTGCTCGCGCCGAGGATGGCGTCGCGCATGGCGAGGCGCGCCTCGCCGAGCTCCTTGAGCGTGCCGAGGTTGTTGCTCTTGCCCATGTTGATGAGCACGTCGGAGACCTGCTCGCGCGCGGCGCCGGCGTGCAGGAAGTCGCGCTGCAGCGAGCGCAGCGTCGGGCGCGTCTCGCACACCGAGCGGAACAGGCGCGCCATCAAGAGGAGGTTCTTCTCCTGGTTCTCGACCTCGGCGCCGAGCGACTTCTGCGCCGTGCCGACGAGGGCATCACGCAGCTTGTCCGCGAAGTGCTCGTTCGGCGTCGACTTGATGCCGTCCCAGAGCGCCTCGGCGCCCTCGGGGTTCTCGCTCACGGCCAGCTTGATGAGGGACTTGGCGCCGCCCACGTCACCGTTGCGCGCGGCCTGCAGCGCGTCCGTCAAGATGCCGAAGGTCTCGCCGCGCTTGTCCTTCGGACCGAGCGGGAACATCCACTCGTCGATGGTGGCCTTGATGTTGCGCGGCGTGTCGCGCGAGTAGTTGTGGTGAATCGCCTTGTAGGCCGACGCCGAGGCGCCCGGCGGCGTCTCCGTCATGATCCACGCGGTCGGGTGCGTCTTCGAGTTGTAGTTGCCGTTGTTCTCGGTGTGGAACACGCCGCCGACGGCGTTGCGCGCGTCGAAGATGCCGTTCGCCGACGACAGCGGGTGCGAGCTGATGACCTGCTTGAGCAGCGCGTACTCGCGGAGCGCGGTGGGATCGTCCTTCGAGATCTGGGCCTCGGCGAGCACCACCGTCTGCTCGGCGACGAGCGCCGGGCCGATCTTGTCGATGCGCGTCTGGGCGCCGTAGCGGTTCGGATCGACCTTCTCGCCGAGGTCCGTGCGGCCGCGGAACTGCAGCAGCGCGTCCGCCAGCGACCCGGCGCGCTTGTCGGCGTCCTTGATGTAGCTGAGCGCGATCAAGCTGCCGTCGGCGACGTCGAGGAACTTCTTCGAGCCGTCGTCGATGCCGGCGGCGAGCGCCTTGCCCGCGTCGCGCCGCTTGATGAACTCGTTCAGCAGCACCCGCGCGCCGGACATGTCGCTCTTGGTCCAGCCGAAGGGGTTGTCCGCCGAGGGCGCCCCCCAGGACGAGGTCGGCGCCTTGACGTCCTTCGAGTAGTCCTTCGCGTCGGCGGAGGTCAGCCAGGCGACGTCCTCCTTCACGGCGTGCGAGAGCGCGACGATGTTGTCGAGGTCGATGATGCCCGCGCGCGCGGCCAGCATGAGCGCGCTCACGGCCTCGCGGCGCTCGGTGATGCGCGGATCGCCCTTGCCCG
>CAYLZW010000516.1:0-3319 GCA_964388085.1 uncultured Myxococcales bacterium | reverse complement strand
ACGCCGAGGACACCGCGCGCCTGCTCGCGCGCAAGGCCGGCGTGTTCGCGGGCATCTCGAGCGGAGGGGCGGCCTACGCGGCCCTGCAGGTGGCCGAGGAGCTGAGCGAGGGCGTCGTCGTGTTCATCGCCTGTGACCGCGGCGATCGCTACCTCTCGAGCGACGTGTTCGGCGAGGGCGGCGGCGAGGCCGTGCGCGAAGGCTGAGCCGCCAGCGCTCCGCGAGGTTTTCATGACCAGAGTGAAGCTGCGCCGGATCGGCGGCGCCAAGTTCGAGGCCAGCAACGAGAGCGGCAAGACGGCCATCATCGATGGGCCACCGCCCGTGGGCGGCAACGACGAGGGCGTGCGGCCCATGGAGCTCATCCTCATGGGGCTCGCGGGCTGCAGCGCCATGGACGTGCTGCACATCCTGAAGAAGCAGCGCCAGGACATCGTCGGCCTCGACATCGACGTGGACGGCACGCGCGCGGACGCGATCCCGGCGGTCTACACCGACATCCACGTGCACTTCAGCGCCAGCGGTGACGTCGATCCGCAGAAGCTCGAGCGCGCGGTGTCGCTGTCGATGGAGAAGTACTGCTCCGTCACGCGCATGTTGCAAGCGACGGTGAAGCTGACGCACTCGTCCGAGGTGCTCGAGGCGGCCAAGCACGGCTGACGAGGTCAGGGCGTACAGACGGCGGCGCTCTGGAAGATCTTGATCTCGTCGCCGGTGACGTAGTCGGTGCGGCAGTTGGCCGTGACGCAGCAGAAGTCGGGCGAATTGCCGTAGTCCACGCACGGGTTGTTCGAGCAGTTGTTCGCGAGCGCCTTCGCGCGGCAGCGGTCGTAGACGGTCTGCGTGACCGTGAGGCCGCACAAGTCGGTGCTGGTGGCGATGCGGTACTCGCCGGTGTCGAGCTCCGAGTAGGTGGTCGCGACCAGGTGGTAGTCGCCGCTGCCGAGCGTGACGGCCAGGCTGGCGTTCAGGTTGCCGGCGCTGTCGTCGTCCTTGGCCACGCGCACGCAGCTGCCGCCGGCGACGTTGTAGACGTACAGCGTCGGATCGAAGTCCGTGGAGGAGAGCTCCACCACGACGGAAGTGTTCGCGGGCACCACCAGCGGGTAGTTGTCGAGGTAGCGGTGCGGCCGCCCGTCCCACTCGTACTGCGCGTCGAAGCCCGCGGTCAGAAAGCCGCTGCGCGCCTGGTACTCGTCCTGCGTGATGGTGTCGGTCAGCACGTCGCAGATGACGCCGGTGTTCTGGCACTGACCGCTGGCCGGGCACTGCTGGTGGGGGCCGCACGCGCCGCAGGAGCCGCCGCAGCCGTCGTCGCCACACTCGCGCCCGGCGCAGTCCGGCGTGCAGTCGCAGGTGCCGGCGAGGCCGCACGCGCCCACGCTGCAGCTGCCGCAGGAGCCGCCGCAGCCGTCGTCGCCACACTCGCGCCCGGCGCAGTCGGGGACACAGTTGCACTGCCCGCTCGGCGAGCAGGTGCCGCTCGGACACTCGCCGCAGGAGCCGCCGCAGCCGTCGTCGCCGCAGACCCGGCCGGCGCAGTCGGGCACGCAGACGCAGCTGCCGTCGTCGCAGACGTCGGCGCCGGCGCAGGCGCCGCACGAGCCGTCACAGCCGTCGCTGCCGCACTGTCTGCCGTCGCAGTCGGGCACGCAGCCGCACAGGCCGGCGTTGCACTCGTCACCCGCGGCGCACGAGCCGCAGGTGCCGCCGCAGCCGTCGTCGCCACACTGCTTGCCGTCGCAGGCGGGCGTACAGCCGCACACGCCGTTCGAGCAGCGCTCGGGCGCCACGCAGTCGTCATCGTCACCGCAGCGGCAGGTGCGCGTGGCCTCGTCACAGACGGGCGCGGCGCCGGCGCACACGGGCACACCGGGCTGACACTGTCCGCTGGCGGCGTCACAGACCTCGACGCCGTTACAAAAGCGCCCGTCGTCGCAGGAGGCCGCCGTACAGCAGTCGGCGCAGTCGGGCGCACGCACGCAGGCGGCGGTGCCCTCGTTACAGACGAGGCCGTCCGGGCACGACGCCGCGTCGGCGCACGCGGGCAGCTCGGCGCAGTGGCCGTCCGCGCAGTAGGAGCCGATGCCGCAGCGCTCGGCCTCGTCGTCGAGCGTGCAGTCGCTCCCGAGCGGCGGCAGCTCGCTCCGCTCACAGGCGCCGCCGATGCAGCGCTCGTCCACGGCGCAGTCCGCGTCGAGCGAGCAGCCGCGCGCGGGCGTGAGCTCCTGCACGCAGCCCGACGCGGCGAGCGCGCACAGCCAGATCAGCAGGGACGAGCGACGCATCCCGAAACGCTACCACGCGCGCCCGTGGGTGCTCGTACCGAGCGGCCGCGCGCTCATCGGCACATCGCCCGATGCCGGCGGCCGAGGGCGAACAGCACGAGCAGGAGCGTCCCGAGGCCGGCTCGTCCGTCGACCGGCAGCTGTGCGCAGCCGCGCGGCGGCAGGTCGAGCGTCGGGGAGTCGAGGCTGGCGCAGATGGGCGCGTCGGTCTCGACGACGATGGGCTCACCGCCCGTCCGCACCGCGTCGCGCGTGTGATACGCGAGCTGCACCTCGGCGCAGTCCGGCGGCGCGGCCCCCCGCGCGAACACCACGCGGTTGTCCTCGTCGAGCTGCCAGGTGTCCGGGCCGGGCGCGAGCTCCTCGCCGTTGACCGACACCGCCAGCACGCCGTCGAGCGGCGCGTACGCGAGCGCAAAGGCACCCTTGTAACCGGACAGCACCTCACCGAGACGCGGCATACCGACGTCGTCCTGGCAGATGCTGACGAACACGCCGCCGGTCGCCTCGGCCACGGCGGCGTAGCGCGTGCCGGGCAGAGCGGTGTCGCAGCCGTCCGGGACCGGCCCGGCGATGGCGCTCAGCTTCAAGCGCCGTCGGTCCCCGCGCTTGAGCTCGAGAAAGAAGTCCAGGTACTCCTCGTCGCTGGCGGTGCTCTGGTCGTCCTCGTCGGTGAGGAAGATGACGGCGAGCAGCGCCTCCTCGCGAAAGAAGCCCTCGTTCACGCCCTCGCGCTTGGCCGGCGAGAGCGCCTGGCGCGCGGCCTCCATGCCCTTCTCGGAGCCGCTGCCCGTGACGCCGACGAGCGCGTTCTGCTGGAACTGCTCGATGAGGTTCGGGGTCTCCGGCGTCAGGATCGCCGGGTCTCCAAAGAGCGCGCCCGCCGTCGCCTGATAGTCCATGTCGGTGACGGCGAGGTGGAAGTCGTACTCGAGCTCGAGGAAGGTCTCGATGAAGGCGCCAAAGCCGTCCGCGAGCGCCGCCTGCTCCTCGCCCATGCTGCCGGAGCTGTCGACGACGAACAGCATGTC
>CAYLZW010000515.1:0-3323 GCA_964388085.1 uncultured Myxococcales bacterium | reverse complement strand
CCAGCGTGTGCGGTTGAGGAAGGTCGCGACGGCGGCCATCAGGTTGAGCAGCTCCACCGTGCGGTTTGACGCGCCGGTGATGGTGAACTCCAGGTCCACCGTGAACGGCGGCCGACGGCGAAGAAGCTCGGGGCCAGTACTTCCAGCCACCGCATCCTCGTGGGGCACGTTGTTGGAGAAGAAGCGGTTCTCGTCGATGCGGGGTCCGGAGAGCACCACGGCAGGGAGTTGCGCGAGCGCGATGACGTTGACCCCGTCGATGACAGTGTCGTCGTAGTCGACCGAGACGGAGATGCTGGTGGCGTCCAGCACCTCGCGCTTGAGCCGCCGAAGCAGCTCGCGCACGATACGGGTGAGATTTGACTCCTCCGCGATGCGTGCCCGGAGGAATCGGTACGCGGCAGCGAGCGTCGCCTCTTCGCCGGGCACGGGCACGCCGCTGCCGTCGAGGTTGCGAACGGTGACATCGACGCTGCCGTCTGCGTGGGCAGGCGTGCGGACGTCGGCAATGCTGGCCCCGGCCTCATCCCGCAGCGACTCGACCGTGGCGGGGACACCGTTGAACAGCACCGCGATGGCCGCGGCGAAATCGGTACCCGTGACGCGCACGAGGTCACCGCCGGCGGCCGGGCCAGAGCTGGGAGACACGGAGGTGATCGTCGGAACCGCCATCACCGACCTCCCAAGCCGCTGAGCGCAGCCACCCGCGCGAGGAATCGCGCTTGCGATCCCTGCGAGAACTTCTTGAACGCTGGGCGCAGAAAGGGCCGCGCCGGCACGTTGATGATCACGACGCCCTTGCCGGACCCGCCCCTGGGCTCCTCGCCGGCCTTGCGCAGCAGCACGAAAAGGAACCGGCGCATGGCGGGCGTCATCGGGACGATGATCGGTCCCTTGCCGAACTCCTGGACCTGGGCGACGTCGACCAGCGCCTTGCCGCCCTGGGCTCGCGCCTTGCGGGGCACGCCGATGAAGGCCTCGTCGCCCTTCACGATGGCGGCGACAGAGTTACGCAGGTCGCCTCTGACGAGCAGCGCCTTGGTTCCGCCGCGGCCCTTCATCTCGCGAGCAGCGAGAGTGAGCGGGCTCGGCGGCGCGAGGGCTTCGCCGCCCGGGGCCTGCTTGGTGATGCCCTGGACGATCTCGTTGCGAAGGAGCTGCGCCTCCTGACGAAGCGCGGTGCCGACCGCGGCCTTGAAGCGGATCGGACCCGCTCGCAAGATGCGGCGTGCAACAGCCCAGTCACCGGTCTTCTGGACGCTCATGCGGCCCTCCCGGCGGCGAGCTGGCGGTCCTCGAAGGCGACCAGCAGCAGGTTTCGGCTCGGGCGCGGGCGATGGAGGCCGAAGCCGATCGGACGTGCCTCGCTGACGTAGAGACCGGGAGGCGTGCGAATCGCGTGCACGAGGGCGCCCGCCTTGTCGTAGAGGGCACCAAGGCGATCACCGGGACGCACCAGCGCGTCGCCGGTGGGTGCATCGACCAAGCCGAGCTGCTCGAGGTCGCGAAAGTGGAAGACCAGCTCGACCCGCGAGCGCGGCGAGTTGCCGGCCGCGAACATGCGCAGCTCTTCGAAGGTCTTGGGTTCGACCTGACAGGGCACGCGCACGGCGGGATGCTCGGCGCGCACCGGCTCACCGACGCCGTCGTCGTTCGAATCGACGCCGACCGGCTCCTTGAAGTCCGGGTCGTAGCCCGAGGTGAGCGGTCCGGTGCCGTCCGGGTCGGTGGAGGCCGTGCCCGCCGTGTCGAGACGGTGGAGCTCGGCCAGGAACGGGAAGATGAGGCAGCCACGCATCACGCAGCCCCCAGTCCAGGCGGCCGCCGGTAGCGAGCGACGATGCCGTCGATGTCGGGGTCTCCGGTGAAGGTGCTGCCGCCTCCCGAGACGCGGTCGAGCTTGTAGCTCTGGTCACGGGTGCGCTCCTCGATGATCCGCCAGCGGTTGCGAGCCTCGGCGTCGTCGGTGCCCAGCGGCGAGAGCCATCGGAGCGCGATCAGCATGCAGGCGCGGCGGATCTCGACAGGCGTGCGGCCCTGAGGCGTGCCGTCGTCCTCGGTGTAGCCCCAGCTTCCGCTGGCCTCCACGTTGCCGGCAGCCTTCGGAAACACGCGACCGCGGGTGCGGGTCAGTCGCGGCCCGTCGAAGCCCGGCTGCACCGGCGCACCGACGACCACGAGGTCCTCCGGGGCAACCGACACCTCAGTGGCTCCCACCCTGAGCTGGGTCAGCTCGATGGGTGGCACCGGCGGCTCGATGCTCGGGGTACCTCGACCGTCGAGTCGCAGCGTCAGCGTGCGCGGCTCGAAGAACCAGCCGGTGAAAGAGTCGATGGCCCGACCTGCCTCGTCGATGAGCGCAAGCAGGCGTGCATCCGAGGCCTGGGCCACGGACACGCCTTCGTCGCGGAGGTCGGCCACGCTCGCGTACACGTCACCCCTTCTTGGAGCGGCTCTTGGCCGACTCGCTGCTCTTGTTCGGAAGGTCTTCGGTCGTGAGAGCCCCCGAGCCCTTCGCGTCGTCCTGGGGGAGCGAGACCTTGATGTCGTCGCTGGCGGTCTTGCGGGTGACGGCCGACTCCTTCTCCTTGGCGTCGAGGCTCTTGGCCTCGGCCTCGGTGCAGCAGTCGAAGGCCAGCGGCGAGTGCTCGTCGCCGGGGACCTGGTGAACGGCTCGCAGGTAGTCTGCGACGTCCTTCGGCACGCGGAACCATCCGCGGTCCTCGTGGAACTTGATGCCCCGGTAGGTGTAGCGCCGCAGCACGTGCCCGCGGCGCGGATCGTAGGGCTTGAGGCGTACGAACATGGTCTCCATGGCTCAGCTCCTCCGCATCACAGCTGCACGTTGATGGCCTTGGCCACGCCCGGCTCCTCCGCGAACTTCACGTCGAAGCGCAGGGTCGCCACGATCTTCAGCGTGCCCTCGGAGATGTCGCGGTCGGCCTCGAGGCGGATCTGTCGCCAGATGCCGACGTGGACGTTCTTCGGGTTGCAGAGCACGACCGCCGTCTGGTCCGTGGTCGCGCCGAGGTTCTCCGGGAACAGCGGAATGGGCTGCACCGGCACGCCTCCGTGCAGCACGGGCGTGTCACTCTCGAGCAGGCGATCGCCGGCCACCGTCGCGCGGTCTGCCAGCGTGTTGCGGTAGTCGAGGTCCGCGTCGACGCTGGTCAAAAAGCGCATCGCCTTCTTGTCGCGCAGGTGCTCGGACGGCAGCGTCTTGAGCATGCTCTGCAGGAGCGTCTTCGAGATCGACGTGCCAGCGGCATCGACCACGTTGCTCGTGGCCTGCTTGAGGATGCCGTCCATCACCGCGAGGAACG
>CAYLZW010000514.1:0-3329 GCA_964388085.1 uncultured Myxococcales bacterium | reverse complement strand
GGTGACGGCGCACGACGCGGTCGATCTCCTCGCGGCTCAGCGAGCCCTTGGTGATGACCTTGCCGGGCTTGATGCGCGTCATGCCCTTGCCGCGGCCACCGAGGTCGATGCCGCCCTGGCCGCCGCTGCCGCGACCGGTGCCCGAGCCGAGGCCGCCGATGCCGAGCGCGTTGCCGCCGCCGCCGGCGCCCGTGCCGCGAGAGCCGAGGCCGCCCGCGCCGCCCGCGTCACCCATGGAGGCGCCGCGCAGTCCGCCGAGGGACTCGTTGATGCCGGAGCCGAGGCCGCCTGGCCCGAGGACGTTCGAGACCGCGCCCTCGGGGCCCTTCAAGCCGAGCGCCGCGAGAGCGTCCATGGCGAGCTTGCGGTCCTCTTCGCGCTTGTCCTTGTCGACCTTGGGCGCGCCCTTCTTGGAGGCCATCTTGTCCTCCTTGGGCTTGTCCTTCTTGCCGAACTTGCCCTCGTCGTCCTTGTGGCGCGCGGCCTTCTTGCCCGAGAGGTCTTCTTTCTCTTTCTTCTCTTCGGGCTTCTTCAGGATCAGCGCCTCGAACTCGTTCGGGTTCTTGAAGAGGTCGTCGTCCTCCTCGGTGTCGAACGAGGGCGTGATCAGCATGGCGACGATGAGCGTGACCTGGAAGATGAGCGCGACGCCGAGGATCTTCGAATAGAAGATGTCGAGCGACTGGAAGAAGCCGAGGCTGATGGGCCGGTAGCGCTGCGAGTACTGGATGACGAGCTCGACGGGGCCGATGCGCACCGTCGCCGTCTGGCCGAGCTCGAGGCGGTGGCCGTTGCCCTCGACCTTCTTCTTGTCGACCTCGAGCTCCATGCCTTGCGCGAGCTGCAGCGTGGCGCCGTCCTTGCCGAGCTTCACGAGCTCGTACGAGGGCGACGGGATCGAGGGGTGCGAGACCTGGAAGTCGTTGCCGGGCGCGTGCCCGATCTTGATGACGCCCTGCCCGCTCAGGCGGCGCACGCCCATGACGCTGCCGCCCCACAGCATCGTGACTTCCACGTTGCCCGTGTTCTGCGCCTTCTCGTCGGCGGCGAGCTTCGTCGTGAGCCTGGCCTTGACGAGCGGTCCGTGGTCGTCGTGTCGCTTCGAGGTCGCCATCCCGGTTCCATCCTTCGCGACGCGCGGCGGGGGGACCGCGCTCGCCTTCTCCGGCTTACGCGCCGGCTCTGCCTTTTGGGTCTCTTGCTTGCGCTCGGCCTTGGCGGCGCTCTTCGAGGGCTTCTCCGCCTTCGCGGGCTTCTCGCTCCTGGCCGCCGCGGGCTTCTCGGCTGCCCGAGGCTTCTCGGCCTTCTGCGCGGGCGCGGTGTCCGGCTCGGGCGGCGCGACCTTGAGCGTCTGGTCGTCGTGGGCGACGGGCTGGGCGCGATCGGGCAGATCGCCCTCGACCTGCGGGATGTCCTGCGTGACGTCCGGCATGGGCTCGGTCTGCCGCACGGTCTTCTCGAGCTCGCTCATGCCCGGCATGCCCTGCCGGATGGGCACCGTCGGGTCGAGCATGGCGCCGCCCATGTGCACCGTGATGCGCGTCTTGCCGACGGTGAGCTGGTCGCCGTCCGCGAGCGGGGTCTCGCCGGTGATCTCGCGGCCGTTCACCTCGGTGCCCTCGTCGGAGCCGAGGTCGAGCACGACGAAGCCGTCGTCCTTGGGCTTGATCATGCAATGCAGCGACGACGTCTCCTCGTCCTCGATCTGCACGCTCGCCGAGGCTCCCGAGCCGACCATGATGGGATCGTCCGCGGTGAACTCCAGCACCTTGGTGCTGCCGTCGGGAAGATCGATGGTCAGGCTGACGGACTTCAGTCGTGGGGCCATCTACGTCGCCTCGGTCTCATGGGTACGAGCGAGCGAGCCTGCGCCGCGGGCGGGCTCACGGGGTAAGACAGCAAATCCACCGCGCGAGTTCCAGGGGGTAGCGGGAACGAAGGCGCAGCGGCGCTGGAGCGAGCGCGCTAGAGCGCGGAGACGGAGCGGCGCAGCTCCGGGCGGAAGTTGCCGCGCAGCTCGATCAGGTTCCGAAAGCGCGTGCTCTTGCGGTTCTTGATGTACGAGCCCTCGGGCTTGGTGAGCTCACCCTCGATGCTGACGTCCGAGAAGTCGATGACCGTCTTCTTGTTGAAGACGACCTTGTCCTCCTCCTGGATGACCGTGTCCTCTTGCGCGAGCGCCACCGTCGACGACGCGAGCGTGAAGAACACGGCGAGCAGGAACGAACGAGCGGGCAGGGACAGGAGCGCGCGGGGCATGGGGTACCTCGTCAGCAGGGGGAGCAAGGAACGGAGCCTATCGGGTCGGCCTCGGCCCCGAAAAGGGCCAAAGAGCGGACGCCGGATCTGGTCCGGCGCCCGATGGAGCTGCATCAGCCGTCGCCGGGGGCAGCGGCGCCTTCGCTGGCGGCCTGCTCCTTCATGGCCTCTTCGGCCATGCGCTTGGCCTCCATCTCGTTCTTGATGTTCATCATCTCGATCGTCATCGGATCGTCCTCGGCGATCTTGCCGCCCTTGCAGGCGACGTAGGCCTCGGCCGACGCGAGCGCGCCCTGCAGGTCCGCCTTCATCTGCTTCTGCACGCGGGCCTTCTCGCTGAGCGCGTCACACTGCTTCTTGTCGAGCTCGAGCACGCGATCGAGCTGCGCCACGGCGTCGTCGGCCTTCTCCTGGCCGGCGAGCGCGAAGGCGTAGCCGAGGTTCGCCTCGAGGTGACGGGGCTCGAGCTTGACCGCCTGGCCGTAGTGCGTGGCCGCCGTGTTGTAGTCGCGAAAGCGCAGCGCGATGGAGCCGATGTTGAGGTGCGCCGCCGTCAGCGTCGGATCGTTCTCGACCGCCTGCTTGAAGAACGGCATGGCCTCGACGTAGCGCTCGCGCTTGACGCGGATCATGCCGCGGTTGTTCAAGAGCGCCGCGTCCTTCTCGTCGAGCTTCAGGCTGTTGATGGCGATGGTCTCGCTGAGCGCGTAGTTGCCCTGATCGTAGTGGATGAGGCTGAGGTTCTTGAGCGCCGCCGAGTTGGCCGGGTCACGGCTCAAAAGGCGCGTGCACGTCTCCTCCGCTTCCTTGTAGTCGCCGTTCAGGCGGTACAGCACGATGAGCTGGTTCAAGAGCGCGCTGTCGTGCGGGTTCTTCTCGACCGCGCCCTTGTAGAGCGAGATGCCCTCCTTGAAGGAGCCCGTGAGCTGGTGCACGCGGCCGAGGCTGACGAGGACGGCCGTGTTCTCCGGCTGCTCCTGGTGCAGCGCGAGCAGCTCGCTCTTCGCCTCCTCGTACTTGCGCAGCTTCGTGTGCACCTGGGCGATGCCGAGGCGCGCGTCGACGTTGCC
>CAYLZW010000513.1:0-3340 GCA_964388085.1 uncultured Myxococcales bacterium | reverse complement strand
CCACCGCCCAGGTGAAGTCCTTCTCGCGATAGGACACGCCCGAGAACTGGCGCACCACCGCCTCGAAGCCGCGCAGGAACCAGTTGTTGCGCAGCTGCACGGGGACGGCATCGGCCTCGCCCGGCTCTTCGAGGCGCAGCGCGACGTCGAAGGGCGCCAGCGTGCGCTGCAGCTCGGCCGCGTTCTCCGTAGGGACGTATCCCTCGAGGGCGAACAGCGGGCCCGCCACCACGCCGTCGTCGATGGCGGCGAGCAGCGCCGCGCGGTCTTTGAGCGCGTCCATCATGCGCCGCAGCGTGGGCTCGTAGTGCGCGTAGCGCCCGAGCTCGCGGTTCACCTCGGCGATGGTCTGGCCGAGCTCGGCGTGGCGCGCGCGCAGCGCCTCGAGCCGCTCCTCGGGGAGCTCGAGCTGCACCGCGCGGACGTCCTTCGCCAAGGCCTCGAAGAACACCACCCACACGCGCGCGCCGTCGTCGTGGGCGACCGCGTACGCGAGCTGGGCGTGATCGAGCTTGGCCCAGTCGTCGTGGCTGAGCTGGGCGAACGTGAGGGCCACGCCCTTGGCGCGCAGGGCGGCGACGTCGCGCGGGTCGATGTTTCCCCAGGGCTCGAGGGCGGCGATCTTCGCCTCCGCGGCGGTCCGCTCGTCCTCGGCGTAGCCCCGCTTCGCGAGCAGCTCGTCGACGGCGCGGAGCACCTCGGGCACGCTCTTGTCGGTGATCTGCAGGCGCGCGGACGCCGGCGCTACGTTGGCGAGCGCGTGACGTCGCGTCTCGAGCTCTTCCTGGATATAGCCGGTGCCGTCGTCGGGCGGGCGCACGGCGCGCGCGGCCTGCAGCTCGAGCTCGGGCACGTCGTCGGCGAGCTCCTCGGGGATCGAGGTCTGCACGACGTGGACGAGGCCCGCGTCCTGCAGCGCCTCGAGCACGGGATCGGCGTCGTCGCGCCGGGCGACCAGCGTGCACTTGGTCATCGGCACCATGCTCATCGCGCACCCTCCTGGCCCATCCTGGACGTGGCGGTCGCCGGCGCAGCGCTCACCTTGGACGCCGCTTGCTGCTTCGACTTGGCGATCTTGCCGCGGCCGACGGCGGCGACCTGCTCGTCGCCGAGCGCGATCTTGATGCGGCGGATGCCCTCCTTGGTCTCGGGGATGAGCACCTTCTCGAACAGGTTCACCTTCTGCGTCGCCTTGCGCAGCTCCTTCGAGAGCAGCTCGTACTGGCGCTTCAAGATCGACAGCTCGGTGTGCTGGCGCACGAGCTCGCGCAGCGAAGGCAGCACGAGCGACACCCAGGGCGGCGTGCCGAAGCGGGAGTACTCGCGGTCCTCGAAGGTGACGGCCTCGAGCGTGGGCACCTTCACGCCGGCGACGGACTTCTCGCCGAGCTCGAGGTGCTTGACGCGCGCGAGCCCGAGCGCGTCGACGGGCAGCTCCTCGGCGAACAGCGACGAGGCCTTCGCCACCTGGGCCTTGGCGGCGAGGAACTTCTCTTCTCGACCCAGGAGCTCACGCTTGAGCTTCAGCTGCTCGATCTGCAGCTGCTCTTGCTTGAGCTGCAGCACGGGCAGGAACTGCTTGTACATCTTCTCCTCGCGGCGAAGACGCGTGAGCTCCGTTTTGTTGAGGGAGAACTTCCTGGCCATGTGCGAAAGCCTTTACACCCGTTCCCGTGTCGTCGTCGTCAGGCCGCGACCGCTTTGGTGGACGTCGTCTTGTTCCAATACACGTCGAGCAGCTTGCGCGGCAGGGCGGTCTGCTCGGGCGTGAAGTGCGCCTGCAAGAGCTCCCAGCCGAGGTCGAGCTGCTTGTCGAGCGGCAGGTTCACGTTCAGGTCCATCATGCGCTTCTCGAAGTCGTCCCCGAAGGCGAGGATCTTCGAGTCGAAGTCGCTGATGGCGAAGCCCATGGACTGCTGCTGGCGGACCTTCCGGCAGGCGTCGTAGATGCGCACCATGGCGTTCATGAGGTCCGCGTGGTCGTCGCGCGTCTTCTTGTTCACCATCTGCTTGAGGCGCGAGAGCGAGCCGAAGGGGTCGATGACGCCGCCCTTCAGATAGAACTGCCCCTCGGTGATGTAGCCGGTGTTGTCGGGCACGGGGTGCGTGACGTCGTCGCCGGGCATGGTGGTGACCGCGAGCAGCGTGATGGAGCCGGAGCCCTCGATGTCGACCGCCTTCTCGTAGCGCGAGGCGAGCTGCGAGTAGAGGTCGCCGGGATAGCCGCGGTTGGCCGGGATCTGCTCCATGGCCACCGCGACCTCCTTCATGGCGTCGGCGAAGGCGGTCATGTCGGTGAGCAAGACGAGCACGCGCTTGCCGGCGGTGGCGTACTTCTCGGCGGCGGCGAGGGCCATGTCCGGCACCATCATGCACTCGACGACGGGGTCCGACGCCGTGTGCACGAACATGATGGTGCGCTCCTTGTTGGGAGCGAGCGTGTTCTTGAAGAACAGGTAGTCGTCGTACTTGAGGCCCATGCCACCGACGACGATGACGTCCGCCTCGGCCTGCAGCGCGATGCGCGCGAGCAGCGCGTTGTAGGGCTCGCCGGCGACGCTGAAGATGGGGAGCTTCTGGCTCTCCACCAGCGTGTTGAACATGTCGATCATCGGGATGCCCGTCTGGATCATGTTCGACGGGATGATGCGCTTGGCGGGGTTGAACGAAGGGCCGCCGATGTCGACGGCCTCGCCCTCGGCGAGCGGCGGGCGGCCGTCGAGGGGCTCGCCGACGCCGTTGAAGATGCGGCCGAGCAGCCAGGTGTCGTTGAAGGTGAGCTGCACCTGCTGGCCGAGGAACTCGACCTCGTCGCCGGTGCTGACGCCCTTCGAGCCGGCGAACACCTGCAGCGTCACCTCGTCGTTCTTGAGCTTGATGACCTGCGCGTACGTCTCGGTGCCGTCCTTCAAGCGGATGCGCGCGAGCTCGCCGTAAGCGACGCCCTCCGCGCGCAACATGACGACGGGTCCCGCGATCTGTTCGATGTGCCGGTATACCTTTTTCATCGTCGTTCCTTACGCGGCCTTGGCCTGCGCGCCCTTCTTGCCCATGACCTGATCGACCTCGCCGAGGATGGACTTGAACTCGGGCGCGTTCTCGGGGGTGAGGTTCCAGTCGCGCACCTTGGCGGTCAACGTCGTCAGGGTGTCGCGGCAGGCGTCCTTGGTCTGAAAACCGAAGTCGTGCTCGAGCACGCGCAGCACGAGCTTCATGAGCCGGCTGACGCGCTCGTTCGACGGGCCGGCGTCCACCTCGTTGAAGGCGTTCTGCTGCATGAACACGGCGTCGAGGAATTCGGCCTTCTGGAAGCGCTCGAACTCCTCGATGGTGAGGTCCT
>CAYLZW010000512.1:0-3357 GCA_964388085.1 uncultured Myxococcales bacterium | reverse complement strand
CTTCCACGTCGTGAGCGTGCTCGTGTCCTCGACGCGGTCGAGGAACAGCTTGCCGCCGAGGTGATCGATCTCGTGCTGAAACGTGCCCGCCGTGACGCCGGCGACGTCTTGCTCATGGGGGGCGCCGTCTCTGTCGAGGTAGCGCACGCGCACGCGCGCGAAGCGCTTCACGAGGCCCCTCAGATCGGGCACCGACAGGCAGCCTTCGTAGTTGTCGAAGGTCTCGTCCGACAAGGGCGTCACGACGGGGTTCACCAGCACCGTGAGCGGGATGCCGGGCTTGTACGGATAGCGCGGGTTCGGCGCGCGCACGTGAATGGCGCACACGCGCACGGGCTCGAACACCTGGTTGGCCGCGAGCCCGGCGCCGTCCGCGTCGTGCATGGTGTCGATGAGGTCGTCGATGAAGGTCTGCCAGCGAGCGCTCTTCAGCTCGTCCGCGCTGAGCTCGCGCGCGGGCGTCCGCAGCACGGGTTCTCCCACCTGAGCGATCTTGAGCAGCGTCATGACCGAGACCTCCCTGGCGCGCGGGGCTCAAAGCCCGTGCGCGTCAGCTTGGCCTGTAGCATCCCGCGGGCGCTTCAGCGCTGGGCCGACACGCTGCCCGGCGGCGGCTCGGCGCCGAGGTAGAGCGCGCCCAGGGACAGGGCCAGCATCGTCACCGTGGCGGTCGCGACCAGCAGCGAGCGCAGCAGGGAGGGGGCGGAGGCGGTCTCGGCAGGAACGAGGGTGGTCACGTCGTCGTCCTCCGGCTCCAGGCGGAGCCGCATGGGGCACGCTGACGGTAGAGGGCGCCCTCGGCCCACAGCAAGTTTTCGTCCCGGCCGAGACACTCCCGCGGATCCCCGCTGGCCGGGGTGGCGCCGAAAGCTAAGGTCTGCGTGCACGAGCCGTTGACACGCCTGTGCGGAGCGCTTACGAGTTTTCGCTTAGTGAGACTTTGCGACCGCGGCCCCTTCGTCTAGCGGTCTAGGACGACGGCCTCTCACGCCGTAAACACGGGTTCGAGTCCCGTAGGGGTCACCACGATGCTCTCTAAGCCCGCCACCTGGCGGGCTTTTTCTATCTTCGCCCGGGGCGTCGGACACACAGCGGACACAGGCTCGTCGTCGCGCTGTCGCGTTCTTGTCTCGGGCGTTGCCCGGACCATCTTCGTCGAGGAGAGTTTCTCTCGAGGTGCCGATGAGCACGGAACCAGACGACGGGAAGGTCGCGGCAAGCGCGTACGGCATCGGGCCCGAGGCGGCGCTTGCTGCTTTGGTGGAACGCTTCGACCGCCGGAACGAGCGCTTCCAGAAAGTGGGCGCACGAGCTCGGCGCCTAAACGCCAAGGCAGTCCTCGGTCGACTCGTCCACGCAGCGTTCTACGCCTCGCTCTGTCAGGAAGAGGGCCGGTGGGCGACAGGGGCGCTTCTTTATGCTGGTGAGCGGCCCACGCTCGTAGACTCGGGCTGGGACGTGCAGTCGTTGTCTGCAGACTTGAGTCTCACGCCCGCGACCATCGCGAAGTTGTCGCCAGCGGTCGAGCCAGGGAAGAGCTTCCTGCTCGTCGCTGGGCACGCTGCCGCCCTCAAGATCATCGGCATCGGTCTTTGGCCGCGCGAGGCCCGTCGATACATGGATGTCCGCAAAGAGCCGCCGTTCGCCGTGACGTTCTCCGCTCCTGGACGTCTTCTCCTTAGCACCGGCTCGTTGGAGGAAGTGCGGTATGAGCGAGGTGTGGTCCTCCCCGAGACCCCGGCTCTCCTTGGCGAGGAGGATCCCAAAGGCCCATGGCCGCCGGCACTTGACCAGATTCGACACGCAGTGCTTGGGGATGATTTCCCTGGGTGGCTCACCGATGGAGCGGTCCATCAATTGCGCTTGGCCATGGCGGAGCAGAAGGCCGGTGGCATTCTTGCCATCTGTGGGGACGACGACGACCTCTTTCGATGTACGAACCACGCACGGTATCGACTAGATCCTCCGGTCGAGTTCGGCCCGCTCGTTCGACGCGAGCATGAGGCCCAACGCGCCAGCTGGGAGACGCGTCGGCGACTTAACGGCGACACCAGCAACGTCGATCCTCGCTCACTTCTCGATGTGCTCGGCGCCGAGGCGAATGCTGGGCGAGCAGTTGAGTCAGCGATCGGACACGTTGCGAGGCTCTCCGCGATGGACGGCGCCGTGCTCCTCAGTTCAAATCTCCGCGTCGTGGCTGTCGGCGAGAAGTTGAAGGTCGACATGACGAAGCCGCCGCCTGCGATCGTCGAGGCAGACCAAGGCCCGATCGATACCTGGCAACCGTACCGCCTCGAAGAGCACGGGACCCGCCACAAGTCCACTGCGCTCTGGGTCGCTGAGGATGGGCAGCGTTCAGCGATTATCGTCTCGCAAGACGGGCCAGCCGCCTTCGTTTGTCACATCAATGGGCGGCTCGTGTACTGGCCGCTCACCCTGACGAGCCCCTGGTTCATGCATCCGCCAGGGAAGGCGTAGACAGCTGGCGGTTCAGTGGCGGTATGAGGTCCACCGCTTCCCGCACCGCGAGGAATTCATCATCCAAGTAGCGCTTCCGCACGCTCCCGAGGTCGTGACCGACGAGGAGCTCGACGGCCTCACGGTCAGCGCCGGCGCGGGTAAGCTCCGAGACGAAGCACTTCCTGAACGCCTTGTGCGGCTGCCCCTCCCAGACCTTGCTGTCTACCGGCTCACCGTCGAGCTTCGCGCGCGCCCACGCTCGATTCGTATCGCGTTCTCGGAGCATACGCTCACGCGGACCCTTCGCGCGCGGGGAGTCCACGACGAAGCCGCTGCCGGGATCCCACGTCTTGAGCACGCTTGCGAGGTGCTTCGAGATCGGGATGACGCGGCCGGCCTTCTCCTGGCGCGTCTTCCCCAGCTCCGGCCGGATAACGACGAGGAGGCGTCTAAGATCGAAGTCCTCCCATCGCAGCTGCATCACCTGGAGATTTGGCCGCAAGCCGGTGAAGCGCATGAGCACGATGGCGCGGTACCGCCACCCCGTCGACGCTGCGATGCATGCGTCGGCCTGTGACCAATTCGGTGCGATCGCGCGACGGATCGGCTGCGTCTCGACGCTGACGCGACGGAGGCGCGGGACGTGAGGGCCGTACTCCTCGTCCTCGTTGGCCCAGTCGAGGGCGGCCTGCACGTCCTGAATAATCTTGCGGCGTGTCTCAGAAGCGCGGTTGCGCCCGTGACGCCCGGTAGTCAGCAGCCACTCGTAGAAGTCGAGCATGACCCGGTTGGTGAGCAGGTCGGCGGTGTGCGGCACGTCCGAAAAGCGCTCGCGCATGTACTGTGCTGGTTCGACGTGAACGTGACAGTTGAAGCTCTCGCATAACACATCAGCGA
>CAYLZW010000511.1:0-3409 GCA_964388085.1 uncultured Myxococcales bacterium | reverse complement strand
AAGCTGCGCATCGACGTCAGCGCCGCCGAGGTCGATCGCATCATCGAGAGCACCAAGCAGCAGCACAACCTCGACGACGTGAAGCTGCGCCAGGCGCTCGCGCAGCAGGGCCTCACGCTCGAGGAGTACCGCGAGGGGCTGAAGAAGCAGCTCATGAAGGCGAAGATCATCCAGCTCAAGGTGAAAAACCGCGTGCAGGTCACCGACCAGGACGTGAAGAGCACCTACGCGAAGCGCCAGGCGCTCGACGCGCGCGAGTTCAAGGTGCGCGCGCGGCACATCCTCTTCCTCGTGCCGAAGGGCGGCGACGAGGGGCCCGCGAAGCAGAAGGCGCTCGCGGCGAAGAAGCGCATCGAGGCCGGCGAGGACTTCGCGGCGCTCGCAGAGGAGCTCTCCGAGGGCCCGACGTCCAAGAACGGCGGCTCGCTCGGCGTGTTCGGCCGCGGCGAGATGGTGCCCGAATTCGAGCGCGTCGCCTTCACCACCGAGCCCGGCAAGGTCGCCGGTCCCGTGCGCACACAGTTTGGTTGGCACCTCATCCTCGTCGACGAGCGCGTGCCGCTCGAGAGCGCGCCGCTCGACCAGGTGGAGGAGGGCCTGCGCAACCGGCTCTATGAAGAGGAGGTCGAGCGCGCCTTCAAGGGCTACATCGAGGAGCTCAAGCGCAGCGCCTACATCGAGGTGAAGCTCTGAGCTTCCGGAAGCTCTGCGCTGCCGGAAGCGCTGCGCTGCCGGAAGCGCTGAGCTCGTGGGCTGGTAGCCAAGCGCAGGTCCGTTTGTCAGCATGCCGGGCGTGCGCGCGCTCGCCCTCTCTCTAGCGCTGTTGCCGCTCCTCGTCGGGAGCGTCGCGTGCTCCGAGCGTCCGCCGGCGCCGACGGCTGCCTTCGTCGCGGGCACCGAGCAGGAGGCGCTCGCTCGCGTGCGCGCGTTCCTCGACGCCTACCAGGCGGCGGACGTCGACGCGGCGCTCGCGGTCCTGTGCGAGCGAGACGCGGCCACGCGCGCGTTCCTCGAGCGCTCGCTGGCGCCCGGATCCCCCTTCCGCATCAGCCGTTATGAGATCCGCCACGTGACGCCGCTGTGGGAGCGCAAGCAGCCCTACTACCTCGTCGGCGTGCTGCTGCCGCGGCGCGCGGGCGCCCCCGTCGAGCATGGCTATCGCGTGCGCGCGGCCGACGGCTGTATCGAGCGCTTGTTCGGCGGCCTGCTCGAGCGCGCGCCTTTCGGGAGCCCTGCGCCCGAGGTGTCACCTGGGCCACAACACCCACCCGTCACGCCGCCAGCAGGCGCTCCGCACGCGCTGCCCGACGAGCCGGGTGAGCGAGCCGAGGAGACTCCCTGGCAGGGCGACGACGAGGCCTGGGGCCCGCCCTTGCCCGCCGCACCGACGGCGCCGGGCGATGAGGTCATCGATCTGTAGCGAGCGGGTCTCGCGATCCGATCTGAGGCTTTCAGAACGCGCCGCTCTTATGCGATTCTCCCGGCGCCGCGGCCGGTAGTAGAAGGAGCGGCTGATGACGAGAAGCGACCCCACGACCTCCTTCCCATGACGAGCACTGGATGGCCAAGAGCCCGCTGAAAGACAAGGACTTCGTCCCCGACGACGAGTCGCTGAAGAAGATCCTCGGCCAGCGGTGGAACCGCTACCAGGAGACCATCAAAGAGCTGAAGAAGCGGAAGCTGTACCCCGAGATGTACTGGTACGGCCCCTCGAGCGGCTGGGCGCCGCGCTTCTGCATCGGCGAGGTCACCGTCTGCGGCATGTACCTCGCGCAGAACCCGCTCATGGGTCTCGTCGGCGTCGGTGACAAGGTCGGCGCCTACCTCGACAAGGACGAGAGCCTGTCGCAGCGCGCGCGCGCCCTCTACGAGATGACGCCGAAGAAGGGGCCGCTGCGCTGGATCGAAGCGCAGCTCGCCACCCGCGGCGACCTCGAGGCCTTCCTCTCGCTCGTCGACGGCAAGCTGCGCGCGCTCGCGTCCGAGGGCGTGCGTCCGAGCGACGGGCCGCCGCCGCCGCGCGTGCGCCGCAAAGATCCAGGGCCGAAGAAGGAGCCGGGCAAGCCGGGCCGCAAGCCCTCGAAGCTGCCGAAGCCGGTCGAGAAGCCGCTGCAGGTTGGGCCGCCGAAGAAGTTCAACCCCGAGGTGCTGACGGCAGCGGGTCGGGGATGAGCGCTCCACAACAGCGTCCTCCCGTCGGCAACGTGGTGCGCGCGCGCTCGGAGACCGAGGCCGCGTGGATGCTCGCCGAGGGCCGCGAAGGCACGCGCGTCATCGCGGGCGGCAGCGACCTCATGCTGCAGATGGACCGCGGTCGCGCGCAGCCCACCAGCCTCGTCGACATCCGCCGCGCCGGCATGGATCGGCTGATGTTGACGGACACGGCGCTGCACATCGGCGCCACCGCGACCGCCACCGCGCTCGCGCGTTGGGGCCGGCTGAAGGAGCACGGCTACGGCATCTGGGAGGCGGCCGCCACCTTGAGCGTGCCGCAGGTGCGCAACGTCGCCACGCTCGGCGGCAACCTCGCGAACGCATCGCCCGCCGCCGACATGGTGCCGCCCGTGCTCGCCATGGGCGGCATGCTCGAGATCCGCCGCGGTGACGAGGTGCGCCGGCTGTCCGCCGACGAGCTCGCCACGGGGCCCGGGCGCACCAAGCTCCTGCCCGACGAGCTGGTCACGAACGTCATCGTGCCGCGCTGGCGTCCGGGCGCGTTTCATTGGTTTACGAAGCTCGGCTTCCGGGACGCGCAGATCATCGCCGTCGCCTCGCTCGCGTTCTCGTGCGAGCTCGAGGGCGATGTCATCCGGCGCTGCGGCGTCGCGCTCGGCTCGGTGGCGCCCCGCGTGGTGCGCGCGCGCGCGGTCGAGCAGTTTCTCGTCGGCCAGCGGCTCACGCGCGCGACCGGCGAGGAGGCCCTGCGCCTGCTCGGCACGGACATCTCGCCCATCGACGATGTGCGCAGCACCGCCGCGTTCCGGCTCGAGGTCGCGCGCAACTACCTGGCGGACGCCCTCGCGCGCGCCTTCGTGCACAGCCAGGGCAAGCCGGCCGGTGACGACGCCCTCCGCTACCTGCGCGATCCGGCGCCGCGGCCGCCGTCGATGAAGGGCGAGCGCACCGACGCGCTCGCGGCAGCGGGGACGGGCAGCGCCCGACCGCTCACCATCGTCGCCTCGGCGAGCGCCGGCGTGACGACGAGCGCGCCGCGAAAGCGAAGCACTACGAAGAAGCAGAGCGCCACGAAGAAGCAGGGCGCTACGAAGAAGCAGAGCGCCACGAAGAAGCGGAGCGCCGCGAAGAAGCAGAGCGCCACGAAGAAGAAGAGCGCCACGAAGAAGAAGAGCGCCACGAAGAAGCAGAGCGCCACGAAGAAGAAGAGCGCCACGAAGAAGAAGAGCGCCAC
>CAYLZW010000510.1:0-3430 GCA_964388085.1 uncultured Myxococcales bacterium | reverse complement strand
CTCGAGAACCTCCGCTTCCACCCGGGGGAGGAGAAGAACGACGAGGGCTTCGCGCGCATGCTGGCCGAGAACGCCGACGTGTACGTGAACGACGCGTTCGGCGCCGCGCACCGGGCGCACGCGTCGACGGCGGGCATCGCCGAGGTGCTCTCGCAGAAGGCCGGTGGCCTGCTCTTGCGCAAGGAGGTCGAGACGCTGACGACGCTGCTGAAGGCTCCCGAGAAGCCCTTCGCGGCCGTGCTCGGCGGCGCCAAGGTGAGCGACAAGGTGCAGGTGCTCTCGAAGCTCCTCGACAAGGTCGAGCGCATGCTCATCGGCGGCGCCATGGCCTACACGTTCTTGAAGGCGCAGGGGCACAACGTCGGCGCCTCGCGCGTCGAGGAGGATCGCCTGCAGCTCGCGAGGAGCGTGCTCGACACGGCGCTCAAGAAGGGCGTCGAGATCCTGCTGCCGGTCGATCACGTCGTCGCCAAGGCCTTCGACGAGCACGCCGAGCATCGCGTCGTCGACACGAGCGGCTTCGAGGCGGACGACATGGGCCTCGACATCGGCCCCGAGACCCGCATGCGGTTCGCGGGCGCCCTCAAGGACGCGAAGACCATCTTCTGGAACGGCCCCATGGGCGTGTTCGAGTGGGACGCCTTCGCGAGCGGCACCATGACGGTGATGGAGGCGGTCGCGGGCAACAAGAAGGCCTTCAGCGTCGTCGGCGGCGGTGACTCGGTGGCGGCGGTCAACAAGGGCGGCGCGCACGATCGCATCACGCACGTGTCGACGGGCGGCGGCGCCAGCCTTGAGCTGCTCGAGGGCAAGAAGCTGCCGGGCCTCGTGGCGCTCGGCTACGACGAGTAGGAGAGAGCATGACGAGACGAGCCTTCGTTTGCGGCAACTGGAAGCTGCATTACGGCATCAACGAGACGCGCGAGGTGCTGAAGGACATCGCGCAGGGCCTCGGCGGCGTGGGCGACGTCGACGTCGGTATCGCGCCCGTGGTGACGACGCTGTTCGCCGCCGTGGACGCCGTGAGAGGGACGAAGCTCATCGTCTCGGCGCAGAACGTTCACCACGAGCCGAAGGGCGCGTTCACGGGCGAGTGGTCCGTCGCGCATCTCCAGGAGCTCTCTGTCACGCACGCCATCGTCGGGCACTCGGAGCGCCGCCAGTACTTCGGCGAGACGGACGAGGGCGTCGGCAAGAAGGTGCGCGCGCTGTTTGACGGCGGCCTCGTGCCCATCGCCTGCTGCGGCGAGCTGCTCGAGGAGCGCGAGGGCGGCCGCACCATGGACGTCGTCAAGCGCCAGGTGAACGCCATCCTCGACGGCGCCAAGGCGGGCGAGGTGGAGCGCCTGGTGATCGCGTACGAGCCCGTCTGGGCCATCGGCACCGGCAAGACGGCGACGTCCGCGCAGGCTCAGGAGGTCCACGCGGCCATCCGTGGCCTCGTGCGCGATCGCTTCGGCGCCGCGGCGGCCGACGCCCTGCGCATCCAGTACGGCGGCTCGGTGAAGCCCGACAACGCGCGGGAGCTCATGGGGCAGCCTGACGTCGACGGAGCGCTCGTGGGCGGCGCCTCGCTGAAGGCGGCCGACTTCCTCGCCATCTGTAAGGCGGCGGGCGCCTGAGGGCCGCGCAGGGCTTGCTCCGGCGGGCCCGCGGATCCCCACGCTTGCATGCTCCCTTGCCCTCGGCGGCGAACCTCCCTAGATAGGCGTTCTCCCCGTATCCGGAAGATCCATGACCACGTTCGTCATCGTCGTACACGTCCTCGTGTCCCTCATGCTCATGCTCGTCGTGCTGCTGCAGCCCGGCAACAAGGGCGGCATGGGCGCGGCCTTCGGCGGAGCCGGCGGCTCCACCGTCTTCGGCGGACGGGGTGCGAACACCTTCCTCGCCAAGCTCACGGCGGGCGCCGCGGCCGTGTTCATGGTGACCAGCTTCTCGCTCGTGTACCTGTCCTCGCGCGGCGGTTCGGCCTTCGACCGCCCCGGCGTCGTGCCGACCGCGCCGGCGACGGAGGACGCGCCCGCGGGCGAGCCCGAGGCCGCTCCCGAGGCGACGGACACCGAGGCGACCGGCACCGAGGCGACCGGCACCGAGGCGACGGACACCGAGGCGACGGACACCGAGGCTCCGGCTCCCGCGGGCGACGCTCCTCCGGCGCCCGAGGCCGCGGAGCCTGCTGCGGCCCCGGCTCCTGCCCCGACCGAGGTCCCCGTCGAGGCGGCCCCCGAGGCGGCGCCGCCGGCTCCGGTCGAGTGAGGTCGGCGTCGCTACGGTGACGACGACACGAAGCTTGTTCGAGAACGTATAGAACGCGATTGACGAAAGATGGCCGGCCTGCTTTGAATGCCGGCCCTGAGCGGCGGTGGTGGAACTGGTAGACACGCTAGCTTGAGGTGCTAGTGGCTTAATCGCCGTGGAGGTTCGAGTCCTCTTCGCCGCACCAGCTGATGAGAATCCGAGGCAAGGCACCCGAGAGGGTGCCTTTCTTCGTGGGGCGCTCGGACCTACGCTCAGGGGAGGAGGTCCATCATGTCGAAGCCAGAGGCGGCGGCGAATGCGCGGGAGGATGTCATCGTGGTGCACTCGGCGACCGAGATGCCGGGCGAGTACCGGCAGCGTGTGACGGTGCGGCAGTACGAGCTGGCCGCGGATCACGACGGGGAGGGCGAGGACACGGCCCCGTCCGCGCACGACTACTTCGACGCCGCCCTGGCCGCCTGCAAGACGCTGACGGCGACCTGGTACGCCAAGCGCAACGAGATGCCGCTCGAGCGCGTGGAGGCCCACGTCGAGCGCGACGACAGCCAAGAGCGGAAGGGCAGGTACGGCCTGAAGGTGCGCATGACCTACCACGGCGACCTCAGCGACGAGCAGCGCACACGCCTGCACCGCGCGGTCGAGCGCTGCCCCATCCACAAGCTCATGACGAGCACCGAGGTCGTCATCGAGACGGAGCCGCTCGCGCTGCCGGCCTCCGAGACGATGTGACCTGAGCGCCGAGGAGGAGCAGCATGAGCGTGATGCCGCATGAGGACCCGGAGTGCACCCGCCTCGACGAGGCCACCATCGAGCTCGACATCGAGGCGCGCACCCGCAAGCTCGGGGACGGCTTCACCGTCCGGCGCCTGTTGCCCTCGACCGCCCGGCGCATGGTCGGGCCCTTCATCTACTTCGACCACATGGGGCCGGTGACGCTCGACCCGGGGCACGGCCTCGACGTGCTGCCGCACCCGCACATCAACCTCGCGACGGTGACGTATCTGTTCCGCGGCGAGCTGCTGCACCGGGACAGCCTCGGCACCGAGCAGGTCATCCGCCCGGGCGCCGTCAACTGGATGACCGCCGGCCGCGGCATCGTGCACTCGGAGCGCACGCCGCCGTCGGCCCGAAAGACGGGCGCGCACGTCCACGGCCTGCAGCTCTGGGT
>CAYLZW010000509.1:0-3444 GCA_964388085.1 uncultured Myxococcales bacterium | reverse complement strand
TGAGGATCGTGTCCTCGGGGGAGGCGAGCCACAGGTCGATCCCGAGGATCCTGGCGCGCTGACGTCGTGACAGCTCTTCGCGGCTGAAGGGCCTGTCCTTCCTGACGATGAGGTCGGCCTTCCAGCCGGTGGCGAGGTCGATGATGTTGAACTGGGAGCGCCGACGCACAGCGTCGCGCACGGCGTCCTCGCTGACGTAGTACCTCTCGTCGGGAAAGCGCGCGATCAGCGCGTCGGCGACGGCCGCCGCCAGCTCGACGACGATGTCGACGTCTTGCGTCGTGCGCGGCACACCGTAGTAGGTGCTCGCGAACGAGCCCGCCACCATGTAGGCGACGTTCAGCTCGTCGAGGATGGCGGTGAGCCGCGCCAGAAAGTCCGCGAGGTCGTTCACGCGTCGAGCAGCGGGCGCCCCGGATAGGCCGCCTGGAAGAGCTCGTCTCCGAGCGTCAGACGGAGCAGCGCGCTCTGCGCCTCCTCGTCGGAGTACTCGCGGTGTCGCGCGCGGATACCGTCGAGGGCGATGGCGCGCGCGGCCTCACTCATGCGCACGGCGAGCTCGACGCGCCGAGCGCCCCCCATCTGCCGCCAGATCCGGTGCTGCACGAGGTCGGCGTCGTGTGAAGTGTCGCTGGCCGTCACGGGGTGATCCTGGCATCGCCGCTGCCCCCTGCCAACCGGACGAGGGGGAGCGCTTGCCGCCGTTTCCGCATCCAGCGCAAGATGGCGTTATGCGCGCGCTCAAGAAGATCGTCGGCGTCGTCCTCGTCCTCGTCGGCTTGCTGTTCACGGTGATGGCCCTGGTCGATCTGCTGACCGGCGGCTCGCCCGAGCACGAACGCGGTGTGCTCGCCGGCATGGCCGCGTTCTTCGGCGCCATGACCTTCCTCGGCGCCCGTCTCGTGCGCTCCGGCGCGAGCAAACCAGGCGAGGAGGATCTCCCCCTCGAGGTCATCGCGCTGCGGACCGCGCAAGCGAACGGAGGCACGCTCGGCGCCGCGCAGTTGGCCGCGTCCGCGGGCGTCTCGCTCGCGGATGCCCGCGAGGTCCTCGAGTCCTGCGTTCAACAAGGAGCGTGCACCGTCGTCATCGACGAGCGCGGCCTCGAATGGTTCCGCTTCGGCGAGCTCGCGCTACAGCCCGGAGAGGCCGCGAAGGCGCGCGACCTCCTCGAGAGCTGACGGGAGTCGAGTCGGCGCCGAAGTCTTCGTAGCCGGGCTCAGTTCCCCGTCTCCGCCACCGGCTCGAGCTCCGCGTCGCAGCTCTCGATGACGTCGCCGTCACCGTTGACCCGCTGGAGCTCGCCTTCGAGCTGGTCGTAATCCGCGTTCGGCGCCAGCTCGAACAGCCAGGTCGGCGCCTGGTTGTTCGCCTGCCCCGCGATCGGGACGATGCTGCCGGAGACGCTGTCGTCGGACGGCTCCCACTCGCCGTCCTCGATCTCGCCCTTCTCCCAGATGTGATGGCGACCAAACAGGCCGAGGTCGATCTCGTACTCGATGAAGAACGAGCCCTCGATCGCCGCCGTCTCGAGCGACTGATCGAATTGTGCGTCGACGTCGAAGTCATTGGTGCCGCACTCCATGCTGCCGCTCCAGGCACCGTCGAGGTACGCCTGCTGGCAGCCGAGGGAGAGCGCGAGGAGGGCAAGGACGGCGAGGAGGGCGGAGAGCGTACGCATGCGGTGGTTTTGCCGCCTGTGCGTGGTGAAACGCAAGCGGCCGAGCGCACGACGCCGGGTATGGGCCCTTCTCTCCCCGGCGGGGAGCGCTAGGGTGAGCCGAGCTACAGCCAGGAGGAGCGCCCATGGTCACCGAAGCGACGCAGCAGCCAGAGCACACGAGCGAGGGCGCCGGCAGCAAGAGCGCGGCGCGCTTGAAGGCGCTGCGGGAGCGGATGCGGGCGCGCGGGCTCGACGCTGTCGTCGTGCGCGCCACCGATCGCTGGCTGAACGAGTACGTGCCGGCGGACGAGTCCACGCGCACCTTCCTCACCGGCTTCACGGGCTCCATGGGCGACGCCGTCGTCACGCTCGACCGCGCGCTCTTGTTCGTCGACGGCCGCTACACCCTGCAGGCCTCGCGCGAGTCGCCCGACTTCGAGGCGCGCCAGGTCGGGCTTGGCCAGCCCATCGAGGACGGCTGGCTGGACGCGCTGCGAGAGCTCTCGTCCCAGGGCGTGCACAGCCTCGGCGTCGAGGTCGATCGCGTGCCGCAGGCGCTGTTCGAGACGCTCACGCGGCGCGCCGCGGAGGCCGGCCTCGAGGTCAAGCCCACGTCGCCGTCGCTGCTCGAGGAGCTGCGCGAGGCCGAGCTCGGTAAGCAGAAGCCGAAGCGCGGCAAGGTGTGGAGCGTCGGCCAGCAGCTCTCGGGACGCAGCGTCTCGGAGCGCCTCGCGGCCGCGCGCCCCGCGCTCGAGGCGGCCGGCGTGCAGGGCTTCGTCGTCATCCCGCTCGACGAGATCGCCTGGCTGACGAACCTGCGCGGCGATCACTTCGCCTACCAGGCGACCTTCCGCTCGACCGCGCTCGCGCTCTTAGAGCGTGTCCTGCTCGCCGCTGACGAGCGCGCCTTCGAGGGCGCCGAGCTCGAGCCGAGCGTGCAGCTCGTCGCCGAGGACGCCTTCGCGCGCGAGGTCACGACGCTGGCCAAAGAGCGCGCGGAGCTGAGCCTCGGCTACAGCGCCGCGCACACACCCGCGGCCATCGTGCGCGCGCTGCAGGACGCCGGCGTGCGGCTCGTCCCCATGGAGAGCCCCTTCGTCGCCCTGCGCACGCAGAAGACCGAGGCCGAGCTCGCGCACATGACGTCGGCCTTCGCGCGCGCCGATGACGTCGTCAAGAAGCTGCAGGCGTGGGCCAACGCGCAGGTCTCGAAGGGCGCCCGGGTGACGGAGCTCGACGTCGCCAACAAGACGCGCGCGCTGTTCAAGCGCTCGGGCGCGTGGGGGCTCAGCTTCAAGGTCATCGCGGCCGCCAAAGAGCACGGCGCCGTCATCCACTACTCGACGCCCGACGACGAGCGCGCGCTCTCGGAAGGCGAGATGTTCCTGCTCGACACCGGCGGCTACTACGAGGGCGGCTACGCGACCGATCTGACGCGAACGTTCCTGCTCGGCCGCTCGCACGTGAAGGCCAGCGACGAGCAGAAGCGCTACTTCACGCTCGTCTTGAAGGGCGCCATCGCCGGCATGAGCGCGCGCTTCCCGCGCGGCACCCGCGGCGAGCAGCTCGACGCCCTCGTGCGCGCGCCGCTGTGGCTCGCGGGTCTGAACTACGCGCACGGCACCGGCCACGGCGTCGGGGTCAACGTGCACGAGTTCCCGCCGCGCTTGATGCCCGGCAGCCGCACGGCGATCGAGCCCGGTCAGGTCTTCAGCATCGAGCCGGGCGTGTACATCGCCGGCTACGGCGGCGTGCGCATCGAGAACCTCGTCACCTGCGTC
>CAYLZW010000508.1:0-3448 GCA_964388085.1 uncultured Myxococcales bacterium | reverse complement strand
ACTTGTCGCGGTCGGTGTCCTTCTCGATGTCCGCGAGCGTGCGGCCGGTGTGCTTGCAGATGATGTCGTTCAGCACGCCGCGCAGCTTGATGATCTCGCGCGCCTGGATCTCGATGTCCGCGGCCGTCCCCCCGGCGCCGCCGTGCGGCTGGTGAATCATCACGCGGCTGTGCGGCAGGATCTGCCGCTTGCCCTTGGCGCCCGCCGCGAGCAGCACCGCGCCCATGGACGCGCACTGGCCGACGCACACCGTCGCCACGTCGCAGCGGACGTATTGCATGGCGTCGTAGATGGCGAGCCCCGCGGTCACCGACCCGCCGGGGCTGTTCAGGTACATGATGACGTCCTTCTCGGCGTCCTCGGCCTCGAGGTAGAGCAGCTGGGCGACGATGAGGTTCGCCACGTGGTCATCGATGGGCCGGCCGAGGAACACGATGCGGTCCTTCAGCAGGCGCGACCAGATGTCGTACTGGACCTCACCGCGCGGGGTCTGCTCGATGACGACGGGCGAGTAACTCATGGCGCTAGCTCCTGGGGCCGTGGGCTTCCGGTTATCTAAGGCTCCACCCGGCCAGATGCCAGGCCTTTGTGGCTGAAAAGGCTGCGTATGGAAGGCAGGCGCCAAGGTCACGGGCCGGCCAGCACCTCTGCCAGCTCGTCGCCGAGGCGGTAGCGCGCGCAGGCCGCACGCACCTCGTCGAGCTCCACGTCGGGATTGCGGGCGAGCAGCTCGGCGACGTCAGCCTTCGATCTGAGACCCCCGGCATAGAGCTTCATGGCGACGAGCTGCGGCAGCGGGACGATGCGCAGTGAGCTCCCGGGCGCGACGACCAACGTGGCGTGCTCAGCGGCGTCCCGAATCACAGCCGGGAACGTCCCTCCGAAGCTCACGACCTGTACGAGGCCGAAGGGACCCGACACGTCCAGCACCCCGCTCAGGGGGTCGTCGCCGTCTGGTTCGCGCAGCTCGACGACGTACCCCTTGCGGCGAAGCTGGTCTGCGATGGCGCGCAGCCGGGGTAGGGAGGCGTTCGAGCCCAGGTCGACGTCACGCGTCTCGCGCACATACCCGTGCGCCGCCAGCGCGAGCGCGCCGATGAGGAGGACCTCGTCGCCGCCGTCCTGGAGGAGCCGGGACACCTCTTCGGCCACGTCGAGGATCGCGCGCGGGTTCAAGGCTCATCCTGCAGCGGAGTAGGGACCAGCCAGGCGAAGCGCTCGGACATGGTGAGCGCCTCGAGCACCCGCTGCTCGATGCTCATGCCCCGCACGCGCTCGAGCTCCGCTTGGAACGACGCTTCCGCCGACGCGCTGCGACGGCGTGCGAGCAGCTTCAGGTGCCAGTCCGGAGCCACGGGTTGCGCTTTGGTCACCGCTCGTTCCCTTCGTTCCGCCATCTCGGGACGCGACGCTCACTCGCGCTCGCCGCTCGACGACGGCACCGCCATGGAGCTGCTGGCGCCAGCGCCGGCGAGGCGCACGCCGCTCGTCGCTGGCACCAGCTGATCGAGCAGCGGCGTGACGATGATCTGCGTGATGACGCCGAGAATGGCGAAGCTCACGATGGGGCCGGCGGCGTACAGGGCGATCATCCCCGCCTGGCCGCCGATCATCATCGCGAACGGCCCGAGGAACAAGGCGCTCACCCATACGCTACCGCCCCGCAGAAACGCCAGCGTGGCAACGAGGGCCGAACGATCGCGGGCACCCTCGAGGCGCGCGGTGGAGCGGGCGAGGCGATGGAGGAGGAGGATCTCGAGCAGCCCGCCGATGCAGGGCGCCCCCGCGAACAGCGCGAGCAGCAAGGGGATTCGCTCGGTGTCAGGAACGAACGACCGCACCGCGCCCTGCACGGCGTACAGGAACACGCCGTAGGCGAGCGGCACGACGCACAGCGACGCCGAGTAGGCGACGATGGGCAGCCGAAAGGCGTCGTTCTGGACGAGCGAGGGGAGGATCGCAGCGACGACGCCGGTGGTGACGAGCGCCACCTGGCTGATGCGCACGCGGCGGATGATGCGGTCGACGTCGAGGGAGTGCTGCGTCGTACGTTCCATGCACGGCAGGATCGCCTGCTCCCGCCAGAAAGGGAAGGCGACCTCCACGTCCGCGAGTGCCTTCGGCTAGCATCGCCCCATGGGCATGTTCGGCCGAGCCAAGAAGGAACCCGCACGCGGCCACCTGCGCGTGTACGCCGACGAGCAAGGCACCATCACCGGCGTCGAGGTGCTCGCGCCGCTCGAGCCCGAGGAGGTCGAGCCGGCCCTGCACTCGGCCGTGGCGTCGCTCGAGGAGCGCCGCTCGGCGTCGTCGAAGGCGCGCCTGCAAGCACACTTGAAGGCCGTGCGCGGCAAGGCCGGCATGGTCGACCGCCTGCGCGGAAGGGTGGCGCACCGCGAGGAGGCGGCCCTTGAGGGGGTCCCGAACGAGACCTTCGAGGGGATCGCGGGTCCGCTCACGGTGCGGCTCGACGGCCGCTTCGGCTACCGCACGCTCTTCGTCGCGGCCGGGACGGGCGTGCGCGAGGCGGGCGGCTACCTGCCGCGGGCTCTCGAGGAGGCGTGCAAGGCGTGCGAGGCGCGCTGGGAGCAGGTGATCCTCGGCAGCGACGACGAGGAGGGCGAGGAGCCGGCCGCGCCGGAGGGCGAGGGGACGGTCTAGCCGCCAACCGAGCGGCCAATGCTTTGCGAAGTGGGGCAGGATGGTTAAACACTCGGGGCCATGGCCGTAAAGCGCGACGACAACACGCTGACCTGTTCCTTCTGCGGGAAGTCCCAGAAGGAGGTGAAGAAGCTCGTCGCCGGGCCGAGCGTGTACATCTGCGAAGAGTGCATCGGGCTCTGCAACGACATCATCGCCGAGGAGGTCGAGGCCGAGCAGGAGCAGTCCGGTAGCCCGACCATCCTGAAGCCGTCCGAGATCAAGGCCGTGCTCGACGAGTACGTCATCGGGCAGGAGCGGGCGAAGAAGGTGCTCTCGGTAGCGGTGCACAACCACTACAAGCGCATCTTCACGAACGTCGACACCGACGACGTGGAGCTACAGAAGTCGAACATCCTGCTCATCGGGCCCACGGGCTCGGGCAAGACGCTGCTGGCGCAGACGCTCGCGCGCATCCTGAAGGTGCCCTTCACCATCGCCGACGCCACCTCGCTGACCGAGGCCGGTTACGTCGGTGAGGACGTCGAGAACATCATCGTCAACCTGCTGAACGCCGCCGATCACGACATCGAGCGCGCGCAGCGGGGCATCGTCTACATCGACGAGATCGACAAGGTGACGCGCAAGGGCGAGAACCCGTCCATCACGCGCGACGTCTCGGGCGAGGGCGTGCAGCAGGCGCTGCTCAAGATCATCGAGGGCACGAGCTGCAACGTGCCGCCGAAGGGCGGTCGCAAGCACCCGCAGCAGGAGTTCCTGCAGGTCGACACCTCGCAGATCCTGTTCA
>CAYLZW010000507.1:0-3456 GCA_964388085.1 uncultured Myxococcales bacterium | reverse complement strand
GCGTGACGCAGAACGGCGGCGCCGTGGGGCTGCGCGAGGGGAGCGACGCGGGCTGCGTGGAGCTGAGCTTCTCGAACCTCGACGGCCTCGACAGCGAGTGGGCGTCGGCCTGCTCCAATGACGGCTGGCAGTACACGGTGCAGCTCTACGCCGGCGACTACCGCATCACGGCCGACGACGACTACTACGAGAACACGCTGCTGCCGAGCGCGTCCCTCACGGTGCACGAGGATCGCTCGCTGACGTCGAGCACGACGCTGGACATCGACGTGGACGTGCCTCCGCTCATCACCGTGAGCGGCAGCGTGACGCAGAACGGCGGCGCCGTGCAGTTGCGCGAGGGGAGCGACGCGGGCTGCGTGGAGCTGAGCTTCACGAACCTCGACGGCCTCGACAGCGAGTGGACGTCGGCCTGCTCCAATGACGGCTGGCAGTACACGGTGCAGCTGCACGCCGGCCGGTACCGCGTCACGGCCGACGACGACTACTACGAGAACACGCTCCTGCCGCGGGCGGCCGTCGTCATCATCGAGCGGATCCTGCTGGAGTAGGGCACGAGGGCGGGCCGGCCGCCGCTCGGCCGCGCCATCCGCCTCGCGCCCTGGTAACGTGCGACGCGAATCTTCCCCCGCTCGGCGACGTCCCTGTGGGGGAGCTCTCCGTGTGTCGCATGAGGTGCGCCGAATGTCCGTCCACCGTGTGTTCGCGTTGCTCGCCGCCGTCACCCTCGCTCCCCTCGGCCTGTCCGGCTGCGAGATCCTGAACGCGCTGTTCGCGTGTGACTTCGAGAGCGATCCCGAGTGTGAGGATCCCGAGCGCGGACACATCCTCGGCAGCGTGAGCGTGCCGACCGCCGGGCCGCTCGAGAGCGCCAGCGTCCTGGGCACCGGGAGCGAACGGCGCCGCACCTCGCCGCTGCTCGAGAAGGCGCGCGCGGCGCTGCAGGACGCGCACGGGGGCGAAGGCGTGCCGGAGGCGAGGCCGCTCTTGCCGGCGAAGCGCTATCGGGTGCCCTCGTCGTCGATCGCGAACCAGCCGCCGAAGGACATGACCGAGCCGCGCTGGCGGGCAGGGGAGATCATCGTTCGAGCGCAGGACGGCGTCCCCGCGCGCGCCGACAAGAGCGGCCTCGCGCGCACGCTCGCTAGGTTCCTCGACGACGGCACGCAGGTGCAAGTCCGCCTCTGCAACACGGACACGATGTGCCTCGCGGAGCTTTTGGGCGACGACGGCCGCCCGCTCGACGTGCTGCGCACCCTGCAGGCGGCGGACCGGCTCGCGCGCTTCTCCGAGACGCTGCGCTACGCCGAGCCAAACCGCGTGCTGCAGATGGTGAAGACGCCGAACGATCAGCTCTACCCCGTGCAGTGGCACTACGGCGCCATGCGGCTGCCGGCCGCCTGGGACATCACCACCGGGCACCCTGACGTCGTCGCGGCGGTCATCGACACCGGCATCCTGCTCGATCATCCGGAGCTGTCCTCGCGCGTCAGCGGCGGCGCGGACCTCATCGACGACGCGGACACGGCGGGCGACGGGGACGGCCGCGACAACGACGGGCACGACGAGGGCGACAACGCCTGCGGCTCCGGCTGTCACAGCCACCACGGCAGCCACGTCGCGGGCACCATGGCGGCGGCGACGGACAACGCCGAGATGGTAGCGGGCATCGCCTGGCAGGGCTCGGTGCTCGCCGTGCGCGTGCTCGGGCAGGGCGGCGGCTCGCTCTTCGACATCGCGGGCGGCATCTACTGGGCCGTGGGCTCCGACGTCGACGGCGTCAGCACGAACCCGACCCCGGCCGACGTGCTGAACATGTCCCTCGGCGGGCCTGGCGAGTCCGAGGCGCTGAACGACGCCGTCGCCGACGCCATCGGCACCGGCGCCATCGTCGTCGTGGCGGCCGGAAACGACAACATCGACGCCTCGGAATTCACGCCGGCGAACGCGCCCGGCGCCATTACCGTCGCGGCGCTCGGCAACGTGGGCGGCGAGCGCACGCAGCCGAAGAAGGCCAGCTACTCGAACTACGGCGACCTCGTCGACATCGCGGCGCCGGGCGGCGAGCAGGCCGAGGACATCGACGGCGACGGCAACGCGGACGGCGTGCTCTCGACCGCGGGCGAGTCGGTCGTGTTCTACCAGGGCACCTCCATGGCGGCGCCGCACGTCGCCGGCCTCGCGATGCTGATGAAGTCGCTCGATCCGAACGTCGAGCAGACCGAGGCGCGCGCGCTCCTCACCGACACCGCCGACGGCAACATCTCCTGCAGCGCGGGCTGCGGCGCCGGCATGGTCAACGCCGTGCGCGTGCTGCGCGCCATGGAGGGCACCGACGGCACCCCGCTCGTCGTCGCCACGCCCGCGGTCACGCGCATCGGCCGAAACGACAAGGACGCGCGCGTGGTGTTCGAGAACGTCGGCGCCTCCACCGAGGTGACCCTGAGCGTCGGCGGCCCTGGGCGCGATCTCATTACGCTCGACGTCAGCGGCGGCACGCTCGGGCCCGACGAGAAGCTGGTGGTCGAGGTCAGCATCGATCGCAGCGGCACCGATCTCGGCGAGGCCACCATCTCGGCGGTGTTCGGCGACAGCCAGGCGGCCGAGGCACAGCTCTTGTGGAGCGACGAGGTCATCAACGTCGCCACCACGGTGCTGCTCGGCGCCGTGAAGATCGACGGCGACAGCTTCACCGTCGAGCGCCCCTACAGCGCGAGCGTCACCGACGGCTTCCGCTACAAGCTCTTCAACCTGAGCCCGGGCGATTACCTCGTGGTCGGCCTCTCCGACGACGACAACGACGGCGAGTTCGAGGACCACGAGGGCATCGGCGTGTACCCGAGCCTGCAGGAGGCCGAGATCCTCACGGTCGCGGCCGGCGAGCACATCGAGGGCAAGGACTTCCTGGTGGCGCCCGCCTTCCTCTTCGAGGACGACGAAGGCACCGGCGAAGGCGGCGTAGGCGCCGGCTGCACGGACTCGCTCGACTGCGAAGGCGGCCTCTACTGCGAGCCCGCCTTCGACGGCGGCTACTGCACGCGCGACTGCTCCGGCGGCCCCGACCTTTGCCCGTCCGGCTCCGCCTGCTTCTGCCTCGGCGACGACGGCACCGGCGGCTGCGCCTACAGCATCTGCCTGCAGGAGTGCGCTGGCGACGACGAGTGTCGGGGCGACGAGGGGTACGTCTGCGACGTCGACGGCACCTGCTACCCGGGGTGATTGACGCGATTCGCCCCCTCTGCTTAGCCCGCGTGCTCCTCGTAGCAGGGCACGTCCCATAGATCGTCGGGCATCTGGCCCTCCGTGGGAGTGAGGCCGGGCGTACAATAGAAGGAGCTCGAGCGGCACACGCCTCCACCGGGCTCGCTGACGCACACCTGCACGTGGTACGGCTGCCCCGTGCGTATGCGTCCGGCAAACGGCGTCATGGACCACCTCTTGCGCCGCCGTGTCTCC
>CAYLZW010000506.1:0-3459 GCA_964388085.1 uncultured Myxococcales bacterium | reverse complement strand
CAGAACGTGATCCGCCTGCTCGCCGACGTGAGCGGCAAGAACGTCGTCATCCCCGACGACGTACAAGGCAAGGTGACGGTCAAGCTGACGAACGTCCCCTGGGACGACGCGCTCGTCACCATCCTGGCGCTGCACGACCTCGCCATGGTCGAGCGGGGCAACATCATCCGCATCGCGCAAAAGGCGGAGCTCGCGGCCGAGCGCGCCGCCGCCCTCGAGGAGTCGGTCGCGTGGCGCAAGACCGCGCCGCTCGTCACGCGCGTCATCCCGGTCAACAACGCGCGCGCGGCCGACCTCGCGCCGCTCGTCAAAGACGTCTTGTCCGAGCGCGGCAGCGTCACCTATGACGAGCGTACGAATGTCCTCATCGTGCGGGACATTCCAGACTCGCCTGCTCTCGATGATTGAAGCGACGAACCGTAGAATGTTGCCGCTCAGAGCGGCGCGTCGTCGTCGGGATCCTTCGCCTCGACCACATCGGGCGGCGCGGCATCCGGATCCTTCGCTTCCACGACGTCATCTTCCGGAACCGCCGGTCGCGTGCGCCGAGGCGCGCTCGGGCCGTCGTCGTCACGGGGAGCGCCGGGGCCCTCCATCCAGCGCGCGACGCCCTTGATGCCGCGGCCGAGCCTGTCGCCGAGGTCAGGCTCCTTGACGGTCGGCTCGTGCCGAGCGGCGCCGTCCTCTTCGACGTTGGGCGCGTGCTCCTCAGCGACGTCGGGGGGCGCGCTGACGTCGCGCTCTTCGCGCGCTTGCTCCTCCGAGAGGGCCGTGCGCAAGCGCTCGGATAGAGCGCGGGCGCCTCGGGCGATGCCTTTGCCGGCTTCGCCGAGGGTAGCGGAGGCGCGCTCGCCGAGGTCTTCGGGCACGCGGTCCTTCACGGCTTTGCCGAGCTGCTCGGTCTTCTTCCACAGCTCCTCGCCGGACTCCTTGATCTGACGGGCGGCGCCGCCGAGGCCGGACTTGTCCGCCGCGTGCTTGGCGGCCGCGGAGGCCGCGCGCTTCACGGCCTCGTCGCGCAGCTCGCGGATCTCGTCCACCGGCTCCTCTCCTCGACGAGCGCTGCCCTTCTTCTGGCGCACCTTCTGGCCGCCCGCGCGCTTCTTCTTCGCGGTGGCCGGCTCCCGCGGCCCCTCGCCCACCTTCCGGCGGACGCGCCGGCGCACTTTCTTGCGCTTGGCCTTGGGTCGCGGCGCACGCGCCTCGTCGAGCTCGGCGCCCTCCCCGTCGCCCTCCGGCGGCGGAGGCTGCTGGCGGCCGATCAGATACCCACCGACGGTGGACACGCGGGAGGCGGCGTTCTTGCCGGCGTCGCGCACGTTGGCGAGCCACTCGCGCGCCGTAAGGCCGCCGTCGTGGCCGACGCGGTAGTCGTGCGCGGCCTGGGCGCCCACCGAGCGCGGCACCTCATCGTCGACGAGGGCGCCGTCCTTGCCGCGGGAGTCCTCGCCCTTCTTCTTCTTGCGCTTCTTGCGCTTGCCGGGCCGCTCGGCGGTCGTGACGATCGCTGTCGTGCTCACGACGGCGGCCCCGGCGCTGATGAGCGCGCGCTCGAGCCACTTGTTCAACACACCACCTCACGGCCGACGGGACCCGGGTACTCGAGCTCTCCGCACCCTGCTCTCCAACACTATGACCCGCCCGGCCCTGGTGCCAGGTCTCGCATCTGCTATCGAACAGGGGCCCTTCGGAGGACTCCATGGCGCCTCGCAAGAACAGCCCTCGCTTCGACGACAGCGCGCTCGATCCCGTGCTCGTGTCCGCCTGCCGCACCCCCATCGGCCGGATCCGCGGCGCGCTCAGCGCCGTGCGCCCCGACGACATGCTGGCCCTCGTCTACCAGGAGGCCCTCGCGCGCGCGCGCGTGCCGGGCGCCGACGTCGACGAGGCCTACGCGGGCTGCGCCAACCAGGCGGGCGAGGACAACCGCAACGTCGCCCGCATGGCCGTGCTGCTGGCCGGCCTCCCCGAGGCGGTGCCCGCGGTGACGGTGAACCGCCTGTGTGCCTCCGGCCTCGAGGCCGTGGTGCAGGCGAGCCGCGCCATCCGCGGCGGCGACGCGCGCGTGTGCCTCGCCGGTGGCGTCGAGTCCATGAGCCGCGCCCCCTGGTCCATGGCGAAGCCCGATGTGGGCTTTCCGACGGGAGCGCCGGCCGTGTTCGACACCTCCCTCGGCTGGCGCTTTCCGAACCCGAAGCTCGCCGCGCTCATCCCCCTCGAGCAGATGGGCGAGACCGCCGAGAACGTCGTGGAGGAGCACGGGATCACGCGCGAGGATCAGGACGCCTTCGCGCAGCAAAGCCACGAGAAGGCCGTCGCTGCGCAGCGGCAGGCTTGGTTCGCCGACGAGATCGTGCCGGTGCAGATCCCGCAGCGAAAGGGGCCGGACGTCGTCGTCGGCGCCGATGAGGGCCCGCGCCCGGACAGCTCGCTCGAGAAGCTCGCGCAGCTGAAGCCGGCCTTCAAGAAGGGCGGCTCGGTCACCGCCGGCAACAGCTCGAGCCTGAACGACGGCGCCGCTGCCCTCGTCGTCACCTCGCGCGCCTACGCGGACGAAAAGGGGCTGCCCATCCTCGGCGTCGTGCGCGGCGCGGCCTCGGCCGGCGTGAGCCCGCGCGTCATGGGCATCGGCCCGGTGCCCGCCACGAAGAAGCTCATGGAGCGCTACGGCTTCGGCGCGGCGGACCTCGACGCCGTCGAGCTGAACGAGGCGTTCGCCTCACAGTCGCTCGCGGTGCTGCGCAGCCTCGAGCTCGACGAGAGCCGGGTGAACCTGCACGGCGGCGCCATCGCGCTCGGCCACCCGCTCGGTTGCTCGGGCGCGCGCATCTTGACGACGCTGCTCTCGGTGCTGCAGCGCACCGGCGGCCGGCTCGGCCTCGCCACCTTGTGCGTGGGCGTCGGGCAGGGCCTCGCCGTCCTCGTCGAGCGCCCCGTACGCTGACGAGCGGCCCGTGACGGAACACGATTTTGGCAGAGGACCCGAAGGCAGGGAGGACATCATGAGCGGCTTCGAGCGCGCCGTCGTCGTCGGCGCCGGCACCATGGGACACGGCATCGCGCAGGCGTGCGCCATGGCCGGCATCCACACCACGCTGGTGGACATCGAGCAGGAGCTCATCGACCGCGCGCTCAGCCGCGTGGGCGAGAACCTCGACAAGGGCGTCGAGCGCGGCAAGGTCAGCCCCGAGGTGCGCGATCGGACGCTCGAGCTCCTCGACGGCGCGACCAGCATGGATGAGGCCGCGCGCGAGGCCGACCTGTTCATCGAGGCCATCCCCGAGCGCATGGCGCTCAAGCGCGAGCTCCTGGAGCGCGCCGACGCGCTCTGCCCCGCCGGCGCGCTGCTCGGCTCGAACACCTCGAGCCTGTCCATCACCGAGATCGCCAGCGCCACCAAGCGCCCCGAGCACGTCATCGGCCTGCACTTCTTCAACCCCGTGCACATCATGAAGCTGC
>CAYLZW010000505.1:0-3460 GCA_964388085.1 uncultured Myxococcales bacterium | reverse complement strand
AGGAGGCCGAGACCTGCCTCGAGAAGGGCTTCGTGCTGCCCGCCTACGACTACACGCTGAAGTGCAGCCACGCGTTCAACCTGCTCGATGCCCGCGGGGCCATCAGCGTGACCGAGCGCGCCGCCTACATCGGCCGCATCCGCGATCTGGCGCGCGCCTGCGCCGTGGCCTGGATGGCGAGCCGCGAGCAGCAGGGCTTCCCCATGCTCGTGGGCGAGGACCGGGCCCTGCTTGGCGCTTCCTAGCCAAGTTGTGGCAAAAGAGGGGGGCCGCGCGGTTTGCGCGCCCTTCTCACGCTGGAGTTGCGTACATGGTTGGTCATCCCTGGGGACGAGTCGAGCCCCTGATCGCTCGCGCAAGCGCTACGCGAATGATGCTCGTCGTCGGGCTCCTGTCGTCGAGCACGGCGCTCGCGTTCTCCGAAGGACAGACCGGGTTCAGCGGTCGTACTCCTGGACAGAGCTGCCTGCAGTGCCACGGCACGCTCTCGTACGACGGAATGAAGCTGACGATCGACACCGAGGAGACGTTGCCTTGCTTCCAGGAAGACCACCCTGAGGCGCAGGTTCCGGTCCTCGAGGCGGGCCAGACCTACACCGCCGTCGTCGAGATCACGGCCCCGGCGGGGGACCAGGTTCCCGTCTGCCCAGGCTCGAACTGCTGCGATCCTGGCGACGGCACCGACTGGCCGCCCGCCGACGGCGAGGTCTGCATGGAGCGCGGCGGCTGCACCGCGGAGAACGCGAACCTGTGCTGCCAGCCTGGTTTGAACGTGTGCTCCGGTCCGCGCGCCGGCTTCAACGCCGAGGTCGTCGGTGGCGGTGCCTTCATCGCCGGCGACGGCACGCGGCTCAAGCGCGTGGCGGACGAGCTCTTCGGCAACGAGATCACGCACTCGATCCCCAAGGACGTGGCGTCGGGCGGCTCCTGGTCGTTCCAGTACACCGCCCCGGCCGCGCCGGACCTGACGCGCGGCCTCGAGTTCTGGGTCGGCGCCAACGTCGCCAACGGCAACGACTTCGACGATCCGGCGGATCGCAACTCGAACTTCGTGCTGCACGCGGCGGTGCAGGACGCCGACGGCAACGTTCAGATGCCCGGCTTCTGCCTCGTGTGCCCGAACGGCGCTCCGCCGGCCTTCGGCTCCTGCTGCTGCAACAGCTCGGCGAGCGGCGGCGTCAGCACCGCCGGTAGCTACGGCAGCCTCGCGCTGCTCTCCTTGCTCGGCTTCCTGCTGCTCGGCCGTCGTCGGGAGCGCACATGAACGGTGCGACCATGAGGTCCTTACTGACGATCGCCGTCGTGGGCACCACGCTGATCGCGCCCGCCGCCTTCGCCCGCATCGGCGGACATGCGGGAGCGACCGGGCGTCCGAACGGCGGCGTCTGCAACCAGTGCCACAGCGCGCAGACCTACGACGGCGCGCGCATCTCCTTCGACGCGGAGACTCGCGTGCGCGAGCGGCAATGCTTCGCGCGCGACGGGGAGGGCAAGCTCTTTCTCGAGAACACCATCCACACCATCCCGTACGGTGCGCAGGGGCTCCGGGTCGACCTCATCGTGGACGAGCCACCGGCGGGCGACGACGAGACGGTCGGTCTGTTCTGTCCGGAGGGCAGCACCTGCGGCGAGCCCGTCGCTGGCTTCGGCATCGAGGTCGTGGGCTTCAACGTGGGCCGGGACGACGCGCCCGTCCTCGCTCCCGCCGGGACGCAAGCCGACATGAAGCAGGCGAACGCCGGTGGTATCGAGAGCAAGACCGAGGTGAACCACTCCGCGCCGCGTGCGTTCGCCGCGGGCAAGGTCTCCTGGCCGTTCGTGCTGCACTCGCAGTCGCGCGCGATCAACAGCCCGACGTCAGTGACGCTCTACGCGGCGGCGAACGCGTGCAACGCCAATGGCGAGGCAGACCCGGGTGACATCACCAGCGTCGCCACTCCCGTGACGCTCTACTTCGAGTATGGCGAAGACACGGGCATGCACACCGGGCCCGAGTGCAACGAGGATCTGAGCTGCGAGGCCATCGGCGCGACGCTCGGGGCCGACGGTCTGTGCGCGTGTGCCGAAGGCGCCGAGCTGGATGACACCGGCCGCTGCCCCACGGGCTGTTCGCACGTCGCCGTGCAGGGCGGGCCGGTGACGGGAGCGGTCTTTGCGCTTTTCCTTCTTGGCTTCGCCTTGCTACGCCGCCGGCGGTAGCGAGGTGAAGACATGGCAGACCTTCTCTTCGAGATCGGCACCGAGGAGCTCCCCGCGGGCTTCCTCGATCCGGCGCTCGACTTCCTGACCACGGCGCTGCCGGCGGCGCTCGACGAGGCTCGCCTCACGCACGGCGCCGCTTGGGCCGAGGGCACGCCGCGCCGGCTCGTCGTCGTCGTCGAGGGCATCGCCGAGCGCCAGGAGGATCGCGAGGAGGAGGTCACCGGCCCGAAGGCGGAGGTCGCCTGGGGCAAGGACGGCGCGCTCACGAAGGCGGGCGAGGGCTTTCTGAAGGGCCGCGGGCTCGACGCCACGGCGGCCTACAAGAAGGAGACGAAGAAGGGCGTCGTCATGGCGGCGCGGGTCTTCGAGAAGGGCGCGTCCGCCAAGGAGGTGCTGCCCGGCATCTTGGGCGCGCTGCTGCCGCGCGTGCCGTTCCGAAAGCAGATGCGCTGGACCGACGGCAAGGAGTCCTTCGGCCGCCCCGTGCGCAACCTGCTCGCGCTCCTCGGCGAGGCGCCGCTGAAGGTTTCGTTCGCGGGCGTGACGTCGGGGACGAGCACGCGCGGGCATCGCTTCCACGCTCCTGATGCTGTCGAAGTGACGGGCGCGGCCGACTACAAGCAGAAGCTGGCGGAGCGCCGCGTGATGCTCACGCGCGCCGACCGCCGGAGGGCCATCCTCGAGGGGGCGCGCGCGCTCGCGCAGGACGCCGGTGGGGTCTTGCTCGACGACGAGGAGCTGCTGGAGGAGGTCGCGAACCTGGTCGAGTACCCCTGGCCGGTGCTCGGGCGCTTCGAGGAGCGCTTCCTCGAGATGCCGAAGGAGCTCCTGCTCAGCGAGATGAAGGAGCACCAGCGCTACTTCGGCGTCGCCAAGGCGGACGGCTCGCTCTTGAACGCGTTCGTCGTCGTGGCGGGCAGCGAGCCGAAGGATCCCCAAAAGCTCGCGGCCGGCAACGCGCGCGTGCTGCGCTCCCGCTTCGAGGACGGCGCCTTCTACTTCGCGGAAGACAACAAGCACCGCCTCGAGGAGCGCGCGGCCAAGCTCGCCGGCGTCGTGTTCCAGCGCGACCTCGGCACGCTGGCCGACAAGACCACCCGCGTGGAGGCGCTCACCGACCTGCTGGCGTCGTTCGTGGACGTCCCAGCGGACGCTCGCGAGCGTGCGCTTCGCGCCGCGCACCTCTCCAAGGCGGACCTCGTCAGCGGCGTCGTCAGCGAGTTCCCCGAGCTGCAGGGCACCATGGGCCGCTACTACG
>CAYLZW010000504.1:0-3472 GCA_964388085.1 uncultured Myxococcales bacterium | reverse complement strand
TGGCGCCCGAGGACGTCGTCGCCTTCCTGAACGGCTACCTCGAGATGATGGTCGGCTGCGTCTTCGACCACGGCGGCATCCTCGACAAGTTCATCGGCGACGCCATCATGGCCGTGTTCGGCGTGCCCGTCGGGCACGGCAGCGTCGAGGAGGACGCGCGCGCCGCCGTGCGCTGCGCGGTCGAGATGACCCGAAAGCTCGACGAGATGAACGCGCAGCGCAGCGCGCGGGGCGAGGCCGCCATCGGCATCGGCATCGGCGTGCACACCGGTGAGCTCGTGGCCGGCAACATCGGCTCGCTCAAGCGGATGGAGTACACGGTCATCGGCGACACCGTGAACCTCACCTCGCGGCTCGAGGGGCTCACGAAGACGCTCGGGCACCGCGTGCTCGTGTCGGACGCGACGCACGCGCTCGTAGGGGACGGCTTCCGCTTCACGACGCTGCCCCCGACCGAGGTGCGCGGCAGGCAGCAGCCCGTGCACATCCACGCGCTCCTCGGCCTCGCGGGTTGACCGAGCGGCGCCGCGCGCGCACAAATTCGGCATGGTCGCCACCGCCGCGGACGCCGCGCCTTATCGGCTGGTAGAGCCGGAAACCCCGACGCCGCTGGTCGTGAGCGTGCCGCACGCGGGTGTGCTCATCCCGCCCGAGGACCGCGCCACCGTCGGCGCCGATGAGCGCACCGTGCTGCGCGACGCCGATCTCTTCGTCGATCGCCTGTGGCGGGGTGCGCCGCGGCTCGGCGCCGCCTTCCTCGTGGCGACGCACAGCCGCTATGTGCTCGACCTGAACCGCTCGCCGCTCGACGTCGACACGCTCGTGTGCGCCGAGGTGGAGATCCCCTCGCGGCCGAACCCGCGCGCGCTCATCTGGCGCGTGAGCACCGAGGGCAAGGACGTGCTGCCGAGGCCGCTCACGAAGGCGGAGCTGGAGAGCCGCATCGAGCGCGTGCACCGGCCGTATCACGAGAAGCTCGCGGCGCTGCTCGAGGACCGGCGACGACGCTTCGGCTACGCCATCCTCGTCGACGGGCACTCCATGCCCTCGGTCGGACGCGTGGGGCACAGCGACACCGATCGGCGGCGCGCGGACATCGTGCCGGGAGACGTGCGCGGGAAGAGCTGCTCGGCGTCGCTGATGACGACGGTGTGCGCGCACTTCACGGAAGCGGGCTTCGAGGTGCGCGCGAACGATCCGTACATGGGCGGCTACATCACGCGCCACCACGGGCGGCCGGGCCGGGGCATACACGCGGTTCAGATCGAGGTGAACCGAGACCTCTACATGGACGAGGACGCCTGTACCTTCGATGACGCGCGCGCTTTGCGGCTGACTCCCGTCCTCGACGATCTGCTGGCGGCGCTGCTGCTGCTCGATCCGCGCGCCGACGTCACCTGACGCGGCGCCGGGATGAGCCGAACGGCATGCCGCTTCAGACGGTGTGCAAGCGGCCGCGGCGCAGCGCGTGCGGGCGACGGTTCTCGTAGGTGCGCGCCAGCGCCAGCGCGTACTGCGACACGTCGGCGACGACGTCGTAGAGGCCGCGGCCCTGTGCGAGCGGGCGCTTGTCCGCGGCCGGCTGCTTCGTGGGGTTGTCCATGGTGGCCTCCTGTGCTCTCGGTCGTAGGAACGGACGAGCCGTCCAAAGGTTTCCGCTCGGGCGCTGCCTCGAGCGCTCTGCCGCACAGGCAATGCAGCGCATGTGCCACGCCGCCACGGCGGTCGGGTCCCGTCGTGATTGGCCGAGAGAGAGGCGGGAGCCCGCGCTCCGCGCGCTGCGATCGCCGTCACAGCGTTCGGAAAACTGACACCGTGCCGCGAGACGACGGCGTTCTGCTGCCGCGACGTCTCAGCGACCGTCCCATGCGAGACGCACGACGTCTCAGGCGCGCCAGAAGCGACCGTCGCGCTGCCGGGCGCTGCCCTCTTCGACGAGCAGCTCCGCGCAGGCGAGCACCGAGCGCGCGGCCAACGGAAAGGCCGCGCTCGGCACCTCGCCGCCGTAGATGGGCGGCACGAGATCGCTCGGCGTCGCCCCGGGGGCGTCGGCCGGCAGCGCTTCGAGCACCTGGCGCTGCCTGCGCCGGCGGTGCTCGACGTGGACCTGCAGGCGCTCGGGCCCGTCCGCGAGGAGCGGCCCGTGCGAAGGCACCACCCGCCGCGGCCTCTCGTCGAGCAGCCGAGACAGGCTCGCGAGGTAGGTGCCCATATGACCCTCCGGCGGGTTGATGAGGATCGATCCGGTGCTCGCCACCATGTCGCCGGCGATCAGCACGCCGGTCTCCTCCTCGAGCAAGCACACGTGGCCGGGCGCGTGGCCGGGCGTGAACAGCACGCGCAGCGCGCGCCGCGGCGCTCCCGGCAGCTCGATGACGTCGCCCTCCTCGAGGTGACGCTCCACGCGGAGGTCCACGAGCGCGGCCGTCTTCGCGTGCGCCCACACCGGCAGGCCGCGCCGCTCGACGAGCCGCGCGGCGTCGCTCACGTGGTCTTCGTGGTGGTGCGTCAGCACGATGGCGAGCGGTCTGCGTCCGTCCTCCTCGAGCTGCGCGAGCAGCGCGTCGAAGCGCGCGCGCTCGTCGTCGTAAGGCGTCGCGGGATCGATGATGACGAAGTCACCCGCGCCCACCAGCACGGTGTTCGTGTGCGTCGCGGGCGGCAGCGTGGGCGTGCGGTAGGGCTGCACGGCGACGCCGGCGATCAGATCGCGCAGCTCGGGCGCGCCGTCCACCGGCACCTTGCGGAGCCGCTCGGCGAGCGCGGCCTCGTCGTCACCGGCCCGCGCGGCGTCGTGCAGCCCGCGCAACACGAAGCGGATGGGCGGCAGCAGCAGCACGTCACCGCGCTGCCAGCCGTCGAACAGCGCCGGCACCTCTCGAAAGCCCACCTCCGTCAGCTCGTCGGTGGGCGGCGCTGCCGCGGGCGGCTCGCCGTCGAGCAGCAAGAGGAACTGCCGCAGATCGAAGCGCCGCGGCAGGAAGTCCGGCGTGCGCCAGCGTCCCAGCGACACGAGCTGCCGGTCGTCGAGCACGAGGGCGTGATGATGAAGCGCGTCCGCGAGCGTCGCCCCCTCGAGCAGCGCTGTCGCGAACGCGCGCTGTACCTCTTCGCCGGCGCGCGCTCCGCCGGGCAGACACACGAACCAACGGCCGGTCTCCTCGCCGAGCTCGCGCAGGGCGGCCGCGCGCTCGGCGGCCTCCTCCGTGATCTCCGAGGCGCGCGGCAACCGCTCGTCACCGTCGTCGACGGCGCCGCCTGGAAAAGCGAGCGAGCCCGGGAACGAGCGCGCCGAGAGCGTGCGCACGCCGACGAGCACGCGGCCGTCGGGCAGGCGGGGGATGACGGCGGCGGCCTTGGTGATCATGCGCGCGTCATAGCGACAAGCGCGCCGGCCTGAAACGAGCGACGGCGTGTGCTACCCCCCGATCGCTTGCGTTGGTCCCATGATCGCGAAGCGGCCTGCTGTTCG
>CAYLZW010000503.1:0-3473 GCA_964388085.1 uncultured Myxococcales bacterium | reverse complement strand
CCGTCGCCGGCGCGAGCACGCTCATGATGGAGGCCAGCGCCGGCAGGATGTCGTCGGGCGGGAGCGGCAAGCCGGGGTCACCCAGCGCGTCACACACCGCCATGACGACGTGCGCCTCCGCGCCGCTGCCGCCCGCCTGGACGAGCTCTTTCGCCGCCGCGACGCCGGCCGCGCGCAGCGCCGGCACCGGCAGCGCGCCGCCGCGGAGGGCCTGCGCGAGCAACGCGCGCGTCGCCTCCACCCGGACCCGCCAGTCACCGTCGTCGAGCAAGGGCAGCGCGCGCTGCGGCTGCTGCAGCGTCTCCGCCATCGCGCGCGCGAGATGAATCCGCGCGGCCGCGTCGCGCTGGTCGAGCGCGCGCACGAGCACGTCGTCGGGCAGCCGCAGCTTCTGGCGAAAGGCGGCGTACGCCGCGGCGCGGCGCACCTTCACGTCCTGATCGACCAGCGCCCGCACGACGACGTCGAGCAGGCGCGCGTCCGAGGAGAGCGCGGCGGCGCGGCGGGCGCCCGAGACGCCGAGCGCGTAGAGCGCCTCCTCGCGCTCTGCGCCCTCCCGCGCGACGTGTAGCAGGTGATCGATGCCCTGCCCGAGCGACACGCGGCCGAGGGCGCGCACGATGGCCGCGCGCACCGCGGGGCTCACCTCGCTGCCGTGCCAAGCGACCAGGAAGGACTCGACGCCGATCCGCATCTCGTCGTGCAGATCGCGGTCCGGCACGAGGCCCGCGTCGAGCTGCCCGAGCCCGAAGGCAGCGTGCCGCCGGACGAGCGCGCTGTCGTCCTTCGCCGCGCGGTACAAGAGCGGCAGCGCGCCGGTGTGCTCGAGGCGCGCCAAAGCGAGCGTCGCGCGCGCGCGCACCTCGGCCGGCGCGGGCGGCGAGAGCGCGCCCTCGAACTCCCGCGGGGGCGCACGGCGGAGCTCCAGTCGCACGACGTCGTCGACGGTGAAGAGCGTCCGCGCCTCGGCAGCGGGCGCGCCGTCGGCGTCGCGCGCGCCGCCCTTCGACGAGGCGCAGCCGAGCCCGAACGGCGTCAGCAGAGGCAGCGTCACGAGCGGCAGCGTGAGCAAGCAGACGACCCCGCGCGCGACGCGGCGCACGGACCTGGAGGACGACTCGGGGCGGCGAAAGGCAAGCATGCGGGGAGCTCTCGATGGCGACCGGCGCGGAGCGAGCGGTCCGAATACCGCTCTCGACGGCGAGCCGCCACCGCGCGTTGGCGCTCGGTCTACAGCCACCGGAGCGGCCGTACCTGCTGGGAGGGCGGCTCGAGGTCGACCTCGTAGCGCCGGTCCTCGAGCAGCTCGATGAGCTCCACCAGATCGCCCGCGCGCTCGAGGACCCGCCGTACGCGAGGCTCCCATTCGACGCTCATGAACTGGCCGGAGGCGAACTTGCAGGGACGCATGAGGCCCTCCGGATCGCTGCCTTGCACGGCGCCCGTCGTCGGTACGAAGGGCCCGGGCGCGGACGAGAACAGCAAGATCAATTGCCCGCGCTTGTAGAGCCAGAAGCGCTGGACGTCCTCCTGCACGCTCAAACGATCGTCCATCGGCGCTGACTCGGCCCTGAGCATTCGTGGGCGTCATGTTCTCTGAAACAGGGCCCGCACCACAACCGTCCTCGGCTCGCGTCCCCCCGCGACGTGCCGGAGGCGGAATCGCTCGTCGGTGTGCTTCGTTGTCCGACCAGAGCGCGGACCCGCGAGCGCGGATCGCGGGCGTCCACGGTGCCACGGACACGCTTGCAGCGACGGGCTCGCCGCGGGACTCTGCGCCCGAAGGCGTGCGCGGAACACCCGTGCGTGACGAGCAGACACGCTCTGACGGAGAGACGATGGATACGTTCCTCATCGAGGGCGGTGAGCGCCTGACCGGCACCATCGAGGTACAGGGCAACAAGAACGCCGCCCTGCCGCTCCTGTGCGCGACGTTGCTCACCGACGAGCCCGTCGTGCTCGCGAACCTGCCGCGCGTGCGCGACGTCGAGGCCATGGGCAAGCTGCTCGCGCACCTCGGCGCGCAGGTCGACGAGGAGACGCCCACGCGCTGGCGGCTCTCGACGCCGACGCTGGCGACGACCAAGCCGCCCATCGAGCTGAGCCGTCAGCTGCGCGCGAGCTTCGCCGTGGCCGGTCCCCTCCTCGCGCGCGGCGGCGAGGTCACCATCTCGACCCCCGGCGGCGATCGCATCGGTCGTCGGCCGCTCGACACGCACATCCAGGCCTTCCGCGCGCTCGGCGCCGAGGTCGAGGTGCACCCCGAGCGCTACGAGATCCGCGCGCCCAAGGGCCTTCGGGGCGCCGAGATCTTCCTCGAGGAGATGAGCGTGCTCGCGACGGAGAACGCCATCATGGCGGCGTCGCTCGCGTCGGGCACGACGGTGTTGCGTAACGCCGCCAGCGAGCCGCACGTGCAGGATCTCTGTCGCCTGCTGGTCGCCATGGGCGCGTCCATCGAGGGCATCGGCACCAACACCGTCGTCATCGACGGACGCGATCGCCTGCACGGCACCAGCTTCGAGGTGGGCCCCGACTACATCGAGGTGGGCAGCTTCATCGCGCTCTCGGCGATGACCGGCGGGCCGCTGCTCATCAAGAAGGCGCGCCCGAGTGACCACCGCATGACGCGCGTCGCCTTCGGCCGCCTCGGCGTGCACTGGGAGGACCGCGGCGAGGACATCTACGTGCCCGCCGAGCAGGAGCTCGTCGTGCGCGACGGCCTGCACGGGGCGCACGCGCGCATCCACGACGCGCCCTGGCCGGGCTTCCCCGCGGACCTCACCTCCATCGCCGTCGTGCTCGCCACGCGCTGTCGCGGCACGGTGCTCATCCACGAGTGGATGTACGAGAGCCGCCTTTACTGGGTCGACCGCCTCATCAGCATGGGCGCGCGCATCATCGTCTGCGATCCGCACCGCGCCGTCATCGAAGGGCCCTCGAAGCTGTACGGCAAGCAGATGTCGAGCCCCGACATCCGCGCGGGCATGGCGCTCCTGCTCGCCGCCCTCGCCGCCGACGGCAAGAGCGTCATCCAGAACGCGCAGCAGATCGATCGCGGCTACGGCAACATCGAGCAGCGCCTGCGCGCGCTCGGCGCGCACATCGAGCGCATGTAAGCGGTTATCCCACTCGCTCGTCGCTGCGCGCTCGTCGTCGGCATCGGTCATGAGGGGGAGGCCCCCCGTCGCCGCGCATGTACGGAGAAACGCGACACGCACCGCGCCGATAACGTCCTTACGGGGACAACGGAGAAGCGGACGAATGACGAACATCTCTTCCACGCGCAGCTCGACCCCCTCCACCAGCACGAGCAGCTCGAGCGAGAGCCAGAGCGTGCACACGGTCAAGCGGGGTGAGTCGCTCTCCGGCATCGCGCAGCAGCACAACGTCGGCCTCGACGATCTGCTGCGCAACAACCCGCAGATCCAGAACCCGGACCTCATCCACGCCGGCCAGCAGGTGAACATCCC
>CAYLZW010000502.1:0-3478 GCA_964388085.1 uncultured Myxococcales bacterium | reverse complement strand
CTCGCCCTCGCCCTCGCCCTCGCCCTCGCCCTCGCCCTCACCTTCCCCTTCGCCCTCACCTTCGCCTTCACCCTCCGAACCGGCGTCCGAGGGCGGTAGCTCTGACGGAGCACAGGCCAAGGGAAGCGCCACGACGACGCTGACGAAGAGCCACACAGACAGACGGAACATCATGGAACCCCCAACGCGCGCACACGCGAAGGGTCCATAGAAACCGCACAAAGCCACCATCTGCAATCCCGCTAAAAAGCGGGGGGGGACCCGAGAGCTCAGGCGGCCATCTTCAAAATGTCCTTCACGGACACGACCATGATGAGGCCGAGCAAGAGCACGAGCCCGACGAGGTTCACGACGGCGAGGGCGGTCGGGTTGATGTCCCGGCGGATGGCGGCCTCGATAACGATGACGAGCGCCTTGATGCCGTCGAGCGCGGGCACCGGCAGCAGATTGAACAGACCGAGCGAGATGTTCAGGAAGGCGAGCAGCCAGAGGAAGTCGGCCATTCCTCGCTGCACGGCCTGCTTCAGCTCTTTGACGATGCCGGGTGGGCCGCTCGTCGACGCGAGCACGTCCTTGTCACCGAGGGCGAGCTTGCCGAGGGCTTCGAGCGTCTTCGCGCTGTAGGTGTAGCAGGCCGCGAGCGCGCGTCCGCCGGCGTCGATAATACCGACGTCATACGCCTCGAAGGTGAGCGCGCCGCCGAGGGCCGTGGGGCCGATCTTCTCGGCCGTGGCGACGGAGAGCGCGGGCAGGGTGACGTCGAGGCGCGCGGCCTGCTCCCCTTCGCCGCGCAGCACCACGAGCTCGGCCGGCTGCTTCGGCGACAAGGCCTCCCAGAAGACACGCTCCTGCCGCAGCTGCCGGCCGTCGACGGAGAACACGCGATCGCCCGCCTCGACACCCGCCGTGGCCAAGGGTGAGCCGGGCGTGACGTCGCTGACGCGCATCATTCCGCCCGGCCACGAGGCGAAGAACACCCAGAACAGCACGAAGGCGAGCAGGTAGTTGAAGCCGGCGCCGGCGAGCATGACGAGGAGGCGCGCCCAGCGGGGAGCGTTCATGAACGAGCGCGGGTCCTCGCGGGCGCCGGGCTCGAGGGGCGACATGCCGAAGATGTGCACGTAGCCGCCGAGCGGCACGGCGGAGAGGCGGTACTCGATGCCGTCCCGCTCGAAGCCCCAGAGGCGCGGACCGAAGCCGAGGGAGTACTTGAGCACCCTCATGCCGGTCATGCGGGCGACGAGGTAGTGACCGAGCTCGTGCCAGGCGATGAGGGCGCCCACCCCGAGGATGGCGAGGGCGATCTGGGCGGCCGACATGTCCTGCAGCAACTTGGTACCTCGGGGAGCAGACACGATAACAGCGCTCGGGTTCCCGGGCCCGTCCGGCGGCCGGTTGCGGCGAGATGCGGGCGATCCTGGAACGTACGCGCCGCATTGACACCGTCCGTGGGCTTCCCTACGTGAGCCGTCGACCCTCGAGCTGGCACCCCGCCATGGTGGCGGACGCGCTGGACGGGCGGTGACCGCGGCGGCGAGCGCTCGAGCCTCCGGCTCCTGAGACCTCGTCCGACGCCTGGGCCCTGACGTCGTCACGAAGCGACCTCGGCCCTGATTGGGAACGAACGATGATTTTCGCCGAGCGCAAAGAAGAGATCGTCCAGAAGCACCGCAAGCACGACAAGGACACCGGCTCCCCCGAGGTCCAGATCGCGCTGCTCACCGAGCGCATCATCTACCTGACCGAGCACTTCCAGACCCACAAGCACGACCACCACAGCCGGCGCGGTCTGCTGAAGCTGGTCGCGCGCCGCCGTTCGCTCTTGAACTACCTCAAGAACAACGACGTGCAGCGCTACAAGGACATCGTCGAGTCCCTCGGTCTGCGTAAGTGAGCTCCCGAGCCCCCGTCACCGCGGGGGCTCTTTCGCTTCTTGCGTCCGCCCGCAGCACACCCCTTCGCGTGGGCCCGAGCCGCCCTCCCTCGACAGCACAGGTCGTAGGGCGCCGTCCACGCCACCACTGACAAAAACAGGAGAGAACAACAGATGTCTTTCGCAACGCCGGGTCTCATCGAGCGAGACCACAACAGTGAGAAGTGGCACGTCGTCACCGTCGACATCGGTGACACCCCCATCCGTTTCGAGGTCGGCCGCATCGCCAAGCAGGCCGCCGGCTCCGTGTGGGTCTCGCGCGGCGGCTCGACGGTGCTCGTCACCGTGTGCTCCTCCGACAAGCCGCGGGAGGGCATCGACTTCTTCCCGCTCACCTGTGAGTACGTCGAGAAGACCTACGCCGCCGGCAAGATCCCGGGCGGCTTCTTCAAGCGCGAGGCGCGCCCGCGCGACAACGAGATCCTGAACGCGCGCATCACCGACCGCTCCATCCGTCCGCTCTTCCCGGACGGCTTCCGGAACGAGGTGCAGGTCATCTCCACCGTCGTCTCGCACGACGGCGAGAACGAGACCGACACGCTGGCGCTGTGCGGCGCGTCCATGGCGCTGCACATCTCGAACATCCCCTGGGCCGAGAACAGCGGTCCGCTCGCCGGCGTGCGCGTCGGTCGCGTCGACGGCAAGCTGGTCGCGAACCCCTCCGTGTCGGTGCGCGCCAAGAGCGATCTCGACGTCATCGTGGCCGCGTCCCAGGACGCCATCATGATGGTCGAGGGCGGCGCCGTGGAGTGCAGCGAGGACGACCTCATCGACGCGCTGTTCTTCGCGCAGGAGCAGGGCCGTAAGGTCATCGCCGCCTGCCACGAGATGCGCGAGAAGATGGGCAAGGAGAAGACCGTCTTCCAGGCGCCGCAGCGCGACGTGGAGCTCTTCGAGCTCGTGAAGAAGACGGCGTTCGACGCGGGCCTTCGCGAGGCGCTCGGCACCAAGGAGAAGAAGGCGCGCTACGCCAGCATCGACAAGTGCAAGGACGACACGCTCGCCAAGCTGCAGGCCTCCCTCGGGGACGAGAAGTTCGCCGAGAAGAAGAAGGAGATCGGCGGCTACTACGGCGACGTGAAGTACGAGGTCATGCGCGGCGACGTCATCAGCAAGAAGGTCCGCCTCGACGGCCGGAAGTACGAGGAGATCCGCCCCATCCACTGCGAGGTCGGCGCCCTCACGCGCGCGCACGGCAGCTCCCTGTTCACGCGCGGCGAGACGCAGGCGGTGGTGGCGGCGACGCTCGGCACCCGTGACGACGAGCAGAAGGTGGACGGCCTGCTCGGCGAGCACTGGCGCCGCTTCATGCTGCACTACAACTTCCCGCCCTTCTCCGTCGGCGAGGCGCGCATGCTGCGCTCCACGTCGCGCCGCGAGATCGGCCACGGCGCCCTCGCCGAGCGCGCGCTCTCGTTCGTCATCCCGACGCACGAGGAGTTCCCCTACACGGTGCGCATCGTCTCCGAGATCACCGAGTCGAACGGCAGCTCGTCGATGGCGTCCGTCTGCGGCGGCACCATGGCGCTCTACGACGCGGGCGTG
>CAYLZW010000501.1:0-3481 GCA_964388085.1 uncultured Myxococcales bacterium | reverse complement strand
AGCGCGTGGGCGTCACCGGCCACAGCTTCGGCGCGCTGACGTCGTTCCGCGCCGCCGGCAGCGACACGCGCGTCGACGCCATCGTCGCGCACACGCCCGTCGGCATCGGCCTCGTGGAGGCCGGTCTCGAGGTCACGGTCGACCAGTTCGGCGTCCCCTACCTGATCGCCGCCGCCGGCCTCGACCGCACGCTGCCGAAGGAGCTGCACGCCGACTCCCTCTGGGCGCACATGGTGCCGCCGCGCTTTTATCTCTCCCTCGCGACCGCCGGTCACTTCACCTACAGCGACCTCTGCGTGCTCGACGTACAGGCTATCGACGCCGCGCTCGACGTCGACGCCAGCAACGTGCTCACCGACGGCTGCGGGCCGGAGAACGTGCCCACCGACGTGGCCTTCCCCGTCATCGACCACTACTCCATCGGCTTCTTCAACGCCTACCTGCGCGACTCGCCGCCGAGCCTGGCGCTCCTCGACGAAGAGGTCGGCAAGGAGCTCGCGGGCGACGAGGTCACCTTCCTCGCCGAGCCCGAGTGACCGTGCAGACGCTGCTGTTGATCCGCCATGGCCAGGCCTCGTTTCACGGGCCGCAGTACGACGTGCTCTCGGAGCTCGGGCGCGATCAAGGGCGGCACCTCGGGCGCTATCTCGTGGGCCAGCGGCACAAGCCCATCGAGGTCGTGTTCACGGGACCTCGCCGGCGCCAGCGCGACACCGCCGCCGCCATGCGCGAGGGCGCCGCCGGGATCGGCGCGACGCTGCCCGATGCCGTCGTCGTGGAAGAGCTCGACGAGTATCCCGCCATCGCGCTGCTGAAGCGCGGGCTGCCCGTGCTCTGCGACGGTGACGACGAGCTGCGCGGGTGGCTCGGTCCGCTGGCGAGCTCGCTGCAGCAGCGCGACTTGCCATCCTTCGGCGCGATCCCCGGCTTCGAGCGCGTGTTCCGCCGCGTGCAGCGCGCCTGGATGACCTCCGCGCTCACCCTCGACGGCGTCGAGACCTTCGCGGACTTCAAGCGCCGCGTCTGTCGGGTGCTCGCACGCATCGCCGAGGAGGCGGCCGGTCGAAGGGCCGCGCTGGTGACGAGCGGCGGGCCGGTGGCGATGGCGCTGCAGCTCGCGCTCGACCTCAGCGATCACAAGGCCATGCGCATGAGCGAGGTGGTCGCGAACACCGGCCTCACGTCCCTGCGGCGCACGCACGACGAGTGGCTCGTCACGAGCTTCAACGCGCTGCCGCACCTGCCCGAGCGCTCGCTCATCACCTATCGTTGACATCCTCGCTACACCTCGGAGCACGACGTGGACTTCTCTCTCGAAGGGCGCCTTGTGGAGCTGCTCGCGCGTGTGCGCGGCGTCATCGACCACGACGTCATCCCGCTCGAGCCGCTGCTGGCGGACGGCGGCTTCGCCCGCGTGGAGCCGGCGCTAGGCGAGGTGCGTGAGAAGGTGAAGGCCGCGGGCCTGTGGGCGCCGCAGCTCCCCGTCGAGCTCGGCGGCATGGGCCTGCCCCTCCTCGAGCACGGCCTCATCAGCGAGCAGCTCGGCCGCTCTCCGCTCGGTCACTACGCCTTCGGCTGCCAGGCGCCCGACGCGGGCAACATCGAGATCCTGCACCAGTACGGCAGCGACGCGCAGAAGCGTCGCTGGCTCGCGCCGCTGGTCGCCGGCGAGGTGCGTAGCTGCTTCTCGATGACCGAGCCCGACACGGCCGGCTCGAACCCGACCACGCTCGCCTGCCGCGCGACGCTCGACGATGGACACTGGATCCTCGAGGGCAGGAAGTGGTTCACGACGGGCGCGGACGGCGCCGCCGTCGCCATCGTCATGGCGGTGACCGATGCCGACGCGGATCCGTACACGCGCGCGAGCATGATCCTCGTGCCGACGGACACGCCGGGCTTCCGGCTCGTAAGGAACATCCCCGTCATGGGTCACGGCGGCAGCGGCTGGGCGAGCCACGGCGAGATCGCGTACGAGCGCTGCCGCGTCCCCGAGGAGAACCTGCTCGGCGGACGTGGCGCGGGCTTCCTCATCGCACAAGACCGGCTCGGGCCCGGCCGCATTCATCACTGCATGCGCTGGCTCGGCCTCGCGGAGCGCGCCTTCGACCTCATGGTGACGCGCGCGCTCACGCGCGACCTCGGCGGCAAGCCGCTGTCCTCGAGACAGATCGTGCAGGGCTTCATCGCGGAGTCGCGCGCGTCCCTGAACGCCGCCCGCATGATGGTGCTGCACGCCGCCTGGAAGATCGACGCCGAGGGCCTCTACGCCGCGCGCGAGGAGATCTCGCTCATCAAGTTCCACGTGGCGCGCGTGCTGCAGGACGTCGTCGACAAGGCCATCCAGACGCACGGCGCCCTCGGCATCACCGACGACACCATCCTCGGCTACCTGTGGGCCCACGAGCGCGGCGCGCGCATCTACGACGGCCCCGACGAGGTGCACATGGTGTCCGCCTGCAAGCGTGTCCTCGAGCGCTACGGCCGGGAGACGCCATGACCACGACGAACGCGACGGCGACGCCCGCCATCGACGACGCGCGCCCCATGCGCGAAGGGGAAGCGCTCGACGCCGCGCGCCTCGAGGCCTTCTTGCGCGCGACGCTCGACCTCCACGACGAGGGCTTCGAGCTGCTGCAGTTTCGCGGCGGTCACTCGAACCTCACGTATCTCGTGCGCCTCGGCGAGCGCGAGTACGTGCTGCGCCGGCCGCCCTTTGGGGCCAACATCAAGTCCGCGCACGACATGAGCCGCGAGCACCGCGTGCTGTCACAGCTCTGGCGCGCCTACCCGAAGGCGCCCCGGGCGCTGCTGCGTTGCGACGACGAGAGCGTCATCGGCGCCGAATTCTACCTGACCGAGCGCGCGCGCGGCGTCATCCTGCGTAAGGAGCTCCCCGACGGTGTCCGCCTCGACGCGGCCGGCGCCCGCGCCCTGTGCGAGTCCTTCGTGGAGTCGCTCGTGGAGCTGCACGCGGTCGACTACGCGCGAGCAGGCCTCGCGGAGCTCGGCCGGCCGGACGGCTACGTCGAGCGACAGGTGACCGGCTGGAGCGAGCGCTACCAGAAGAGCAAGACGGACGAGATCCCCGACGTCGAGACGGTCGCCCGCTGGCTGGCGGAGCACATGCCGACATCGCAGGCACCGTGCCTGCTGCACAACGACTTCAAGTACGACAACCTCGTGCTCGCGCCCGCCGATCTCACGGACGTGCGCGCCGTGCTCGACTGGGAGATGGCCACGGTCGGCGATCCGCTGATGGATCTCGGCACGAGCCTCGCCTACTGGGTCGGTCCCGAGGACGAAGGTGACTTCCTGCTCGAGGCCTTCCGCATGGGACCGACGAACCTCCGCGGGAGCTTCACGCGCGCCGAGCTCGCGTCCGCGTACGCCGACAAGAGCGGCCGAGACGTCAGCGACGTCGTGTTCTACTACTGCTTCGGGCTGTTCAAGGTCGCCGTCGTCGCGCAGCAGATCTACG
>CAYLZW010000500.1:0-3522 GCA_964388085.1 uncultured Myxococcales bacterium | reverse complement strand
GCCGCACCTCGAGACCGAGGTCGCCGTCGTGCGCTTCGGCCCGCTCGCGTGGGTGACGGCGCCGGGCGAGCTCTTCCCCGAGGTGTGGGTCGGCTACGACGTCAGCCAGAGCTTCGGCCTGCCCACCATCAGCGACGACAACCCGAACCCGCCGGACCTCTCGAAGGCGCCGCCTGGGCCTTACCTTCGGGAGATCGTCGGCGTCGACTATCCGATGCTGCTCGGCCTCACGCCCGACGAGACCGGCTACATGGTGCCGCCTTACGACTTCGAGCTGCACGCGACGGCGCCGTACATCAGCCAGGCGGACGGGGACCATTACGAGGAGACGAACTCCATCGGACCGGCTGCTGTGCCTCTTTACCTCGAGCACATCGGGGGGTTGCTTCGGTTTGAGAAGGCTCGGGACTGAAACGAAAGTCACGCGACCAACCGGCGCATGAGCACGGCGTCCTCTCGTGAGCTGCCTTCTTTGATTGCACGGTAGTAGCCGCGTCGTTCACCCACGACGACGAAGCCGGCTGCGTCGTAAAGGCGGCGCGCACCTTCATTGCTCGCGCGGACCTCGAGCCACAGCTCGGTACAGGCTCGTTCAGCAGCGAGCGGCCTCCCTTCGTCGAGCAGCGCACGTGCAATCCCGCGGCGTCGAGCAGCCGGAAGCACCGCGAGGTTCAGCAGCCAGAGCTCGTGCACGTTCTTTCGCCAGGCCGCGTAGCCCACGAGCGTGTCGTCAGCGAAAGTGCCGCGAACGACCGCGTCGTCGTGGGTGAGCTCTTCGGCGAGCTGAGCTTGCGTCCAGGGCAGCGGTTGGGCGGCTTGCTCGACGACGAGCAGCGCGCCGAGGTGCTCGTCCGTGAGCGTCCTCGTCGTGAACGTCACGGCGCCGTGGCCGCGGGCGGCGCGGGCGGCAGCGCGTAGCCGGCCACCACGCGGACCTCCGTGCGTCCCTTCAGCTCCTCGACGTACTTCACGAAGCGCCCTTCGCGGTCCTCGCGCACGAGGGCGTCGCTCGCCGCGCGCGTGCGCGTCTCCTCGGCGGCGCCCTCGAGGAAGGTCGGGTTCTTCTCGAGCCAGCGGCGGACGTCGTCGGACGTCGGGGTGCGGGTGACGAGGACCCGCGAGAGCAGCGCCTGCACCGTCAGATCGCGGCGGACGATGGTGCGCACCGCCTCCTCGTCGCTGCCGGCGCTCTCGAGGAAGGCGCGAAAGGCATCGGGCCCGTCGAAGCGGCCGCGAAAAGCGGCCACCCCCTTGTCGACCTCGATCTCGGGGATGACGGCGCCGTGCACGCGGCGGGCCTCCTGCACGAGCAGCTCCTGCACGACCATGTAGTCGAGCACGCTCTTGCGGAAGGCGTCGTCGATGGGCTGCTCGAGGCCCTTCATGCCCGCGCGGTTGACGAGCACCACGCGGCCCTCGGTCTCGACGTCCGTGCGGGTGATGACGCGACGGCCGACGACCGCGGCCACCCCGTCGACGAGCGTCCGTTGTGCCGACGCGGGCGACGGCAGCGCGCTGATGGCGACGAGCACGACGCCGATGAACGCGAGCGAACGAACGTTCGAACGAGCGCTCACGTGAGGTGCTCCCATAGCCGGCCCCACACGTCCGCGCGCCCGTCGTGCTCGGTCGAGGAGAACAGCACGATGTCGGAGGGAGCGGCGCCGAGCGCCTTGGCGAGCTCTCGACGCGCGACGCCCCGCTTGGTGCGCGCGATCTTGTCCGCCTTGGTCGCCACCAGCACGTGCGCGTACTCGCGCTGGCGCAGGGCATCGAGGGCGCTCAGGTCATCCCGCGTCGGCTGATGGCGCAGATCGAAGAGCTGCACGACGGCGACGAGCCCCCGCCGCTGGGCGACGTAGTCCGAGAGCAGCTCGGCCATGCGCTCCCGCTCGCTGTTGTTGACGTTCGCGTAGCCGTAACCGGGCAGATCCGCGAGCGTGAGGTGGCGGACCTCCTCGGGCTGGTCCTGCACGCGCCTCAGGAGCTCGACGGCGAACAGGTTCACGGCGCGCGTGCGACCGGGCGTCCGGCTCGTCTTCACGAGCTTCGGCTGGGAGAGCAGCTCACCGAGCAGGGACGACTTGCCCACGTTGCTGCGGCCGAGGAACGCGACCTCCGGCGACGAGACGTCACCGCACAGCTCGAGCGTCGGCGCCGAACGTAAGAAGCGCGCGGCGCGCACGCGATAGGGATCGGCGTCAGTCATCCGCAGCGACTGTAACGTCAGGCACCGCACTGCTGCGTGAAGTCCTCGCAGCAGTCGCCCCACGCGGTGCAGTAGGCGTCGCAGTAGCAGCTACCGTCGGACGACGAGCTTCCGCAAGCGTCCGCACAGGAGTCCGCCGCCGGCGCCGGATCGTCCTGGCACAGCCCCGGCGGGCACGGCGCCATGATGCACTGGATGGCCTGGCAGTGCTGTCCGTCGCCGCAGTCGGCGTCGCTCTGGCATTGGTTGTCTTCGAGCGGCGGCTCGGGCTCGGCGGCGACGCAGCTGCCGGAGCAGACCGGCATGATGGCGATGCACATGGCGTTCGGCGGGCAGCAGGGCCCGCCGTCCGGCGCGGAGAGCTGCACGTCACAGCGCTCACCGTCGCCGCAGTCGCTGTCGAACAGGCACTTGTCGTCGTCCGGCTCGGGCTCCGTGCAGGCGGCCTCGTAGTCCTGGCAGCAGTCGCCGTAGCCGGCGCACAGCTCGTCACACCAGCAGCCGTCGTCGGAGACGCCGCCGCAAGCGCCCTGGCAGGAGCCGTACTCGAGCGCCGCCGCGCTCGCGACGCCGCGACCCGCGGTCTCGAACGGGTTGCCGTCAGAGACGTCGTTCAGGCAGCCGGCGACGAACAACGGGAGCGTCAGGAGCGGGAGCGCGACGAGCAGCCGAGACATGATGAAAACCCTCCGGTGCCTGTAGACGAGCGCGAGCTAACGCGCCGCGTCTCGGCAGGCAAGGAGGGTAGTCAACAATCCTACACGAGCGTGAGGGGGATCAGGCCGAGCCGTAGCTGTGCAGCCCGTCCGCGAACCAGCCCAGGTTCACGCCGAGGAAGCCCGCGATGATGATGAAGAAGCCGAGCACGGCGATGACCGCCGAGGGGACTCCGACCCAGCCGTAGGTCACGCGGGCGTGCAGGTAGATGGCGTAGGTGATCCAGATGACCAGGGCGCCGACCTCCTTCGGGTCCCAGCCCCAGTAGCGGCCCCACGCGTAGTGGGCCCAGAGGGCGCCGGTGACGAGGACGACGGCGACGAGCGCGAAGGCGATCAGGATCGTGTAGTACGCGCCGCGGTCGAGCGTCTTGGCGTCGGGGATGAGGGCGCGCAGCCGCGCCGGCATCAGCATCGCGATGGCGATGAAGAGCTGGGCGCCGACCATGATGCCGAAGAGCGCGAGGTCCCACTGCGAGGACGCGATGTGCAAGCGCCAGGGAGGAGGCGCGCCGTGCGTGAGCTGGGACGCGATCTCGGGCGCGAGCTGCACGTCGGTCTGCGTGACGCCGTTGATGACGATGAGCAGCACCGTCG
>CAYLZW010000499.1:0-3567 GCA_964388085.1 uncultured Myxococcales bacterium | reverse complement strand
GTCGAGCAGGGCGTCTGCGGCTGCGCGGACGATCGCGGTTGCGGTGACGGGGAGTTCTGTAACTCGCTCGGCCGCTGTCAGACGCAGGTCGGCTGCGTCTCGAACGACGACTGCCAGCAGGATCCCGAGGGTGGCTTCTGCGGCGGGCAGTTCTGCGACACGACGACGAGCCAATGCGTGAGCAACTGCCAGTGCGATCCCGACGAGGGGGAGATCTGCTGCTCGCTCGATAGCCACTGCGCCTTCGGCAGCATCTGTGACGTGTTCGCGGGGCAGTGCGTCCCCGGCTGCCGCGGCGACGGCGACTGCCGCCTCGGCGAAGGCTGCGTCGGCGCCGGCCTCGGCGGACAGCTCGGCCAGTGCGCGGCCGGCGTGTGCACGGCGAACAACCTCTGCCAGTTCGGCGAGACCTGTAACCTCGGCGAGGGCGAGTGCGTCTTCGACACCCGCGGCCCCTACTGCTTCGGCTGCACGGGGGGCATCGGCAGCGACGACTGCGGCAGCGATCCGGCGAACTACTGCCTGACGGACACGAGCGACCCGACGGGGCAGGCGTCGTACTGCGGCGTCGACTGCCACAAGAACCAGCCGTGCCCGTTCGGCTACGAGTGCCACGACGTCATCATCTACGGCTTCGGCAACCTGCCGGACTGCCGCGCGGAGGCGTGCATCATCCCGGCCGGTGCCACCGAGGGGACGTGCTCGACGAACACCGCCATCGCCTGCAGCAGCGACGCGGACTGTCCCATCGGGCTGCCGGGCGGCGACTGCCCGAAGGCGGACGTCGGCAACTGCCTGCCGCCGAACCACGAGACCGAGTGCTCGGAAGACACCGACTGCTGCGAGGACCCGACCGCGTGCCCGGCGGGATCGTGCGTGAAGCAGGAGTGTCGCGGCGGCGAGGGCGCGGCCTTCGGCGTGTGCTCCTGCACGAAGGACTCGGACTGCGCCGGGGACAGCTGCCAGGGCGCCGATCTCTCGGACCCGAGCAACCGCATCAAGGGCCACTGCGAGCTGTCCGGTCACGAGTGCTACGAGGACGTGGACTGCAACGTCATCGCGTGCATCGACGGCGGCTGCCGCATCGGCGCCAACTGCGCGCCGGCCAACGACAGGAACTGCCGCGAGCTCGTCGTCACCCCCGGGGCCGAGTGACGCCTCAGCGACGGGCACGGGCGCTTCGCTCGATCGCGGCGGCCCTCGCCGGCGCCCTGCTGATCGCCGGCTGCGCCCTGCTGCGCGATGTCGGGTCGTCGACCTACGGCGCCATGGCGGACGTGCTGCACTCGCCGCCCGAGCGCACGGTGCCGCCGGACGGGGTCGAGATCGCGTGCTCGCGCGGGACGCTCAACTACATCGTGCCGGTCGCTGGCGGCGTCGTGCTCGTCGACGCCGGCTTCGAGGAGGACGGTGAGGCCATCCTGCGCGTGCTGAACGGCCGCAAGGTGCTCGCGGTGCTGCTCACGCACGCGCACATCGATCACCGGGCGGCCGCGCACGTCTTCGACGCGCCCGTCTACGTTGGCGCCGCGGACGTGCCCTCCTTCGACGACGACTGGTACTTCAAGGCCATCGGACCGAGCGCGGGCCGACGCATCTGGGACAAGCCGACAAAACCCGCCGACCTGCGCGGTGTCGTCGACAAGCAGGCGCTCGACATCGGCGGCGTCCGCTTCGTGGCGCACTCGGTCCCGGGCCATACACCCGGCAGCACCGCCTGGCAGCTCGGCGACGTGCTGTTCAGCGGCGACGCCATCCAGTCTCCTCACGGCGACGACCTCTACCCAGCGCCGTGGACCGTCACCGAGGACCGGAGGCGCGCGTGGAAGAGCGTCCGCCGCCTGCTCGACATCGACTTCACGACGCTGTTCGACGGCCACTACGGACGCGCTGACGACGCCAAGGGGCTCGTCCGGAACGCGCTGCGAGAGCTCGACGATGACTACCCGTACGCCTACCCGACGTTCCGTGCGCTGGGCTGCGCCGAGAGCCGGAACCCTCGCTAAGTCGAGCCGGTCAAACACAATTTCTCGCGCAAAGCCGCAAAGCCGCAAAGGAATCCCCTTGTGGTTCCCTTTGCGCCTTTGCGCCTTTGCGGCTTTGCGCGAGACCTGTGTTTTGCGTTTTGCAGCCAGACGGCCGCCCCGTTGGACAGCCCGCGTCGCGCTGCTACCCGTGAGGGCTCGCGCGGAGGACGGCATGAAGAAGTGTTTGCAAGGCGGAGCCCTCGGGGCGCTCTCGTCGCTGGTGGCCCTGCTCGCTCTCGTGGCCTGTCCGTCCGATCCGCTGTCCGGGCTCGAGGACGACGCTGGCGCGGGTAACGCGACCGGTACCGTCGACGCTGGCGCGGGCGTCCCCGGCGGTGAGGGCGAGGGCGAAGGAGAGGGCGAAGGCGAAGGAGAGGGCGAAGGCGAAGGCGAAGGTGAGGGAGAAGGCGAAGGGGAAGGCGAGGACGCAGGGCCGTCGGCCGACGCGGGTCCCCCTGAGCCAGGCTTCGTGCGCTTCGTGGCGCTAGGGGACTCGGGCAAGGGCAACGAGGGCCAGTATCTCGTGGCCGCCGCCATGAAGGCCGTGTGCGACGAGCGCGGCGGCTGCGACTTCGCGCTCATGCTCGGCGACAACATCTACGACACCGGCGTGGACGACATCGATGACGCCCAGTGGCAGGAGAAGTTCGAGCTGCCCTACGCCGAGCTCAACTTCCCGTTCTATTCGACGCTCGGGAACCACGACTACGGGGCGCCCGCCGTGTTGCAGAGCTTCGCCGGCGGCATCGGCATCGATCCTCGACGAGGAGAGGCCCAGGTCGACTACACGGACGTGTCGGAGAAGTTCTTCATGCCCGACACGCACTATCGCTTCTTCGAGGGGCCGCTCGAGCTCGTGTCCATCAACACATCATCGCTGTTCTGGGCAGACATCAGCTTCATCGAGAACCTGGTCGGCTTCGACGAGGACAACGAGCGCTTGACCGAGGACATCATCGCTTGGAACGCCGACGCGACGGCCCCGTGGCGCATCGCCTTCGGGCACCACCCGTATCTCTCGAACGGTCCGCACGGGAACGCCGGCGTGTATGACAACGTCATCATCGACGGCCTCATCGGCTCCGGCACCACGATCCAGGCGTTCCTCGAAGAGCACGTGCTTGGCCAGTTCGACGTCTACCTGTGCGGGCACGACCACAGCCTACAGGACATCGGGCTCCAGGACGGCACCGAGCTGCTCGTGTCCGGCGGCGGCGCCTCCCACACCGAGATCGACGGCGAGAACGTCGTCGAGTGGCAGGCGGACCGCCGCGGCTTCCTCCTCGTGGAGGCGAGCGAGACGCAGATGACGTTCCAGTTCGTCGTCGTGCCGGACGCAGAGGACGGCGTGCCCGACCCCTGGTACTACGCGCCCGCGCGCACCATCACGCAGTGACGATGGGCAGCTTGCGGCGCGGCGACGAGTCGAAGCTCAAGACATCCATGGGGCACACGTCGATGCAGATGCCGCAGTGGATGCAGGCGGAGTTGCGGTTGTCGAACGCTTGCTGGTTCTTCGCGAAGGCCATGACGTCGACGC
>CAYLZW010000498.1:0-3585 GCA_964388085.1 uncultured Myxococcales bacterium | reverse complement strand
TTGTCGTCGTCGTAGCCGCTGAACGCGGCCATGCCGAAGTCGAACTCGAGCTGGCTCATGACTCGCGCCTCGGGTCGCGCTCGAACGAGAGCAGTTTGCGATCGCGCACGAACGACAGCATCTTGCGTCGCGCCGTCTTGTACTTTGCACGCGCTTTCGCCTGCGCGTCCTCATCGTCGTCCTTGTCGCCGAACACCATGTCGGCCGGGCGCATGAAGGTCACGTGCGTCTGCCGCGGCGGACTCGTGTACTCCACGGTCTCGAGATAGAGGTCCTCGTGGATGCCAAGCTCGTCGTCGTTCACCGTCGCCATCGTGTCGGGCACGACGACGGCGCGTCCGCCTCGCGCGTTGGTCGGCGCGACGTGTCCGCTCAGCGTGTATCGCAGGCGCCAGCCCGAGCGGTTGTGCTCGGCAACCATGCGGCGCGCGTAGTAGGCGGCCTCGTCGGGCGTGGTGACGTTGACGTCGCGGAAGACGCGGCGCTTGACGAAGCCCGCCTCCACCATGTCGAGGTCGATGTAGCGGCCGGTGGCCTTGATCCGTCCGGATCGCCCGCCCGGCGCCCGCGCGTAGACCACGCATTCGGCGAAGCGGCGCGTGGCGTCATCGCGGAAGTGCGCGCTCTCGACGTTGACGACGTTACGCGCCTGCCCGCGCTGGCGGACGAAGACGTACGAGGGGACCTGGTAGCGGTTCGGGGCCGCGATGACGAGGTCGCCGCGCGCGTCATCGAACAGGAAGATGCCTCCCTTGGTGAGGTGCCGCTGGAGAAACGTGAACCAGCGCTCGCCGAGACGCGCATGCACGATGTGCGTGGCGCCGCGGTTCAGGCCGATGACGCCCTCCGGCACCTTCGGCTCGCGGATCGTCTTGACGTTGTGACCGCTGCGGATCTTCCGCGTCGCCTCGTTCGTCGTGAACAGCAGCCGGTCGCCGAGGCCCACGTCCTCCATGGCGGCGGTAACGAGCTGCTCGTAGGTGACGTTCGTGAACGAGCGCTCGGCCGGAATGTCGGTGTCGACCAGGCGCCCGATCGGCGAGCGCCCGAAGACGGTCACCGATGTCTCTCCCGCGCGCCCGCTCGCCTCGATCCCGTCCGTCTCGCCCGTGAATTGCGGCTGGCCGGCGATGTTGAGGGTGAAGCTCGTGCCGCGCGGGAGCTGCTTGATGAGCTTCGCGGTGCCGTTCGCGGCCGACAGGCGCAGACTGAACGTCGACGGCTGCGCGAGGACCGACTGGCGGACCGAGTACTCCTCGAAGTGGTGGGTCTCGCCGCCCGCGAGCGTGATGCTCACGCGGTCGTCCTTGTCCACCATGGGGCCTCTCAGGCGGCGACGAGGTAGCGGATGCTCGTGCCCGCGGGGATCGCGAAGGCGTCCTCGATCGGGTTGAGGTTGAGCAGATCGACGGCGTGGCTCGCGTCGTCGTAGATCGCCGTCGACACCGCGCCGATCGCCATCTTGCGCGGCACCGTGAAGGTCGCGATCTGGTCGGTCTGCCCGCTGAGCGTGCGAGACAGGGCGGACGCCGACGCCCAGACGTCCTTGAGCGCGTCGAGGAGCACGAAGTTCTTGGGGTGCTGCACCGCCTGAACGTCGCGGTCGGCGAGCGCGCAGAGACTCGCGACGTACTCGAGCTTGCCGGCGGCGAGCCGCGCGTACGCGTCGCCTTGGTCGATGACGCCTTGCGCGGCGGTGACCGCGTCGTTGATCTGGTCGAAGATCGACGGCTTGGGCTGTCCGAAGTAGTCGGCGAGCGCCGCCTTCGCCGAGAGCGTCGCGGCGCGCGAGGACAGCGCGTCGGCGCCGAACTCGAACATCGTCCCGGTGAGAAACGCCGCCTCCTGGTCCTCCTCGAACTCGAGCGAGACCTCCTCGCCGCTCGTCGCGTTGCCGAAGTCGGCGACCTGCTCCCAGTCGAGCGCGAACGCCTTGATCGTGCCGACGCTCGGGATGACGAGGTCGTCGGTCGCCTGCGCCTCGAACATGCGCCGAAGCTCGAGCAGCGAGCCAGGGTAGCAGTTCGGGAAGCGCGCGGCGAAGTCGGTGCCCGGGAGATCGTGGAAGTGCGCCGTCATGCGCACGGTGTAGAGCTTGCGCCCGAGCTTCTCTTGCTCGCCACCTGGCGAGTGCGGGAACTCATGCGTGTGCTTGCGGATCCCGCCGCGCATCGAGATGCGCGAGATCGGGATCTTGATGCCCCCGAACGCCGCCGCCGGGAAGTCATCGAAGACGGGCATGGGTCACCTCGGCGGCGTCGGCGGCATCTGCGGCGCGGTCCCGTGGCCGGGCACGTCGGGAGGCGAGGGAGGCGCCTCGACCTTCACGACGAGGCCGCGCTCGAGAAGGCGGTTCGTCTTCGCGTTCTCGTCGTGGATCTTCTGCCAGGCGACCTTCGCATCCTCGGCGGCCTTCTTGCGCTGCTCGGCGCGCTCGTCGTCCTCCTTCACTGCGGCCTTGCCTGTCATGTCGAGGCCGAAGTAACCGGAGATCGCGTTGAAGACCGCCTTGCCAGGGTCGTAGTCGCCTGCCTGGAGCAGAACGCGCTCGGTGGCCGTGAGCGCGTGCTGGGGGTTCTTGACGTCGTACTTGGCGGCCTCTCGGCGCGCGAACGCCGCCGTCTCCTGGTGCGCGTTCTCTGCCAGCGTCGCCTTGGAGATCTGCCCGCCGGCGATCTGCGCCTCGGTCGTCTTGACGGCTGCGGCGACATCGGTGGCCGTGCCGCCGCGCACCTGCACCCCGCCGCCGTTCGCGCGACCTCCCATGAACCACGTCACGAACTTCGCGCTCGCCGTCGTCAGCGCCACGATCTTCGGCGCGAGCTGCTGCATCGCCGGCGTGAGCGCGTTCTGCATTTCGCCCGCCGCCTTCTGCATCTGCGCGTTGAACACCTCGGCCTGGCTCGTCGACGTCGACATCGCTCGCTTGAACGACTCCATGACCTCGGCGTTGCTCATCGCGGCCGTCTCGAGGCGCTTGAACTCGCGCTCGACCGCTGCGATGCCGGCCTCGCCGCCGCCTTTCTCAAGAAACACGTTCTCGAAGCCCTTGACTGCACGACGACTCTGCGCCGTGCGGAACATCTCGCCCATGTTCGCCGAGAAGTTCTGGAGGCCGCCATGCTGAGACGACGACGCGGACCGGAGCGCGTCGATGAGGATCTCCTTCGGCAGGCGCAGCTTGCCGCCCTCGCCATGGACGTTGACGCCGAACTCCTTGAAGTGCGCGAGCGTGCTGCCCTTGCTGAACGCGGAGGCAAACGCCGCCACGCTGGACGCCGCCTGCGTCGCGCTGGACGCGCCGCCTTGAGCCCTCGACATTTGCGCGAGCACGCCCATCTGGACGATCGAGCGGCTGCCGCCCTCGAACGATCCGGCGGCTGCGCCGAGCTTCGCCATCTGCGTCGCGAGGTTCTTGATCTCGACCGCGCCCAGCTTGCCCTGACCGCTGAACGCCAGCATGAGCTGGTCGATCTTCTCACCTTTGTTCTCGACGTCCTTGAGCGCGTTCGAGATGTCGCCGGCCGCGTCGAGCATGTCGTCAAGCGACGAGCCCGTGGCCTTCGCCTGGACCGCCATGCGCTC
>CAYLZW010000497.1:0-3588 GCA_964388085.1 uncultured Myxococcales bacterium | reverse complement strand
CGCTTCTTCGCCGTCATGCGCAGCTCGCTCGGCCCACCGCCCTTGACGGGCAGCGTCGCGATGAGCACGCGATCGTCGCCGTCGTGCTCGCCCTCCGTCACGCTCCAGCGCTGTTTTCCTTCGTACAGCCCGGCGTGCAGCAAGAGCCGCTCCGAGGGATAGCCGCGCGGCACGACGACGGTGAACGCGTCCACCAGCACATCGCCGCGACGCCACGGCGCGCCGCTCGACGCGCCGCCGAGCGGACGGTGATCGGCGCCGACCTGGTTCACCTCCGCGCCCGGCGCGCGCCCGTGCACGAACACCTTCACCTGCGGGTCGGCCGGCAGGTCCTCGAGGAGCTCGAAGTAAAGCGTGAGCGCGGCGCGCTCGCCCGGCTGCACCTCCGCGGGCGCCTTCACGCCGAGCAGCCGCACGCGCTCATCGAACACCGCGCTGAGCTTTTGCGCGTCCGCCTGCTGCACCGGGTCGATGTCGGCCGCGAGGGACGCCGCCGCTTTGGCCGTGATGAGACGTCGCTCCGCCGGCGCCGGCTCCGGGCTGCGACAGGCACACAAGGCCAAGGTTGCGCAGGACAGCAGCAGGTGGAACGCGCGGGACCGGGGCGAGGGGCGCGGAAAGAGACGCATGCGGCCTGTCTACCCCCGTCTGCGTTCGGAGGGCAGGTCTGGCATGATGGATCCTGCCGTGCTCTTCGCCGAGCGAGCGCCTAGCGCCTTTGCCTAGCGCCTTTACTTCTTGCTGGTCTCGCGGGTTCCCCTTCCGCGATCCAGGTGCATCCGCACCTCCCTGCCTTCGGTCGCGCCCGGGTGGCTACACAGGGCACTGAATGACCGTTCGTTCGCGGGCGTCCTTCGGGTAGCCCACGGAGTTGACCAGATGGCTGACACCCCTGCCCCGCTCGCACGATTTGCTCGCCTGGCGTTCGCCGCGCTCGGCGTCTCCGCGCTCGCGCTCAGCGCCGGCTGCGTGACCCGCACGGTCTACGTCGTCGACGACCGGGATGAGCCTGCCATGGTCGCGCAAGCGGAGCCGCTGCCGACGGCGCCCCCGCGCGGTCAGGATCTCGCCGGCCCGGACGAGTTCTACGAGCCGCTCGCGCCCTACGGCAGCTGGCACTCGCATCCGCGCTACGGCTACGTGTTCGCGCCCGCGGCCACCGTCGTGGGGGCCGGCTGGCGGCCGTACACGCGCGGCCACTGGGAGTACACCGAGTGGGGCTGGACGTGGGTCTCGGACCTTCCCTTCGGCTGGGCGACCTCCCACTACGGCAATTGGTTCTACGACGCGGGCTACGGCTGGGTCTGGGTGCCGGGGACGCGCTGGGCGCCGGCTTGGGTCACCTGGCGGACGGGCGGCGGCTACGTCGGCTGGGCGCCGATGCCCCCGGGCGCCTCCTATGGCGCGGCCTACTCGGTGTACGACACCTCGTGGATCTTCGTGTCGACGAACAACTTCGGCGCCCCCGTCATCTATCCGGTCATCGTCACGGGCGGTTATTACCGGAACTGCCTCGTCGTCACGCGCCCCTATCGCACCACCTACGTCGCCTACGGCAGCACCTACTACAGGGGCCCCGACCCCGACTCCGTGCGGCGCGAAGGCGGCCGCGTGGTGCACCGCCCCATCTCCGAGGTGGACAACGACCGCCCCACCACCCGTCCGCCCCGCGGCGTGCGCGTGACGAGCGCCAGCCACAACGGCCATGACGGCTCCGTGGGCGCGCGCCGCAACGGTCGCGACGGCAGTGACGGCGCGAGCTCACGCGGCCGCGACGATGACGGACGCTCGAGCCACGACCGCGGCGACGATCGCGCCAACCGACGGGACGGCGACGACCGCGTGAGCGACCGCCGGAACGACCGCGGCAACGGGCCTGGCGACAGCCGGGGCGATGGGCGCGGCGATGGGCGCGGCGACGGGCGTGGCGACGGGCGGGGTGACGGCCGCGGAGATGACCGCTACGGGCGCGACGACGACGGCCGCGTGGCGCGGCCCGGCGATCCGCGCGGCGGACGGACGGTCGGTGACGACGGCGTCCCAAGCCGCGTCGACCCGCGCGACGGACGTGGGCAGGGGCGCGATCGCGACCAGGACCTCTCCCGTCCCGGCCGGGGCCGGGATGTCCCCGCGAGCAACGGCACAGAGGCGCCGGGCCGGAGTGATGACGGTCTGATCGTGACCCCGCCGTTCCCGGGCAACGGCGACGGCAACGGCAACGGCAACGGCAACGGCAACGGGCGAGGCAGTGACGACGACGAGGGCGGCGTGCCCGCGGACAAGAACGTCGTGCGGCCGGACCGCGGCGAGGTCCGTCCGCCGAGCGACAACCCGTACGCGCGGAACCCTTCGTCGAACCCGGGCTCCTCGAACGGCTTCGGCGCGCAGTCCGTGCCCACGCCGAGCCCCGGCGCGCGCTCGGGCCCACCGACGGTGCGGCCGAGCGATCCCGGCCCCGCGGACAGCCGCTTCGGACGCCGTCTGCCGAGCCGCTTCGGCGGCCCCGCGACCTCGACGCCGACGCCGAGCACGCCAGCCCCGCGCGTCGCGCCGCAGCCCTCAAACGGTTACGGCCGCGTCGCGCCGCAGCCCTCCAACGGTTATGGCCGCGTCGCGCCGCAGCCCTCGCCGTACCGGCAGCAAACGCGCCCGCAGGTCGCGCCCTCTCGCACCCAGTCGCCGACGCCGCGCTACGTCCCCTCGCAGCGGACGGCGCCCACGCCGCGCGCTACCCAGAGCCGGGAGCGTGACGACGACGACAAGCGCAAGAAGCAAGAGCGGAAAAAGCGCGACACGAAGGAGCGCAAGCAGCAGCGTCGTCGCTAGGGCAGTCCCCCAAAGCGGACGCCTGCCCTCTGCCCGATGCCCGCCCGGATCCGAAACTGGGCGGTCGCCGCGAGCGCCCCTCCTCAGGAACGCTCTCCGCGCAAGAGCCCCTGAAGAGCCGGTCAGCGCAGGAGGCGCAGGTTGGACGCGGCGCGCTCGGCCTCGGTGCGGAGGCGCTGGAAGTCCTCGTCCTCCGACGAGACGGCGCCGAGCTCGGAGAGCTTCTTCTCCGTCTCCTGCAGCGAGCGCTGCTCGCGCTCGGCCTCGATCTCTTCGGGCAGCGCGGCGCTCTCGCACATGACCGTGATGCGGTCGCGGTCGACGTCGCAGAAGCCGCCGGAGACCATGAGCTGCACGTCCTTGCCGTGCTGCTCGAAGGTCACGAGGCCCGTGCCGAGGATGGTCAGGAAGGGCGCGTGCCCCGGCAGCACCTCGAACTCGCCCTCCTTGCCCGGCAACACCACGCGCGCGGTCTCGGCGGGCAGCCGGATCTCGTCGGTGGCGAGCGAACGCAGCCGGCGGTCGGGCGTCACGACGTCGAAGATCACGCCATCTCCTTCGCGCGCTTGCGCACGTCCTCGATGGTGCCCTGCATGTAGAACGCCTGCTCCGGCAGATCGTCGCACTTGCCGTCGACGATCTCCTTGAAGGAGCGCACGGTGTCCTCGACCTTGACGTACTTGCCGGGCGTGCCCGTGACCTGCTCGGCGACGAAGAACGGCTGCGACAAAAAGCGCTGGATCTTGCGCGCGCGGGTCACGG
>CAYLZW010000496.1:0-3588 GCA_964388085.1 uncultured Myxococcales bacterium | reverse complement strand
CGCAGCGTCGTCCGAGCGGCAAAGAGGTGGTCGAGGCCAAAGGCATCGAGAAGGCCTACGGCGACAAGCGCGTGCTCACGGGCGTCGACCTCATGGTGCGCCGCGGCGAGCGCCTCGCGATCATCGGCGAGAACGGTATCGGCAAGTCGACGCTGCTCAAGGTGCTCGTCGGCGACGTCGCGGCGGACGCGGGCGAGGTGAAGTGGGGGCACGAGACGCACCAGGGCTACTTCCCCCAGGACCACGCGGGGCTCATCGGCGAGGAGGGCAACGCGCAGAGCTGGATGTTCAACTGGTGCCGCGAGGAGACCATCGGCAGCGTGCGCTCGCGCCTCGGCGCGGTGCTGTTCTCCGGTGACGACGTCGAGAAGCCGCTCAAGGCCCTCTCCGGCGGCGAGAAGGCGCGCCTCATCTTCGCGAAGCTCACGGCCGAGCAGCCGAACGTGCTCCTGCTCGACGAGCCCACGAACCACCTCGACCTCGAGAGCATCGAGGCGCTGGTGGAGGCGCTGCAGCGCTACGAGGGCACGCTGATCTTCGTGTCACACGACCGCTGGTTCGTGCAGCAGCTCGCCACGCGCGTCCTCGAGCTGCGCAAGGACGGCGCCACCGACTACACCGGCAGCTACGAAGAGTTCGTGAACCGTTTCGGTGACGACCACCTCGACCACGAGGCCGCGCTCAAAAAGGCGAACGAGCAGCGCCGGGCGCTCAAGGCCGCGGGCGCGGCGCCGCAGAAGAAGCCGAAGGACCTCTACGAGGAGAGCAAGAAGCGCCGTCGCCTCGAGGGCCAGCGCGACAAGGCCACGGCGGCCATCGCGGGGCTCGAGGCGCGATTGAAGGAGATCGAGGAGCGCTTCTGCGCGCCGGGCTTCTTCGAAGAGACGAAACCAGATGCGGTGCAGGCGCTCGAGAGCGAGCAGCGGGAGCTCGAGCAGAAGCTCGCCGCGCAGCTCCGCGAGTGGGAAGACGTGGAGTCGAAGCTCGAGCAGCTCCTCGCGAGCTGAGCCCGCGCCATGGCGCAGCGTCGTCAGTCTCCCTGGCGCAGCCACTCGTCGAACAGCACCTCGCCGGTCGCAGCGTCGACGTAGCGAACGCGCACGGCGTTGTGCAGCGGGTTGAACGTCAGGAAGGTCGCGGCGAGTCGTCCCTTACCGTAGAGGAACTGTGACGAGGGGAAGACCTCCTCGCGGTACTCGGGGTTCTCGGCCAGGAAGCCGAGCGGGTTGCCGAGGTTGCCGCTCGGCCCGACCGCGATCTCCCACATGCGACGACGAGGACCGTCGGGCTCGAGGCGGCCGACGAAGCCGACGTGAAAGTCGCCGCTCAGAAACCACACGTTGTCGATGCCCTCGTCGTCGATGAACGAGAGCAGATCCTCGCGCGCCTCGGCGTAGCCCTGCCAGCGATCACCGGCGAGCGCCCAGAGGTTCGTCATGAGCGTCATGGGCACCGAGTTCAGCACCACCTTGAAGTGGCAGGGGCTCTCCTTCAGCGTCGTGCGCAGCCACTCTCGCTGCGCCTCGCCGAGGTAGGCCGCGGCGTCGCTCGTACGACGGGAGGGCGTGCGCTCGCTGCGGCAGTCGAGCGCGATGACCTCGACGGTTTGCCCCCAGCGGTGGCTCTGCCAGAGGCGCTGCTCGGGACCGGGGACGATCGGGAGCGCCTCGAAGAAGGACTCCTTGGCGGCCGCGAGCTGGGCGGGGGCGATCTCCTCCGGGTTCAGGTTGTTGGTGAACTCGTGATCGTCCCAGGACATGTACAGCCCGGCCTGGGCGAGCGCGGCGCGGTAGCCCGGGTCGGCGAGCGCGAGGCGCCACTTGGCCCGGTACTCGTCGAGCGTGACGGCGCCGTCGTTGTACGACATGTCCCCGAGGTGCAGCAGCATCTCGAGCGGCTCTTCGGCGACGCGCTCGCCGAAGGTCCACGGCTGCGTGTCCCAGGCGGTGCAGGTCATGGCGGCGGCGCGCACCGTCGTCAGCCAGTCCTCGGGGAAGGCGGTGCGGAAGCTGCCGACGAGGCTGCGCGAGGCGTCCTCGGCGGCGAAGATGGCGTACTGGTAGCGGGTCGCGGGAGCGAGGCCCTCGACGAGCACCGACAGCCAGCCGCCTTCGCTCGGCTCGAGCTCCGCGTCGTGCACGAGGACGACGTGGCCTTCGCTCTCGCTCTCGCGCCAGACACGAACGCGCTTGCCGCCGCCGTCGCTCGCGTGCGCCTTCAGGAGCGCGCTCCCGGTCGTGCAGGTGCCGGCGAGCACCGCCAGCGGGAACAGCGCCTCGTCGTGCGGCACGCCATGCGGATCGAGCTCGACCTCTTCGCCGCCGTCGTAGTCGGCGGGATCGACGTCGGAGTTCTCGTGCAGAGGCGGCAGCTCCCCGGGAGCGCAGCCGAGGAAGGGCAGGGCCAGCGAGCCGGCCGCGGCGGCGCCAAGCTTCAGCACCTCCCGTCGCCGCCACGAGGGCGCTTCGAGAAAGCCGAGCCGAGGGTCGGGACGACGACGATTCATGGACGCTACCGCACGAGCTCGGGCAAGGCGCCGAGCTCGTCGAGGAGATACACGTTCGCGAGGATGGCCTTCTTGAACACACCGAGGTGCAGCGACTCGTCGGGTCCGTGCGCGCTCGTCTCGGGATCCATGACGCCGTTCAGGATCAGCGGCAGGTCGCCGTAGCGACGTCCGAACAACGCCACGAAGGGGATGGAGCCGCCGACGCCCACCTGCAAGAGCGACTTGCCCCAGGCCTTCTGGTACGCGCGATCGGCGGCCGCGAAGGCTGGGCCCTTCGGCTCGTACAGCCAGCTATCGGCGCCACCCGGCTTGTCGACGACGCTGACCTTCACGCCGCCCGGCGGGTCCTTGGTGATGACGTCGAGCAGCAGCTTCTTCAGCTCCTCGCGCGTCTGCCCGGGCGCCACGCGCACGCTGATGGTGGCCGAGGCCTCGCGGCGGAGCGCGTTCTTCTGCCGATCGGGCGTCGGCAGCGTCGTCGTGAGCACCGTGACCGCGGGCTGACGCCAGACCCACTCGGCGGGCGGATGGCCGTGGTGCGGCAGCGCGGAGACGCCGTCCACGAGGTGCGCGCCCGCCTTCACGACGTCATCGGTGAGCGGCACGTCCCACGCGGCCTTCTGCCAGGCGGGGTCGACGCTCATGCGACCGAGGGCCATGCGGCCGTCGTCGTCGATGAGGCGAGCCAGGATCTTCACGAGCGCCAGCGAGACGTCCGGCGCCATGTTGCCCCAGAGGCCCGAGTGCACGTCGGCCGAGAGCGCCTCGCAGACGACCTCCATCTCCATCAGGCCGCGCAGGGACACCGTCAGCCCGGGGATGTCGACGGACGGGTTCTCGCAGTCGGTAAGCACCATGACGTCCGACGCGAAGGCCTCCGGGTAGGCGTCCATGTAGCGCTCGAGGTTCGGCGAGCCGATCTCCTCTTCGCCCTCGATGAGCAGCTTCACGTTGCAGGGCAGCTCGCCGGCGGCGGTGAGCCACGCCTCCACGGCCGCGAGGTGCGAGACCCAGCCGCCCATGTCGTCGGCGGCGCCGCGCGCGTACAGGCGCTCGCCCTTCTGGGTGGGCTCGTGCGG
>CAYLZW010000495.1:0-3605 GCA_964388085.1 uncultured Myxococcales bacterium | reverse complement strand
GATCGATGCGGCCGATGGTGGGCGCGAAGGCGCCGCCGCCGTGCGCGAAGCCCATGCGCAGGCCCGGGAAGCGCTCGAGCACGCCGCCCATGGTCACGCTCGCCATGGCGACGGCCGTCTCGGCGGGCATGCCGACGAGCCACTTCAACCAGTGACGCTCCATGCGCTCGGGCGCGAGGATGTCCCAGGGGTGCACGAACAAGGCGGCGCCGAGCGACTCCGCGACCTCGTACACCGGGAACAGCGCCTCGTCGTCGAGGTTCCAGCTGTTGATGTGCGTGGCGATCTGCGCGCCGGGGAAGCCGTTCGCGACGCAGCGCTCGAGCTCCTGGGCGGCGAGCTTCGGGCTCTGCATGGGCAGCGTGCAGAGGCCGAGAAAGCGCTTCGGGTACCGCACCACGACGTCGGCGATGTGGTCGTTCAAGATCATGGCGAGATCGAGCGCGTCCTCGGCCTTGGCCCAATAGCTGAACATGACCGGCACGGTGGAGAGCACCTGCACGTCGACGCCCTGCTCGTCGCACTGCTCGACGCGCACCGCGGGATCCCAGAGGTTGCTCTCGACGGCGCGGAAGAAGCGGTCGTCCTGCATCATGCGCGCGGAGCAGGCGTCTGTGTGCTCGAGGCGAATGAAGCCGCCGTAGCCGTAGCGCGCCTTCAGGTCGGGCCACGTCTTCGGCAGGATGTGGGTGTGCAGGTCGACCTTCACGCGCTCTGTGTCCTCGTCACTGTGCTCAAGCTTCCGGGGCAGGGCTCTTCGGAGCTGCTCTCGGGGGTAAGGTAAAGCCGCACTTCGCGCAGGTGCGGTGCTCGTCCGTCGCGTAGAAGCGCTCGAAGATCGGCGGCAGGTCGACGACGATGTCGCGCACCTGCAGGTCCTCGCGGTACAGCTCGTTGCCGCACTGCTCACAGTACCAGGCGAAGCCGTCGAGCTCGCCGACGTTTCGGCGCCGCTCGACGACGAGGCCGACCGAGTGCGCCATGCGCTGCGGCGAGTGCGGCACGTTGGCGGGCAGAAGCAGGATCTCACCCGCGCCGATCTTCACGTCGCGTGGCTTACCGTCCTCGACGACGCGCAGCACCATCTCGCCTTCGAGCTGGTAGAAGAATTCTTCCGCCGGGTCGATGTGGAAGTCGCTGCGCGTGTTCGGTCCGCCCACGACCATGATGATGAACTCGGTGTCCTCGTAGACCACCTTGTTCATGACGGGCGGCCGGAGCAGGTGCCGGTGCTCGTCGATCCAGGCCTTGAAGTTCAGCGGCATGAGCGCCACGCGCACCTCCGGTCGTCGGATGAGCCCGGCATAACGCGTTACGCCGCCTACCGATAGCGTCGGCCCCGGCCTGGCCGAGCGCGTCACGGGACGACGTGGAACGCCACCGCGCCGAGGCCGTCGACGCGCAGACGCACGCGATCGCCGGCCTGGAGCGCCACCGCCGCCGTGGCGCCGCCCGCGAGCACGATCTGCCCGGGCAAGAGGCGCTCGCCGAGGGGCGCGATCTGGTTCGCGAGCGCCGCCAGCGAGCGCGCGGGGTGCTCGAGGATGGCCGCGGAGGAGCCGAGCTCCGTGACGCGGCGTCCGCTGCCGGCGGGGCCGTCGATCTCCATCACCATGCCGAGGTTCTCGAGCGCGACCTCGCTGGGCCGCTGGAGGCGGCTGCCGAGCACGAAGCGCGAGGACGACGCGTTGTCGGCGACCACGTCGGCGAGCGTGAACTTGAAGGCCTGGTAGCGGCTGTCGATGATCTCGATGGCGGCGCACACGGCGTCCACGGCGAGCAACGCCTCGGCGGGCGTGACAGGCCCCGCGAGCTCCTTGCCGAGCAGGAACGCCACCTCGGGCTCACAGCGCGGATGACAACCTCGCGACAGCGAGAGCGCGCCGCCGTCGGCGAGGCGCATGGCGCTCGTCAAATGACCGTAGATGGGCTGGTGTACGCCCATCTGCTCCATCTTGGCGCGGCTCGTCAGCCCCATCTTCATGCCGATGACGTCGTCACCCCGCAGCCGGCGCAGCGACATGGAGCCGCGCTGCACGCGATAGGCCTCGTCGAGCGTGAGCGGCTGCTCGGCCGTGAGCATGGGGATGAGGCGCGCCTCGGCCGCCGCTTCGTCGACCTTGGCAGCGAGGCGATCGAGGACGTCGTCAGATAGCGCCATGCGCGGCTTGTCGCACGCCGCGGCGCGGATGGCTACTCGCGGCGCGCGCGGTCCTCGGCGATGCGCAGGCTGGCGCTCGCGTAGGCGGCCATGATGACGAGGAACAGGCTGATGCCGACGATGCCGAGGGGCACGCCGACGACGGCGCTGGCCCAGGGCGAGAACACGCCGAGGAGGACCAGCGGCATCAAGGCCGCGTAGGTCGAGGAATAGAGCATGGACAGCAGCATCAGCCAGGTCAGCGTCGTCATCAGCAGCGAGGTGCCGCCGCCCGCGAATGGGGTCTTGAGCGCGGCGAGCGCCTTTCGGCCGCGCAGCGCGTAGGCCGCCTGGATCGGCAGCGCCGTCGACGACAGCGCGAAGGAGAGGAAGAGCACGAGCCCGCCGCCGAGCGCCCCCAGCACGGTGAGCACGTCGCTGTCCACGACGTCGCCGAGCGCGACGAGGCCGGCGCCGAGCCCCATCAGCGCGAAGGCGGCGAGCGAGGGGAGGGCGGCGCCAATGACGCTGCGCAGCAGGCGGCGCCCGAAGCTGATGCGCGCCACCGTCGGCAACGACAGCGCCGGCTGCGCCCAGAAGCCGAGCAGCACGACGAGCGAGAGCGCGCTCAGGGCGAGCGCCGCCGTCATCATCTCGCTCTGGTCGGCGCCGGGCGCGCCCACGCCGTCAAAGCCCTCGAGCGCGAGCATCATCGAGACGAAGCCCGCGAGCGCCATCATGGTGCTGAGCACCGCGAACGGCAGCACGCGCGTCTTCACGGTCGCGAGCGCGTGCAGGAAGCCGTCGACGCACAGCATGGCGAACCAGCCGACGTCGGGGGCGGAGGCCTTCCTGCCGGCGGCGAGGTTGCACGAGGGGCAGGTGCGATGCGGCCGGTGGCGCGCGCAGGCGGTGCAGAGCGGCCCGCGGCACTCCGAGCAGAAGCGCGGCCCGAGCAGGTCGGGGTGGCGCGAGCAGGCGTGCTCGGTGGCGTTGGCGGCGGCGGGCGAGACGGGGAAGGCGTGCGGCAGCATGCGCCGAGCTTAGCGCGTCTGTGCCAGGACGGCTGTGATCCCGGTGGCACGGCTCGTCCCCGGCGCTACGCGGCCGCCGCGGCCTCGCGACTCAGCTGCGCTTGGCCAGCGCCAACGCCACGTCGACGATCATGTCCTCCTGGCCGCCCACCATCTTGCGCTTGCCGAGCTCCACGAGGATGTCGCGCGGGTCCTCGCCAAAGCGCTCGGCGGCCCGCTCGGTGTGCAAGAGGAAGCTCGAGTACACGCCCGCGTAGCCGAGCATGAGAGCGTTGCCGTCGGTGAGCACGGGCCGCCGCTGCAAAGGACGCACGATCTGATCGGCGGCGTCGAGCAGCGGGTAGAGCGCGATGCCGGTCTCGACCTGCATGCGATCGAGCACGGCGATGAGGACCTCGAGCGGGCAGTTGCCGGCGCCCGCGCCCATGCCG
>CAYLZW010000494.1:0-3621 GCA_964388085.1 uncultured Myxococcales bacterium | reverse complement strand
GTCGAAGCCCTCGTCCCACCAGCCGTCGAGCACGGAGGCGTTCGGCACGCCGTTGGCCGCGGCCTTCATGCCGCTCGTCCCCGAGGCCTCGAGCGGGCGGCGCGGGTTGTTCAGCCACACGTCGACGCCCTGCACCATGGTGCGCCCGATGCGGATGTCATAGTCCTCGAGGATGAACACCCGGCCGCGGAAGGCGCCGCTCCTCGACTTCTGAAAGAGATCCTGGATGACCTTCTGCCCGGGGCGGTCGGCGGGGTGCGCCTTGCCGGCGAAGAGAAACTGCACCGGCCGCTTGTCGTCACCGATGAGCTTCGCGAGCCGGGCCTCGTCGGAGAAGATCAGCGCCGCGCGCTTGTAGGTCGCGAAGCGCCGCGCGAAGCCGATGGTCAGCACGTCCGGCCGCAGCGCGTCGTCGAGCGCGCGCAGCGTCTCCGGCGCCTCCCCGTGACGAGAGAACTGCTGGCGCAGGCGGTTCTGCACGAAGAACGCGAGCTCGAGCTTCTGCCGTTGGTGGTTGTGCCAGAGCGACGAGTCGCTGAGCGACTCCATGTGCTCCCACAGCTTGGCCGCGGGCGATCCGCTGGTCAGATCGTCGAGGTTCGTGCCGTGCGCCTCGTAGAGCGCGCGCAGCGGCTCACCGAGCCACGACGGCATGTGCACCCCGTTCGTGACCCCGTAGATCTCGTAGCCGATGTTCTCCCGCCAGGTGCCGTTGGCGGTGTCGGCGTGCAGTTGGCTGACCGCGTTCGCGTGCCGCGAGAGGCGAAGGCCGAACGCCGTCATGTCGAAGATGCCGCGGTCGTTGTCGACGCCGAGGCCGAGCTCGAGCACGCGCTCGAGATCGATGTTGGCGCCCTTCAGCATGGGGCTGATGAGCCGCCGCGTGAGGCCGGCGTCGTAGCGCTCGTTGCCTGCGGGCACCGGCGTGTGAATGGTGAACACGCTCTCGCGCTTCACCTGCGCGCGCGCGTCGTCGAAGGACGTGCCGTTGCGCGTGAGCTGCTGCGTCCGCTCGACGAGCAAGAAGGCCGAGTGCCCCTCGTTCAGGTGGAACACGCCGGGCTTGATGCCGAGCGCGTCGAGCACGCGCACGCCGCCGACGCCGAGCACGATCTCCTGGTACAGCCGCATATCGCGACCACGCACGTAGAGCTGCGCGGTGATGGGGCGGTCGGCGGCGTCGTTCTCGGCGATGTCGGTGTCGAGCAGGAGCAGCGGCACGCGGCCGACCTGCACGAGCCACACGCAGGCGTGCACGTCGCGGTTCTCGAACGGCACCGCGACGGTGAGCAGACGGCCCGTGCGCGGATCGAGCACGCGCGAGATCGGCATCGAGCGCGGATCGAGGCGCGGATAGGCGTGCTCCTGGTGCCCGTCGGCGTCGATGGTCTGGCGGAAGTAACCCTGCCGGTAAAACAGCCCCACGCCGACGAGCGGGAGCCCCATGTCGGACGCGCTCTTCAGGTGATCGCCGGCGAGCACGCCGAGGCCGCCCGAATACAAGCGGATGGACTCGTGCATGCCGAACTCGGCGCAGAAGTACGCGATGGGCGGCTTCTCGTCGCTGCGGTAGCGCCGCCCCCACCAGGTGCGCGAGGTATCGCCCATGTACGTGTCGAAGTCGTCGAGCACCGTGTGGTACTCGGCCATGAACTCCGGCGTATCGAGCAGCTCGCTGTAGTCGACGCGCGCCTGCAGCACCTCGACAGGGTTGCGCGTCTCCGCCCAGACGCTCCGCTCGATGCGCTTGAACAGCTCCTGCGCCCGCGGGTGCCAGGCCCAGTACACGTTGTAGGCGATCCGCCGCAGCCCCTCGAGCTTGTGCGGGAGCGGCAACGGGACGGGAGCCTCCGACTGGAGGCGGGAGGAGAGCGGGCGATGGGCAGTCTCGTGCATCAGCGCGGAGCTAACCGAAAACACCGGCGAGGGAAACGCCGCTGCGAAGAAGCCTACTTACGAACGAAACCCTTGCGCACAGAGGCTCTGTGTCGGCGAGGCTCTGTGTCGGCGAGGTCGCCGGCTACTTCTTCGGCGGGGACCAGAAGCCGGACAGCTTGCCCTTGGCCGTCGCCGTCGTGAGCTCCGAGCGCGGCACCTGCCCGCTCTTGGCCAGGATCATGCGGATCTCGCTCACGCTGACGAAGACGTTCTTTTTCGACAGCCGCACGCGGATGGAGAGCGGCCCAAGACCCTTGGCCCTCAGCTCGAGGATCTCTGCCTCCACCTCGGGCTCGACGGTGGGCCCCGCGGGAGCAGAGGACTTCTTACGCGCCATGGCAGCAGATGTACGCCCGCACAAAGCCGCCGGCAATCTCGCCGGAGCACCGTCGCTGTAGCAGACGAACCGAGAGCCCCGGGCGGGCAGAGGCAAAGGGCACAGGGAGGCTTGTGCCTCCTTTGGGGACTAGGTGCGCTTCCAGAAAACGAACGCACCCACCCCGACGATGACGACGCTGAGCGCCGCGATGACCAGCCCCCACACGAAGACCGGTCCGCCGAGGATGTCCGCCACGCGCTGGATGTCGGACAGGCGCTTGACGCCGTCGCCGACCTCGACGCTGCCGCTCCTGAACAGATAGCCGCCGCGGGAGAACACGCTGAGACCGAGCTGAAGGCCGAGGAAGGCCGCGCCGCCCTGGTGCAAGAGCGGGCTCCTGCGGCGCGCGGCCCAGAGGAGCGCGAGCCCCCAGCCGGTGACGACGACGACGCCGACCGTGGAGCGCACCCAGAGGCCGACGCAGAGGAGGAAGAGCGCGCCGGTGAGGGCGAGGCCCACGCGCGCGCCGCTCGGGTGCAGGGCGAGGAAGAAAAAGAGCGCGCCGGCCACCGCCGGGCCGACGAGGCCGCCCGCGAGGACCGCGACACGACCGAGGCTGCCCGCCTCGACCCCCGAGGTGTAGGCGAGGCCGCCGCCGCTCCAGAAGAGCTCGAGCGAGTCGAAGCGGCCGCCGGCGAGCAGGCCGCCAAGGCCGTGCCCCAGCTCGTGGACGAAGGTGTGCAAGAGCGACAGCGGCCAGCCCACGAGGCCGCCGAAGGGCAGCACGGCCACGAGCACCGACGCCACGATGGCGACGTACAGCGACGAGCGGACACCCCTTGCGTTCGCCAAAGACCCCTCCCGTTCGGTTGCGACGCGAAGCTGTGCGCCGTCAGCCCTCGTCACGCAGGTTATCAGGCGGCGGATCCGTAAACGTCACGGTGTCGGCCACGACCTCGAAGGTCTTCACGCGGCCGCCCTCGCGGCTGTCGTACTCGCGGAAGTTCAAGCGCCCGGTGATGAGCACGCCGGACTCGTTGCGCAGGTTGTCGGCGCACACGCGCGCGAGGCCGTCGAAGGCGACGACGTCGAACCAGAGCGTCTTCTTCTGGCGCCGGCCCTCCTTCTTGAACACGTCCGGCACCCCGACGCGCAGGTTCGCGACGTCGTGGCCCGAGGCCGAGGAGTGAAAGTCGATGTCGCGGCCGAGGCGGCCGTAGAGGACGATCTGGTGCATGTGGCGACCCCTCGAGCGCGGTGGCGGAGGCACCGGCTCAGCGCAAAAAGAAACCCCGCGTGAGCGGGGCGTCTCTCGTCGATCGTGGTGGGCCCGCAGGGGATCGAACCCCGAACCGTCGGATTAA
>CAYLZW010000493.1:0-3649 GCA_964388085.1 uncultured Myxococcales bacterium | reverse complement strand
GCTTGTCGTCGGAGAGGCTGACGTTGTTCGGGATCTTCTCGTTCAGCTCGACCTTCGAGATCGTGGACACCATCTGATCACCTCTTCCTTGTCGTGGCCCGTTCATCCGCCGAGCGCGTAGTTCTCGAGCAGCTCGAGCCCGCTCCGAATCGCCGGGCGGGCGTTCAGCACATAGATCGGAATCTTGAGCGCCCACGCGAGACGAATCGGCTCGTAGAGCATCGCGTGCATATGGCTCTGGGTACAGACGCTCACATTGCGGAAGTCGAGCGCCAACGGCGCTCGGGCCACGATGCGCGGCTGCAGGGTCTCGCGCGCGAACGCGAGGGCGGTCGGCGTGTCTTCACCGGCCACCTTCACCATGAATCGTTTGACCTCGGAGGGTGGGTCCTCGAAGCGCAGCCAGCGGTGCACGGTCCGCTGCGGTGTGCGCTCGACGGCGCGCTCCCGAATGGTCTCGATCATCGAGTCGTGGTCGTGCACGTTGTCGATGTGGGTCGAGAACGCCACCAGCGTGCCGGGGAAGCCTACCTTCGGCGCCAAAAAGCGCATCCGGTTGTCGTTCACGTCAGCGGGGTTGCTTTCGAGCAGCAGCGCGGCGGCGCGCGAGGCGACCAGGAGCTTGCCGCCCGTCAGCTTCGTCATCTCGGAGATGAAGAACAGCCCCATACCGGCGTTGACAGCGTTGCCGGTCATGCCGGCCTCGAAGGTCCCCGACACGTGGGGCCAGAGGGCGCGGTCGAGCGCCGCCTCGGGATCGTCGATCAGATCCGGATGCATTCCCTTGAGCGCTGTATGGATTCCGATCCCAGCGTCGGCGACCGCGACCTGCACGCGACGTGGAGCCGCCCTATCCGCCTGACCGGCGACGACGCCGCCGAGCGGATCGAGGCTGTGCTGCATGACGTTGCGCATCAGCTCTACGAGGACATAGTAGACGGTCTTGCGAGCCTCGGCGTCCCGCTCGTCCGGCATGAGCAGCTTGGCGATCGCGTTGGCCCTCTGCTCGTAGGGCTCATTCTTCGCGACGCGCGCGAGCGGCACGGTTCTATCCGGCTGAGACGACTCCGGCGCGTGATCGCCAACGACGACCGACTCGAAGCCGAGCGCGTGCGCGAAGCGGGCGACAGCGCCTCGATCGAGATCGCTGACCTTGAGGCGCTGCGCCTGACCGATACGGGCCAACGTCGAGAGGCCGACGAGCGAGAACACCTCGGCGACGTCCACGTCGTCGAGGTTTACGCCCGCCTCCCCCGCGTTCGCGATGGAGGCGAGCAGCTCTTCCGGCCTGTCCAGCACGAAGCGCGCGCCCACGATGTCAGCACCTGCGCATGTCGAACTCGGGCCGCGTGGGCGAGCCGTAGTTCGTGAGCGCGCCCTTCTCGCCGGTGGCGTTCGGACGCGTGAAGATCCAGTTCTGCCAGGCCGAGAGCCGCCCGAAGATGCGCGTCTCCATGGTCTCGGGGCCGGGCCAGCGCAGGTTCGCCTCCATGCCGACGAGGGCGTCCGGCGAGAGCGAGGTGCGCTCTTCGACGAACAGGCGCACCTCGTCGGGGTAGTCGATGTCGTCGCGCACGAAGGTGACGACGCCGAGCGCCTCGGCCTCGTCGGGGCCGACGGGCTGGTGCTCGGGCACGCGCGAGAGCAGCTTCTTGACGGTCTCGTCGTCGCCGTAAAAGCGCGTCTGCAATCGCGTCAGGCCGTTCGCCGTCGGCAGGGGACCGGCGTTCATCAGGTCCAGCACGACCTCGGCGCTCGTCTCGGCGTCGGGATCGTCGAGCATGTAGCTGCGGTCGGTGAGGAACAGCAGCTCGGCCAGGCAGCCGGCGAAGCACGAGCCGGGCTCGACGAGGCCTAGGAAGGTGCGGCTGGTGACGTCGAGGCGCTTCAACACGCGCTTCATGTGGTGCAGCACCTCGCGCGCGAACCAGTGCTGGTCGGCGTTCTCGAGCAGCACACGATCGGAGTCGAGCACGTACTGCTTGTCGCCGCTGGTCTTGAGCGTGACGAGGCCGACCTCGAGCTCGTTCAGGCGCAGGCGCAAGATGGCGTCGTCGAGCTCGCGGAAGGCGCGCAGCGCCCACAGCTCGGCGCCCTTCTTGAGCATCTTCTCCGCGTTCGACGGGCCCTGCTCGAAGGGCGCCTTGACGAGCAGCTCGGCGGTGCGCGCGGCCCTGTCGTAGGTCAGCGTCACGTACTTGTAGTGGGTCGAGTCGCCCTCGACGTTGACCTCGAGGGGCGGCAGCTTCACGCCCTCGCCGCCGGGACGATCGCTCTTGGCCGCGAGCCGCTGGGCGCGCGCCTGCACCTCTTCGTTCCACTTGGACTTCGGCACCGCTGCGTCGACGAGCTTCCACTCCACCGCGCGCTTGCCTTTGACGCCCTCGGCGACGGTGCAGAAGAAGTCCGCGAGGTCGCGGCGCACCTTGCGCTTGTCGGTGACGCGCGTGAGGCCGCCCGTGCCGGGCAGCACGCCGAGGAAGGGCACCTCCGGCAGCGACACGGCGCTGTTTCGGTCGTCGATGAGCAGGATCTCGTCGCAGGCGAGCGCGAGCTCATAGCCGCCGCCCGAGGCCGTGCCGTTCAGCGCGCAGAGGAACTGAAGGCCCGAGTGCGCGCTCGCGTCCTCGAGGTAGAGGCGCGTCTCGTTCGTGTACTTGCAGAAGTTCACCTTGAACGGATGCGAGCTCGAGCCGAGCATGAAGATGTTGGCGCCGGCGCAGAAGATCTTCTCCTTCAGCCCGGTGACGACGACGGTCTTGACCTCGGGGTGCTCGAAGCGGATGCGCTGCACGGCGTCCGCGAGCTCGATGTCGACGCTGAGGTCGTAGCTGTTCATCTTCAGCGTGTAGTCGCCGAGGCCCTTGTCCTCCTGCACGTTCATCGCGAGCGTGGCGATGTCGCCGTCGAAGCTGAGCTTCCAATGCACGTACTGGTCGGGGCTCGTCTCGAAGGGCAGCTCACGCATGGGGTACTCCGAAGGCTGGCTCGTGATCCGACGCCGCTCGCGGGCGACACGAGCACTATAGTGCGAGATGGCGCCATCACAACAGAACTATAGTTCCTGCTGCCTCGCCAGAGAAAGGGCTTGCTGGTTGCACACTTGCGATCGTGGGCCGGCCTTGGCCCGCCCTCAGACCCCTCAGGAGGCTGCTGGCCATGGCACGGACGGTCGATCGGGGCGAGCACGCCCGCACACCGCTGCAGATCCCGAAGCGTGGCTGGAAGGACGTGCTGAAGCGCACGAAGAATGAGGCCACGCGCGACAACATCCCGCTCGTCTCCGCGGGCGTCGCCTTCTACCTGCTGCTCTCGCTCTTCCCGCTGCTCATCGCGGCCATCTCGATCTTCGGCCTGGTCGTCGATCCCGCCGAGATCGAGCGCTCGCTCGGGCAGCTGCTCACGGCGCTGCCGGAAGAGGCCCGCGGGGTCGTGGAGTCGCAGCTGCACAACATCGCCGCCGCGACCGGCTCCGGCCTCGGCTGGAGCCTGGTCTTGAGCGTGGCCGTCGCGCTCTGGACCGCGTCGTCGGGCATGAGCAACCTGATGAAGGCGCTCTCGCTCGCCTACGACGAGAGGCCGCGCGGCTTCGTGAAGAATCGCCTGATGGCCATGGCGCTCACCCTCGGCGGCATCGTGCTCATCGGCG
>CAYLZW010000492.1:0-3657 GCA_964388085.1 uncultured Myxococcales bacterium | reverse complement strand
GTGGCCGAGGAGATCTGGGCGCGCGGCAACCCCTCCGTCGTCCTCGACCTGCGCCACAACCAGGGCGGCCTCATCCAGGAGGGCGTGGCCCTGCTCGATCTGTTCTTCAGCGACGGCAACATCGGCGGTGTCATGCCGCGTCGCGGCCGCCCGGCGGACGACTTTCGCGCCGCGCACCAGCCCACCGACGTCGGCGCGCCCCTCGTCGTGCTCATCGATGGTGGCTCGGCGTCCGCCTCCGAGCTCGTCGCCATGGTGCTGAAGGAGCGCGGCCGCGCCGTCGTGCTCGGCTCCCCCTCGCTCGGGAAGGGCAGCGTGCAGAAGGTCATCCGCATGCCCGACGGCGGCGTCCTGCGCGTCACGAGCGCCTACTACACGGGCCCGAGCGGCAACCCCCTCGGCACGGGCGGTGTCCGGCCCGACCAGTTCCTCGCGCCCGCCTACGGCCGCACGGTCCTCGAGGGGGGCAGCGCCGCCAAGGACTCCTGGGTGCTGAGCGCGCTCGACGTCCTCGAGGGGGAGCGGCGGGTCTCGCAAGGCGGAGGGACGCGCTTTTTCGGGCCGGCCCCGTGACGTGACGGTGCTGCCGAGCTCCGAAGCGGGTGCTAGAGCCTCCGCATGCCCGAAGACATGAAGCTCCGCCCGCATCCGCGTCTGCCGAAGAGCGGCCCTGTCGCTGTCATCGTGCTCGACGGCGTCGGCCTCGGCCGCGGCGACGAGTTCGACGCCGTGAAGCTCGCGAAGATGCCGCACCTCGATCGTCTGCTCGCCGACGGCGAGCGCTGCTGTGCGTTGCAGGCCCATGGCACCGCCGTCGGGCTGCCCTCCGACGACGACATGGGGAACTCGGAGGTCGGGCACAACGCGCTCGGCGCCGGCCGCGTCGTGTTGCAAGGGGCCGCGCTCGTCGACAACGCGCTCGCGTCGGGGGCGCTCTTCGAGGGCGCCGGCTGGCGCTACCTGCGGGAGCGCTTCGAGGCAGGCGGCACCTTGCACCTCGTCGGGCTCCTGTCGGACGGCGGCGTGCACTCGCGGCTCGATCAGCTCCTGCAGCTCCTCGACGGCGCCGCGCGCGACGGCGCCAAGCGCGTGCGCCTGCACGTGCTCACCGACGGACGCGACGTGCCGGACAACACGGCGCCGCATTACATCGCCTCGCTCGAGGAGAAGCTGCTCTACCTGCGCGAGCAGGGCGTCGACGCGCGCATCGCGTCCGGCGGCGGACGCATGCACGTCACCATGGACCGCTACGAAGCGGACTGGCGCATCGTCGAGCGCGGCTGGCGCGCGCACGTACACGGCGACGCGCGCAGGTTCTCGTCGGCCCTCGAGGCGCTGCAGACCTTTCGCAAGGAAGATCCCGACGTCACCGACCAGAGCTACCCGCCCTTCGTCGTCGTGGACGAGGCGGGCGAGCCGAACGGCCGCGTCGTCGATGGCGACGCCGTCCTCTGCTTCAACTACCGCGGCGATCGCGTCATCGAGCTCTCGCGCGCCTTCGAGGAGGGCCCGGAATTCGACGCCTTCGATCGAGGCGCCGGCGTTCAGGGCGAGCGTCCTGACGTGCACTACGCGGGCATGATGGAGTACGACGGCGACCTGCACATCCCGAAGCACTTCCTCGTCGAGCCGCCCGTCATCGAGCAGACCAGCGCCGAGTACCTCGCGGCCAGCGGCGTGCGCTCTTTCGCCGTCAGCGAGACGCAGAAGTTCGGGCACGTGACCTACTTCTGGAACGGCAACCGCTCGGGCAAGTTCGACGACGCGCTCGAGACCTACCAGCAGATCGAGTCCGATCGGGTGACCTTCGATCAGCGGCCCGAGATGAAGGCGCGCGAGATCGCCGAGGCCGCGGCGCGCGCGTTGCGCTCGGGCCAGTTCGACTTCGTGCGCATGAACTTCGCGAACGGCGACATGGTCGGACACACCGGGAAGCTCGCGGCCACCGTCCGCTCGCTCGAGGTCGTCGACGAGGCCATCGGCATCGTGCTCGCCGCCGTCGACGAGGTCTCCGGCCGCTACCTCGTCACCGCCGATCACGGCAACGCGGACGACATGGCCATGCGCGAGAAGGACGGCTCCCCGCAGCGCGACAAGGGCGGCCAGGTGGTGCCGAAGACCTCGCACACGCTCTCGAAGGTGCCCTGCGCCGTCGGCGGCGAGGGGCTGCCGGCGAACGTGAAGGTCCGCCATGACCTCGAGCGGCCCGGGCTCGCCAACGTGACGGCCACGTACCTGAACCTGCTCGGCTTCGAGGCGCCCGAGGGCTACGAGCCCAGCTTGTTGAGGCTCTGACGCTCCGACCCACGCCCTTCCTTAGCGCACCCGCAGGGACGTGAGCGACGCGAGCGGAGCGAGCCTGAAGCGAACGAGGGGGAGGTGAGCGTTCGGCGGCCTGGACGGCGAACGCGAGGAGGGGCCCACGCCCCTCCTCAGAGACTTCGACGTCTTCCGCTGGGCCTGGTAAGAGAGTGTAAGCCTCACCCTGGAGAGCCTCATGGATCGTGCGCCCCGTGCCCCCGAGCGTTCTCGTTCGGGTCTGACGCGCTCTCGCGTCGGCTTGTTCGCCTGCTTGCTCGTCGGCATCCTCGGCAGTACGCAGGGCTGCGGCTGTGACGGCTGCGACGAAACGGTCGCGCCCATCGAGGGGCTGCCGGCGGTGTGCGAGCTCGACACCGACTGTGGCGACGAGCGCCAGTCCTATCGCTTCGGCGCCTGCGGCCTCTCGGGCTGCGAGAACGACAACGAGTGCTGCCCCGGCACGCGCTGCCGCCTCGACGTGAACGCGTGCGTGCCGCACCAGCTCGACCCCGAGTACCAGTGCACGACCGACGCCGACTGCGCCGATCCCGCGCAGCGCTGTATCGAGACCACCCTCGGCAACCGTCCGCCCCTGCCGGTCTGTGCTTACGAGCGCTGCTCCGGCGACAGCGACTGCGGCGTCGGCCGCTCGTGCTTTTTGACCGGCGGCGCCGCGCAGGGCGTGTGCATCGAGACCGCGCCCTGCGGCGGCGGCTGCCCGAGCGGCGAGGTCTGCGATCCGCTCACGAGCCAGTGCGCGCCGCTGCCCGTGCGCGACGGCGTCGTCAGCACCGGCTGCTCCCAAGAGTGCGGCGAGGCCGGCATCCTCGTCATCGCGAACCCCGACGACATGAGCGGCGAGATCTGCTGCGAGCTCGTCTGCCGCTGCCGCGGCCTGCCGCCCCTGTTGCCGACGCGGTTCGGCAAGTACGCCGACATCGCGGTCTCCGGCGGCGAGGTGCTCGTCTCCGCTTATGACTCGCAGTACGGCGACCTCGTGCTCGCGCGCTACAAGACGGACGGCTCGCTCGGCGGCGTCGAGTACATAGACGGTGCACCGCTGACGGGCGCCGTGGTCGCGGACCCGAACGGCCCGCGCCGCGGCATCGCCGAGCCGGGCCCGAACGTGGGCACGCACACGAGCCTCGCCGTCGACGCACAAAACCGCGTGCGCATCGCCTACCACGACGTCGACAACCGCGCGCTGAAGGTGGCCGTCATGGACGACGCCGGCAGCTTCTCGAGCTACGTCATCGACAGCCCCTCGGACGAGGCCGGCTTCGTCGGCGAGTACACCGACATCGCCGTCGACCCGCAGACCGGCACCATCTTCGTCTCCTACCTCGCGCGCGAGGT
>CAYLZW010000491.1:0-3664 GCA_964388085.1 uncultured Myxococcales bacterium | reverse complement strand
TCGATGTCCTCGACCTTCATGCCTGCCTTCGCGAGCACCTTCCTCGTCGACGGGATGGGCCCGAGCAGCATGATCTCCGGCTCGCAGCCGACGACGGCCATGGCCTTGATGCGCGCCCGCGGCGTGAGCCCGAGCTCCTTCGCCTTCTCGTCGCTCGTGACCGCCACCACCGAGGCGCCGTCCACGATGCCGGACGCGTTGCCGGCCGTGACGACGCCGTTCTCCTTGAACACCGCCGGCAGCCCCTGCAGCGCCTCGAGCGTCGTGCTCGGCCGCGCGTGCTCGTCGCGGTCGGCGACGCGCTCTTCGCCGCCGGCCTGCACGGTCATGGTCGCGATCTCGCGTTGGAAGCGTCCCTGCTCGATGGCGACCGCGGCGCGACGCTGGCTCTCGAGGGCGAAGCTGTCGCAGTCGAGGCGGCTGACGCCGTAGCGCTCGGCGACCATCTCGGCGCTCACGCCCTGCGGCACGAGGCCGGGGAAGCGCTCGGTGAGCTGCTTGCTGTACGGGCCCTCGGTGTTGCGCGGCGTGGTGCCGACGGCGTCGCTGCCCATCTCGACGCGGCTCATGGCCTCGACCCCGCCCGCGAGCACGTAGTCCATGGCGCCGCTCATGACGGCCTGCGCGGCGAAGTGCACGGCCTGCTGGCCGGAGCCGCAGAAGCGGTTGATGGTGACGCCCGGCACCTCGATGGGGAGGCCGGCGGCGAGCGCCGATCCGCGCGCGATGTTCCACGACTGCTCGCCCACCTGCGTCACGCAGCCGAGGATGACGTCGTCGACCAGCGTGGGATCGACGCCGGTGCGCTCGAGCGAGGCGCGCAGGGTGAAGGCCGCGAGGTCCATGGGGTGGGTGTCCCCAAAGACGCCGTTCTTCTTCTTGCCGCGCGCGGTGCGGACGGCGTCGACGATGACAGCTTGGCGCATTGCTGAGCTCCTGCAGGTCGGGTGAGCACCCGGTTGACTCAAATGTCAAGGTAGCACCCGGCCGCGCCCGATCCAAGCGCCGCGAGCGCAGCCGGAGACGCTCAAGCGACGGTGAAGACCTGCACCGGCTGCTCTCGCCCCCGTACCCGGAGCGCCCCGAGCGCCCGCATGCGTGGAAGCTCGACGCCGCCGCGGTGACGCTCGGCCGCGTCGAGGAGATCTTGCGAGACGAGGATCTCGCAGCCCTGCTCCTTGGTCGCGGACTCGAGCCGGCTCGCGAGGTTCACGGTGTCGCCGATGACCGTGTAGGCCGCGCGCGCCGCCGTGCCGACGTTGCCCGCGACGACGGCGCCGTAGTGGACGCCGACCCCCTGCGCGAGAGGCGGCAGGCCGCGCCGCTCGCGATCGTAGTTGTGCGAGACCAGCGCCGCGCGCATGGCGACGCTGCAGCGCAACGCCCGCGCGGCGTCGTCGTCGTGCGGCGTGGGCGCGCCGAACACGGCCATGATGGCGTCGCCGATGTACTTGTCGACGACGCCGCCGTGCGCGCGCACGCACTCCACCATGACGTCGAGGTAGCGGTTCAGCTGGCCGACGAGCTCCTCGGGCGCGAGCGTCTCGCTGTAGGCGGTGAAGCCGCGCAGATCGCTGAACAGCACGGCGACCTCCTGCCGCTGGCCGCCGAGGCGGACCTCGTCCTGCGCGAGGCTCGCCGTGGCCACCTCTTCGGAGACGTAGGCGCCGAGCAGCCCGCGAGCGCGCTCGTGCGCCAAGGTCTCCGTCGCCGCGCGCAACACGAGGTCGCGCGTGCGCGCCGCCGCGGTGAACGCGAGCACGCCGGCCCCGACGGTGTAGAGCGTGTACAGCGTGTAATCGAAGAACAGCTTGTGCCGGTACCCGAGCCGGTAGTCGACGCTGGCGATGGTCCAGAGCAACGCCACGTGCAGCAGCGTCGAGTACACCGACACACGACGCGACAGGCGCGCGCCGCCGGCGACGGTGCCGAGGATGATGAGCACCATCCCGCTCAGGTTGGTGGCGTTGTGGTAGCCGAGGCCCGGCGCGAACGGGTACGGCAGCAGGATGACGGCGACGAGCACCACGTCGACCGCGACGGACGCGAGCTGCATCTTCAGCTTGATACCGTGCCGCCGCAGGTAGACGAACACACCGGCCGACGTCGCCAGCGCCAGCGGCGACACCGCCAGGGTCACCACGGTCGGCAGGCGGCCGGCCTTCAGATCCTGCCAGGTGAGCAGCGGCCAGACGAGCAGCACGAACAGGCCGAGCAACAGGCGCGTCCACGCCACCGCGCGCTCGCCCTTGCGAGCGGCCTCGTCGAGCAGGCCGTCGACGATGCTGAGCGCGCGCCCCGCGGACGACGTCGAGAGGATGCGCCGGGGCATCGTCACCTCTCGCTCCGGACGCGCCGGCGCTGGCGACGCGGCGGCGCTCACGCGTCGCTGCCGAGCGGGTCCTGCAGCATCAGCGCTTGTCCGCGGCCGGGCCCGATGCCGAGGATGGCGAGCTCGACGTTGGCGCGCTCGCTCACCCACTCGACGTAGCGGCGCGCGTTCTTCGGCAGCTCGTCCAGCGAGGCGAGCATCTCGGGCAGCGCGTCGAAGCCGGCGAAGTCCTGGTAGACGGGCCGCACGCGCTCGAGCACGCGCGGGTCGTGCGGCATCGTCGTCGTGCGCGCGCCGTCGACCTCATAGGCGACGCACACGCGGATGGGATCCATGCCGGCCAGCACGTCGAGCTTGGTGAGCGCGATCTGGTGGATGCCGTTCACGCGCACGGCGTAGGAGAGCTGCACGAGATCGAGCCAGCCGCAGCGACGCGAGCGGCCGGTGGTGGCGCCGAATTCGGCGCCCGCCGTCCGCAGGCGGCTGCCGACCTCGTCGTCGAGCTCGGTGGGGAACGGCCCTTCGCCGACGCGCGTGGTGTACGCCTTGGTGACCCCGAGGACGGTGCCGAGCAGGTGCGGGCCGATGCCGCTGCCGACCGCCGCTTGCGCCGCGACGCAGTTCGACGACGTCACGAACGGGAAGGTGCCGTGGTCGAGGTCGAGCATGGTGCCTTGCGCGCCCTCGAAGAGCACGCGCTTGCCCTGCCCCATGGCGGCGTGCAGGTACTCGCCGGCGTCCTTGACGAACGGCTTCAGCCGCTGCCCGTGCGAGCGCACGCGCTCGATCATCTCCTCGAGCTCGTGGCCGCCGAAGGGCTCGGCGTCGAGGGCCTCGAGCAGGCTGTTCGCGTACATCACGCCCTGGCGGAGATCCTGGGCCACGCGCGCGGGGTCGATCAGGTCGTGCACGCGCATGCCTCTGCGCGCGGCCTTGTCCTCGTAGGTCGGGCCGATGCCGCGCCCGGTGGTGCCGATCTTCCCGCTGCCGGCCGCGCCCTCGCGCGCTTTGTCGACGCGTTTGTGAAACGGCAGGATGACGTGCGCGCAGTCGCTCACGACGAAGCGCTCGGGCTCGGGCATGAGGCCGCGCGCCTCCAGCATCTCGAGCTCTTGCAGCAGCACCTCCGGGTCCACGACGACGCCGTTGCCGATGACGCACGCGGTCCCGGGGTGCAGGATGCCGGAGGGCACCAGGTGCAAGACGGTCTGCACACCGTCGACGACGAGCGTGTGACCGGCGTTGTTGCCGCCCTGGAAGCGCACGACCACGTCGGCCCGCTGCGCCAGCAGATCGACGATCTTGCCCTTGCCCTCGTCTCCCCACTGAAGG
>CAYLZW010000490.1:0-3690 GCA_964388085.1 uncultured Myxococcales bacterium | reverse complement strand
AGTGAGTCACGCAGCCGCCGCTTCGAGTTTCAACACGCGGCGGGACAGCGCCTGGATCGGTCGGGCGCGCGTCACCGCTCAGCACTCTGCAGCGTTCGAACGAGGCGCAGTCGGCGTCAGAGGTGCAGGGAGTGACACAGAGGTTCACGCCTCGACCACGGCGCCACGGGACGAGGCCTTCCTCGCAGGGCGGCTCCTCCTCGACCGTCGCGGGCAGGTTCGCACGGCGGGCGAGGTGTGCTTGGTAGGCGGCGCGTAGCGCTGCCTTACGCGCCGGATCGGATAGCAGATGCTCGGCGGGTGCTCCTTCCGTGGACTGGGCCGCTGCCGGCTCGAGATGGAGCGCCACACCGAGGGCAGTCAACGCCAGCACCGCGGGTAGGCCGAGCAACGCCAGTCGCCGTCTCGTTTGAGGTGGCAGCCAAGGCAAAGTCATTTCCCGCCTTCCTTCGAGTGGAGTTGCTTCGATTTGATGGACACGGGTCATGCAGCGAGCGCGGCTTGATGTGCGCGCTCGAAGGCGAGGGGTGAAACCTGTCCGAGAGCAGAATGCCTCCGAACGCGATTGTAGAACTTCTCAATGAAGTCGAACAGGGCGAGACGTGCTGCGTCCCGCGTCGGGAAGGTCTCGCGGTAGACCAGCTCGGTCTTCAGCGTCGCGAAGAAGCTCTCGGCGGCCGCGTTGTCGAAGCAGCTTCCGGTGGAGCTCATGCTGCACGTGATGCCCTTCTCGTCGAGCAGACGGCGAAACGGGCCGCTTGTGTACTGCGAGCCGCGGTCGGAGTGGTGAACCAGGCCAAAAGCGCATCCACGCCGCCCCAGGGCCATTTTGAGGGCTTTCAGGACGAGGTCCGCATGCAGCGTCTCGCCCATGGACCAGCCCACCACAGCTCGGGAGAACAGGTCGAGGACGATGGCGAGGTAGAGCCAGCCTTCGCCGGTCTCGATGTAGGTGATGTCAGCCACCCACTTCTCGTTGGGCCTGGTCGCGCCGAAGTCCTGCCCGAGGACGTTCGGCGCCACCGGCTCGGCCTGGTCTTGCTTGGTCAGGCTGCGGAAACGTCGACGGTGAACCCCTACGATGCCGCGATCCCGCATCAGCCTCTGGATGCGGTTACGGCCGAGCTCGAAGCCATCCTCAGCGAGGGCGCGCTGCAGCCGAGGGCTCCCGTAGGTTCCGCGACTTTCAGCGTGCAACTCGACCAGGCGGGCACCCAGCACGCGGTCCTCGAGGGAACGCCGGCTCTCAGGCCGCTTCAGCGACGCGTAGAACCCGCTCGGCGACACCTGGAGCAACCTGCACATCATCCGAACTGGAAAGCGGCGACGGTTCTCGTCGATGGCCTTGAACTTCATCGCTTCTGCTTCGCGAAGTACGCCGCCGCATCTCGTAAACAATCGCGCTCCATCGTCGCCTGCTTCAGCTCACGCTGGAGACGCAGGTTCTCGGTGCGCAGGTCACGCTGCTCGTCGGAAAGACCGTCACGCTGGGACTTGACCCATCTCGACAAAGTCGGCTGCGCTATCCCGATTTCCCGGGCCACGTCGCTCACGCTTCGTCCTGTCTCAAGCACCAGCCTCACGGCCTCGGCGCGGAACTCGTCGGTGTATGTCTTCTTGGCCACTGGACTCTCCTACCCGCAGTCTATGCGGAGCGAAGTGTCCACCGAACCGGATCAACCCCAGGCTTCTTTCCCTCGGCTATCGTCGGTGATGCCGGAGGACCGCAGCCGTCGAATGTGATCGCCAACTGAGGATTGTCACCTGGGTCGTATTCGGCCTGATAACGCGTGCCGGCGCACCAGTAGCTCCACACTCCGGACGGCTTCCCGTTCTCGTACAGGCCACGGTAACCAACGCCCCAGCTCCCAGCCCAATGACCACCCGCTCGTTCCCGCTCCTCAGTGACTGACGCCTCTTCATAGGGCCAGTACACGGTTGGGCCATGAAGCACACCTCCGCGATAGGTCATGATGGACCGCCGGCATCCTTCGGGGTGGCGTGAGAACCAAAGACCGTCCTTTTCCCCGGCGGAATACCATCCTGAGTCGCGCACCATCCCGGTAACGTCTCGTAACTCGTACCGTCCATCTCGATCTCCGTTTCTCATGCAGACGAGCTCAATTGTAGCGCCTCCCAACAGCGTGGCCGTCGCTTCTGCACAGTGAACAGATCGAGCCTTCACGATCTTCTTGGCACTTTCGCCGGCGCCAAAATCGACATCCCACTCGGTACCGCCTAGCGGGTCGTGGAATCGCCAGGTTCCTGCGATTTGGCCTTGTTCATCCACCTCGCCTCGGACCCTCAGTGCGCCATTCGGCCAGTATCCGCGGACGACGAGCCCCTTCTGTTTCGAAGTGACGGACAGCGCCGGCACTTGATTCCTGTACCTCATCATCGGAGGGGAACTCGCCTGAAGGGCCTTGAGACCGGAGACCCTTAGCTTTGTAGTATATCTCGAACTATCGTCATCCAGAGACCACTCAGGCTTATCATCGAAATCTCGGCACACGGGCTTCAACGGCTCCGCCATTGGCAGAACCGAGAACGTTAAAACCACAGAATAGAGGAGATTCATAGCGAGGGCACGAAGAATTGGAAGCTAGGGGCTTCCGATTGCCATGGAGGATCCCAGCGCGAGACGAGTCCGAGCGAGCCAAGGCCAATCGGGCCTACTGGAGCAGTAAGTATGTAGATGCACTCGCCAGCTGCCGCCCTGATTCCGTTTCGGTCCGGAATACTTGGAACGGGTGACTGCGATGGATGATTGTGGATCATCGCCCAGATATCACGACTGCTGGCTGCGGAACTCGTCATTGTGCATGTCGCGGGCCCGCTACTACCCTGCAGCGGTGGGCCGGCTGTCCAGCCTTCAACGTGAAAGTCTCGTTCTTGGGATCCGCAAGAGTCCGAGGTGATCCACGCACAGTACTCTCTGTCTGTCCCCTGAGTGGCCATTAGATAGAGGATGTACGCCCCGGCAGCGGTCGCGGCGCTATCTGTCGGCGCAGGTCCTGGTGCAAGCCCAAATGGATCGGTGTCGCGGAGCGGCCGCTGTGCCGCGTAGATGAACGCCTGCGGACCATAATACTGACGTGCCGTAAACCGATGCAGCGGATCCACGTTCGTGTAGATCCCCAGCTCCGGGATAAACGAGCGGTATCGATTTTCGATTAGAAGCATACATTTCTCGGCCCATGAGAACTATCCCGGAGTGAACAGACGTCGGGGTCTTCGCAGACACAACGCAACTCGCTCGGGCAGTCCCCGTCAGTCCGACACGGAAGGTGACAACCCCATAACGTCCCAACGAGCGTGACATACTTCTGGCACTGGTGCGGCAAGTCGCATGCTGACTCGCATGTCTTCTGAGAGGCGTAGTGCTGCAGATCCACGCTTGGTGGAGACGAGTACGACCACAGAGCGGTGAGCCCCGCTACTGCGAGTAGAAGCGCGCCGATGGCGAGGGGCCACGTACATAGGTGCTTCGTTAGCATGACGTGGTTAATGGTGCTGACGGTACGGCCCTGGTGCTCGTAGCGGATCTTCCCATAGGTCAACCGCGTACTGATTGCCTTCCGGAGAACTAAATGGTGCGCACGACGTGTATTGGCAGTAGGGCGTCGAGCAGAAATTGTGCTGGTTCGACGTGAACGTGACAGTTGAAGCTCTCGCATAACACATCAGCGA
>CAYLZW010000489.1:0-3693 GCA_964388085.1 uncultured Myxococcales bacterium | reverse complement strand
GCGAGAGGGCCTCTATGTTCAACCGCCGGACGCCGCGGCCGGCCGGATCCGAGCGGGGCGGCCTCGTGTGACCGGGCGCGCGTCCACCCCCGGGGGCGCTTCGGCGGCGGCGCCCGCTCGTGGTATTGCCTTCTCCATGTCGAAGAACGCCGCGCACCCGCTGCTCCTGCTCTCGCTCTCGCTCGCGCTCGCGACGCCGACGTTGGCGACGACGACGAACGCCGGCGCACCCGTGCCGCTCGAGGAGCGCGTCGAGCTCGCGCGCAAGTCGCGCAAGCAGACACAAGCGGAGCGCAAGGCCGCCGAGGAGGCCGCCGCGGCGCAGAAGGCGGCCGAGGAGGAGGCCGCGCGCAAGGCCGCCGAGGACGAGGCGCGTCGCAAGGCCGAGGAGGAGATGAAGGCGAAGCTCGCCGCCGAGGAGGCCGAGCGGAAGAAGGCGGCCGACGAGGCGGCGAAGCGCGCGGCCGCGGTGGAAGAGAGCGCCGTCGAGGCACACGGGCTCGACGCGCGCGCGCGCCGGCTGAGCGACGAGCTCGCGCGCGCCATCAAGCGCCTGCCGGGCGATCACCGCGACCAGACCTTCGCCGTCGTGCCGTTCACCGAGAACGACGAGGAGTCGAAGTCGCGCCGCCTCGGCCTCGTCGTGTCCGACATGGTGCTGACGAACCTCGCGCGCGATCACCGCATCAACCTCATCGAGCGCGGCCGCCTCCGCGCCGTGCTCGAGGAGCAGGCGTTCCAGATGACGGGCGCCGTCGACCCCGCGCAGGCCGCCGAGGTCGGCAAGCTGCTCGGCGCGCGCGGCCTCGTCGTCGGCGAGGTGACCGACACGGGCGACGCCTTCCGCATCGGCGCGCGCGTGCTCGACATGGAGACCGCGAGCGTGCTCGCCGCCACCGAGGCGACGCTGCCGAAGGAGGAGCTCATCGCCTTCTCGGCCGACGCCGTCGTGCTGCGCAGCAAGACGGGCGCGTTCTTCCGCTCCGTCGTCGCGCCGGGCTGGGGCCAGATCTACAACAAGGAGCCGATCAAGGCGGGCATCGTCGCCGGCAGCGTCGGTGCGCTCGCGCTCTCGACGGCGGTGCTGACCGGGACGGCGCTGTTCACGCACGACCTCTACGACGGCATGTTCGTTCGCCACCAGATGCCCGCGAGCATCCCCGACACGCCCGAGCAGCGCGCGAAGTACGTCGTCGGGCTGCGCGAGAGCGCGAACCTGCAGTACACGGCGGCCGCGGTGCTGCTCGGCCTGACCGCCACCGCCTGGGCCGCCGGCGCGCTCGACGCCTATCTCAGCGGCGTCGACGTCGACACCCTCGACGACGCGCTCGCCACCAACTGACTCTTCGAGGGGCTGCGCCCCTCACCCACGCGGGCACAGCCCGACGTGGGGCCCCTCCCATCCTTGCTCCCTCCGGTCGCCAGCCGCTTAGCCCGGGGTATTCGGTGATTCGTCACGCGCTCGTCCTCGGCCTCGCGGCGCTGCTCTCGGCCGGCGGCGCGCGCGCGGCGCAGATCGTCACCCTCGACATGAAGCCGTCGGGCGGCGTGCCGCCTCGCGTCGCCGAGAGCCTGTCTCCCGTGCTCGTCGCCGAGCTCGCGCGGCGGGAGGGCATGAGCGTCATCAGCCAGGCCGACGTGCGCGCGCTGCTCGAGCACGAGAGCGACAAGCAGCTGCTCGGCTGCAGCGACGCGAGCTGCATGACCGACATCGCGGGCTCCCTCGGCGCGGAGCTCCTGTGCACGTCGACGATCGGGCGCGTCGGCGCCGAGTACGTCGTCACGCTCACGCTCATCCAGGTCGAGGGCGCCAAGGTCGCTCGGCGCTCGACGGCGCGCGCCAAGGGCGGCGAGGAGGCCGCCGGCGAGGCGCTGCTCCAGGCGGTGCACGAGCTGTTCAAGGGCGGCCTGCCGACGGAGCTGCAGGGGCCGGCGTCGATGACGAGGCGCGGCTTCGAGGCGGCGCTCGCGGGCCTCCACCGGGCGATCCTCGACAAGAAGGGCGACGCGCGCGAGTCGCGGCGGCGCATCATCCTGGACCTCGTCGCCACCGAGCTCGACTACGACGCCGAGCCGAAGATGGAGATGCTCGACCTGGCGCTGCGCCGCGGGCGCGCCGAGGCCACGCGCCGGATCCTCTCGTCGAGGAGCCAGAAGGAGCGCGACTTCTACGTCGGCGCGCGGCAGCACTACGGCGCGCTGTGGGACGACCTCGGGCGCGTGAAGGAGATCCGCACGCGCGCGCGGGAGCGGGGCGTGGTGCCGTCGTCGCGGCCGCTGCGCTTTCTCGATCCCGATCCGCCCGACGAGCCCGACGCGAAGGACGCCGCGCGTTACGCGAAGGACGTCGCGCCCGGCCACAAGCTGGTCGCGCGTGCCCTCGCCGCCTACGAGAAGGGCGACGAGGCGGCGTTCGTCGCGCTGTGGAAGAAGGACTACGGCGGTAACGCGAAGCGCGCGCTCGAGGAGCGCGAGTACGACAAGCCGCGCGGCATCCGCTACGAGCTGCTGCCCCTCTACGCCATGCCGCCCGAGCTCATCGAGCGCGCCATCTCGACGCTCAACGAAGGGCGCCTCGTCGTCTACCGGCGCAAGATCGTGAACGGCAAGATCGACAGCGAGGACAACGTCTGGCTCGAGAAGGAAGACGGCCGCTGGCGCATCTCTTCCTGGTGAACGTCCTCGTGAACGGCGCTCAGGCGGGCGGCACGTTGGTCAGGAGCCAGCGCCCGTCATGCTCGAGCACCCAGACGCTGGTCGGCGACTCCATCTTCGTGCCGTCGGCGCCCCGCGCGCGCAGCGTCAGGTCCACCTTGCAGACGTGGTGCTGCATGCTGCAGCTCGGCGGGTCCAGGATGACGTCGACGACGAGGTCCTTGCGCGCGAGCACCTGCACGCCCTTGCCGTAGCTGCTCTTCGCCCACGCGACGTAGAAGTCGTCGAGCGACATGGTGCGAAGGGCGTTCAGGTCCTTCACGCCGAGCACCGCGAGCGTGTTCTCGGTCTTCTTCGGCGGGCCCTTCTCGAGGTCCTCGAGCACGCGCTTGCGCAACGGCTCGATGGCCGAGGGGTGGAGGAAGCTCGCCGCCACGTCGTACTTCGCCTCGACGAGGGCGTCGTAGTAGCCGCGCGTCACCGTGCGCGAGGTCTGGATCATGTCGGCGCGCGTGACGACTTTGGCGCCGCTGTTCTTCTTCGGCGTCTTCGTCGACGGCTCAGCCGCGGGGGCCTTCTGCTCGGCGGGCGTTGGCGGCGCCTCCGCGAGCGCCGAGAGCGGCAGCGCGGCGACGAGCGAGACGACGAGGAGACGAGAGAGCGAGCGGTGGCTGGCCATGCCGATCAGCATAACGCGGCGCGCGCGAGGCGGCGCATCGGGCGACTGTCAGCGCGGGCTCTCCACCATCACGTGCGCGCGGTAGTGCTTGAGCTCCTCGATGGAGGCGCGGATGTCCTCGAGCGCGGTGTGCGTCGACGCTTTCGCCGGCGGCAGCCCCTTCGAGCCGTACCACGCGTTCGCGAGCACCTTGATCGTGCTGACGTCGATCTGCCGGTAGTGGAGGTACTGCTCGAGCAGCGGCATGTGGCGGATGAGGAAGCGCCGGTCCTGCCACACGCTGTTCCCGGCGAGGATGCCCTTGCGATAGGGCACGTGCGCGGTGAGCAGCTCGAGCACCTTCTGCTCGGCCTCGGCGT
>CAYLZW010000488.1:0-3715 GCA_964388085.1 uncultured Myxococcales bacterium | reverse complement strand
TCGGGCAGCCGGTCATCCGCGTCACGGACGCCAACTTCGAGAACCGCGCCGAGCTCCTGCTCGAGCACGATCACGAGGCTATCGACCTCGATCCCGAGTACTCGCAGGCGACGCTGCGGAACATCCAGGTGATCTGGTCCCGGCCGGTGCACCTCGTCACCAAGCACGAGAACCGTGACGTCATGCTCTCCTTCGACGGGCACGACTTCAGCGAGAAGACGCTTTAGGGGCACACAAGAAAAGCCCCCCGTCACCGGGGGGCTCTCTCATCGCTCTGCTAGCGAGCTGGTCTCACTGGACCTCGAAGCAGAACGCGTTCGACACGGACGTGCCGTTGTCGATGTAGAACGCGGGATCATTCGGCTGGCCGCAGATCCACACCGTAACGAAGTAGTCGTTGTCGCCGAGCGAGGTCACTTCCGTGTCCGTCGCGTGGTTGAAGAAGCGGTCGTTGCCGTCTTCGAAGTTCGCGCGGTAGATGTCGTCCGCCGTGATCTCGACCTCCGAGTAGACGTCGAAGAAGAACGAGCGCTGGGTCAGGGTTTCGTCGGTGCCGCAGGAGCCCGGGACCGTATCCTCGATCGAATACGAGTAGACGACGATGTGCGGCGGGCCCGCCTGCGCAGGCGCCGAGTCCGCGTCCGAGCAGGTCGCGGTGAGCTCGTCGGCGAGGACGCACTGGTCGGTGACGCCGAAGTCACACAGGCCGCCCTCAGCGAAGCACTCGGGGTCGTCAGTGCAGGTCTCGACCTCGTCGGGCACGCAGGTGCCGTCGGTGCAGACCTCGCCCTCGGCGCAGTCGGTGGCCTCGGTCTCGACGGTGCACTCGTCCGTCGACTCACCGGCGACGCACTCGAGCGTGTCGGGATCGCAGATCTCATCGCTGCCGCAGTCGCTGTCCTCGATGCAGATGCACAGCAGGCGGTAGGCCTGGTCGGCGTCGGCATCGAAGGCCTCGAGCGGGTAGATGCCCTCGTCGTCGGCCTCGTTGCACACGGGCGCCGCGGCGCCGCAGGTGTCGGCGTCGTCGAGCGAGCAGTCCTGCACGCAGATGCCGAGGCCGGGGTGACACTGATCCGTGTCCGGACAGTCGGTGTCCGACTCGCACTCTGCCTCGACGCCGCCGTCGCCGGTCCCGGTGCCGGGCGTACAGCCGACGACGAAGCCGAAGGCCGCCGTCACAAGGAGCTTGTTCAGGGAAATACGCATCAGTCATTCCTTCCATCTCGCCGGAGCGAGCTGCGTCGAAGGGCCGACCCCTCGTCGCTCCGACGGAGCGAAGGGAGGCATCGGCACCAGAAAACGGCCTGCAGATCGCACGCGGCCGATCGCGGGTCAAGTGGCGCGGAGCAAAAGCAACGCGCGTGCCCTCGCGCAAACCGGGACCAGGCGCGCGCTTGCGACGTCTTGCGGGCTGAAGCCAGCAGGAACCGCGACAACGCTGTCAGACCTCGTCGTCGTGCCGATGTCCGCGCGCACGAGCGAGCTCACGCGAGGGGCTTGCTGCCGTGGATGTCGGGCGCGCTCCCCAAACCCGCGCCGACGGTGTATGCGTCGCGCCTACCCGCCCTCGGCCTGGAGCCCCATGGCGTCCTTCGATCAGAAATGGATTCACGCGCAGCTGAACCTCGCCTGGCGGGTGGTGGTGCACTACGCGCGCTTCCTCTGGCCGTGGAGCCCCCGCTTCGGGCTCGCGCGCTTCGTGTCGAATTACGTCCCCGAGGGCCTGCCCTGGGCGACGGAGCGCTCGCGCGAGCTCGGCCACGAGCCGGGTCGCTGCACCCTGTGTGGCGCGTGTGACGACGCCTGCCCCCTGCTCTTGACGCTGCCGGCGCACGAGTTCCTCGGCCCCATGACGATGGTGTCGTCCGCCGCGCGCGCGGCGCAGCACTTCGCCGACGCACGGCGCACGTTCGAGACGCTGACGGCGCCCACCTGCGTCGAGTGTCGTCAGTGCGAGGAGGCCTGTCCCGAGGACATCCCCATCCTCGCGTTGGCGACGAACGCCCTCGAACAGCTCGCCATCGTCGAGCAGGTCTCCTTGCAGGTGGCGACGACGGGCGACAAGCCGAAGCTCTTGCCAAAGCCTCCCGTCCCGCAGAAGACCGTGGAGAAGAGCTGATATGGGCGCGCTGTTCGGTAACGCCAGCTACCTGCGCTATTTCGTCGACGGAGAGCCCCCTTCCAAGATGGGAGACGTATTCGAGCAGGCCATCGAGGCGCGCCGCTTCACGCCGCTGACGGACAAGAGCGAGGAGAACGAGAGCTCCGGCTGGGTGCCGCTCGAGGACCCGTTCGACGACGAGCTGCCCATCACGCGCGAGCGCTTCGTGTTCGGTGACCTCATCGCGCTCGCCTACCGCGAGGACAAGTTCGCCCTGCCGCGGCCCATCGTGAAGCGACGCGTCCGCCTGAAGCTCGACGAGATCGCGAACAAGGGCGAGAAGATTACGAAGGTGAAGCGCAAGCAGGTGGAGCTCGCGGTCATCAGCGAGCTGAAGAAGAAGATCCTGCCGCGCCCCCGCGTCATCGATGTCGTGTGGGACACGGGGCGACGCGAGCTGCGCATCTTCGGCAAGGGCCCCATGGCGACGGAGCGGGCGGTGGCGTGCTTCGAGCGCACCTTCGCGGTGAACATCGCACACGCGACCTGGGCCGGCCGCGCGTTCTCGCTCGACCTCTCGCTGCGCGCCCGCAGCATCCTCGAGCAGCTGACGCCCGAGCTGCTGTTCGACGACATCGTCCTGCAGGCGCCCGAAGACGACGACGGCGAGGCCGAGCTGCGCGCCGCTCGCGTCAAGGAATTGGCATGAGGGCGGACGATCAAGACAAGAGCGCTCCGGCGCCGAACGCGGGCTCTCGCCCCGTCGACAAAGCGTTCCTCGGGCCCGAGTTCCTCACCTGGCTCTACTTCTTCCTCGAGGAGGAGGGCTTCGAGGTCGACATCGAAGGAGAGCAGGCACGCTTCGCCATCGGCAAGCGCGCGCTCTTGAAGGTGCTCGACGCGTCCGGCTCGCGGGTGACGCTGTCGGGCCCGGATCTCGACGACAGCGGCGAGCTGCTCCACGCCGTGCGCCGCGGCGCGCTCATCGAGGGGCTCTCGCTGCAGATGGCGCTCGGGGAACGCGTCTACGAGCTCTCGCTCACGGGCAGCGACGGCGGCGTCGCGCTCAAGGTGCCGGACCTGTTCTCGAAGGACGAGCCCGCGGGCGATGAGGTGGAGCGGGATCCCGAGCAGCCGAAGCCCCGCTCACGGCGCCCCGACGCGGCCGACGTGCTCGACCTGCGCATGATGTGTCTCGACGACGTGGAGCGCGTGCTGGACGACCTGTTCCGCCGCTTCGTGACCCGGCGATTGGCGCGCGCCTGGCACAGCGAGGACCTGCGCACCATCCGCTCCACGGTGGCCTCGCGCCTCAAGGGCCATCTGCCGAGCGTGTGAGCGAGCAACGTGCTAACCATCCCTTCTCGTCTCGACGACGTGGAGGACCCATGCACAGACCCGCATTCGCCCTCGCCGCCCTGCTGGCGCTCCTGCTGCCGGCGCCGCACGCGCACGCGAAGGACGGCTGGGAGGAGACGTCGAAGAGCGACGGCCTCGTCATCTACAAGCGCGATCGAGCGGGCACCGACTTCAAGGAGGTGAAGGCCATCGGCGTCATCCGCGCGCCGAGCTGGGTGGTGAAGAACGTCATCGACGACAAGGCTCGCTACA
>CAYLZW010000487.1:0-3759 GCA_964388085.1 uncultured Myxococcales bacterium | reverse complement strand
CGACCTCGACGAGACCCATCGCCTGGTGAAGCAGCGCATCGAGAAGGTCGAGCGCATCCGCGACGCGGGCCTCGATCCCTACTCGAACGACTTCAAGCCCGAGCTCACCTGCGCCGAGTTTCACCAGCGCTATGGCGAAGGCAGCGCTGAAGAGCTCGCGGGCGTGCGGACAGTGACGACGGTGGCCGGGCGCCTCATGGCCATGCGCCAGATGGGCAAGGCCACGTTCCTGCGCCTGCGCGATCGCTCGGGTGACCTGCAGGTGCTGCTCAAGAAGGACCGCGTGGGCGAGGGCGCGTACAAGCACCTGAAGCTCGTCGACCTCGGTGACATCGTCGGCTGCGCCGGCACGCCCATGCGCACGAAGACGGGCGAGCTCACGCTCGAGGCCGACGGCTTCCGCGTGATCACGAAGTCGCTGCGCCCGCTGCCGGACAAGTTCCACGGCCTGGCCGACGTCGAGCAGCGCTATCGCCAGCGCTACACCGACCTGGCCATGAACCCCGAGGTGCGGCGCATCTTCCAGACGCGTAGCCGCATCATCAAGGGCATCCGCGCCTTCCTCGACGCGCGCGACTACATCGAGGTGGAGACGCCGATCCTCGGGGACATCGCCGGCGGCGCCACCGCGAAGCCGTTCGTGACGCACCACAACGCGCTCGACCTGCAGCTCTACATGCGCATCGCGACCGAGCTGCACCTGAAGCGGCTCGTCGTCGGAGGCCTCGAGCGCGTGTACGAGATCGGGCGCTGCTTCCGGAACGAGGGCATCTCGACGCGGCACAACCCCGAGTTCACCTCCATCGAGTTCTACGAGGCCTACGCCACCTACACCGACCTCATGGACCTGACGGAGGAGATGCTCACCGCCCTCGTCGAAGAGATCAGCGGCACCACGACGCTGCGCTACGGCGAGATGGAGATCGACTTCGCCCGTCCCTGGCGGCGCGCGCCGATCGCGCGGCTCGTGGGGGAGCACCTCGGCGTGCGGGAGGATCTGCGCGGCCTCGACAGCGTCGCGCGCGCGCTCGAGCTCGTGGTCGGACACACGGCGGCGCCTTACGAGCCGCTCGACATCTGTCTGAAGGAGCTCAGCGACGAGGAGGCCGAGCAGCTCATCCCCGGCCTGCCGATCCCCGACAAGGCGCAAGAAGGTCTGACGAGCCGCGCCCGCCGCGCCCTCGAGGCCAAGGGAGACGGCTTCTGGGCGGCGCTCGGCAGGGCGCTCGACGACGCCTTCCGGACCGAGGGCGACGCCATCGCCTTCGCCGACGAGCGTGGAGAGGAGGCCACCGATCCGACCCTGCACGACGAGGGCAAGCGGCCCTTCGACGAGGACACCGGTGAGGTCATCGTCGGCAGCGGGGAGGGCGAGCGCGTCTCGCCGCAGCGCCAGCGCACCGATCCCGGCCGCGAGCGGCGCCGCCGGCTCGCCCTGCACCTGCTCTACGCGGTGTTCGATCACGAGGTCGAGCCGACGCTGGTGAACCCGACCTTCGTCACGGACTTCTCGGTCTCGGTGAGCCCGCTCGCCCGGCGACGAGAGTCCGACCCTGCCGTGGTGGATCGCTTCGAGCTCATCTGCGGCGGCATGGAGATCGCGAACGCGTTCTCGGAGCTGAACGATCCCATCGACCAGCGCGAGCGCTTCTTGCAGCAGGTGCGCGAGAAGGAGCGTGGCGACGACGAGGCGCACGGCCTCGACGAGGACTTCGTGCGCGCCCTCGAGATGGGCATGCCCCCGACGGCGGGCGAGGGCATCGGTATCGATCGCCTGACCATGCTGCTCACGGGCAGCGCGTCGATTCGTGAGGTGATCCTCTTCCCGCAACTGCGCCCGGAGCGCTGAGCGCGTAGGTTCCCGGGACTTATGATGCAGTCGGTCGAATTCATCGCTGCGCTCGGCGTCTTTGCCGCCTTCGCCGTGCTCGCAGCGGCGGCCGTCACCCTGCGCTCGCTCGGCCTGCGCGGCGTGTCCATCTGGGTCTCGATCATCGTCGCCATCGTGGCAGCGCCGGTGGCGGCGCCTCTCTCCGCGTTCTCGGCGTGGTCGTGGCTGCGCAAGCAACCGAAGGCGGCCGGCCGCGGCGGCTACTTCACGCCCGGGGCCGGGGGAGCGCTCTCGCTGCCCGGCCTGTTCGCCGGCGGCGTCGTCGTGCTCGGCAGCGTCATGGGCACCTTCGCCTACTACCGCTTCGCCGTGGGGATGAGCGGCGAGCCGCTGCAGATGCCCATCGTGAAGGCGCTGTTCGCGAGCGGCTTTCTCGCCGGCGCCGTCATGGCGTTCTTCGCGCGCCGCGTGGCCTTTCTCGAATCCCTCGTCATCGCGGCGGTGGTCGCGCTCTTGCCCGTCGTCGGCTCGCGCTTCGCCTCGGAGCTGTTCACCTACGGCACCGCGCCGGCGTACTTCGCCGTCGTGCTGATCGCCGGCGGGCTCATCCTGCTGCTCGCGCTCACGCTCGGCGGATCCCTCGGCTACCTCGTCACCGGCGACGGAGAGCTGACGCCGTCGTGGAGCTACGAGCAGTGGATCGGCCGGCGCTACCTGATGGGCAAGCGCAGCAACAACGTCGTCGGCCTCATCACCGTCATCAGCGTGCTCGCGGTGGCGGTGGGCACCATGGCCATGATCGTGGTCATGAGCGTCATGAACGGCTTCTCGACCGACCTGCGCAGCAAGATCTTCGGCGCCAACGCGCACCTCATCGTGCTGAAGTACGGCACCGACTTCACCGAGTACGGCGACGTCATCGAGAAGTCGCGCGGCGTCAAGGGCGTCACCGGCGCGAGCCCCTTCGTGCTGAACGAGGTGATGGTCTCGTCGGACGTGAACCTGACCGGCGCGCTCTTGAAGGGCATCGAGGACGCCAGCGTCGACGAGGTGAGCGTCCTGCGCAAGAACGTCACCAAGGGTGACCTCTCGTGGCTCGAGGCGCCCGAGAAGATCCCCGGCACCGGCAAGCCCGCGTCCACGGACGACGACGAGGACGCGAAGAAGAAGAGCGAGCGCGAGGCCCTCGACGACGCGATCCTGAAGGCGGCCGCCGGCACGCCCGCGGGCGACAAGCTGGCCGAGCAGGGCGGCGAGGCGGTGCTGCCCGGCATCGTCATCGGCGAGGAGATGTCGAAGAACCTGAAGGTGTTCGTCGGCGATCCCATCAACGTGGTGAGCCCCGTCGGCGAGCTCGGCCCCACCGGCCCGGTGCCGAAGGCGCGCGCCTTCCGCATCGCCGCCATCTTCTATTCCGGCATGTACGAGTACGACTCGAAGTTCGTCTACATCGACCTCGAGGAGGCGCAGGACTTCTTCACGCTCGACGGGGCCGTCACCGGCGTCGAGTACAAGGTGGATGACATCGAGGCGACGCCCGCCATCGGGCGCGACATCCTCTCTACCATCGGCGGCTACCCGTACCGCACGAAGGACTGGATGGAGATGAACAAGAACCTCTTCTCGGCGCTGAAGCTCGAGAAGATCGCCATGTTCATCATCCTCACCTTCATCATCCTCGTCGCCAGCTTCCTCATCGCGGCCACGCTCATCGTCTTCGTCATCGAGAAGGGCAAGGAGATCGCGATCCTGAAGAGCATGGGCTCGTCGGACACGTCGATCATGAAGGTGTTCGTCACCTACGGCATCATCGTCGGCACCGTGGGCACGACGGTGGGGCTCGGCGTCGGCCTGTTCCTGTGCTTTCTGATCGAGACCTTCGGCATCGGCCTCGATCCGGACGTCTATTACATCACCAACCTGCCGGT
>CAYLZW010000486.1:0-3759 GCA_964388085.1 uncultured Myxococcales bacterium | reverse complement strand
TGCGAGCGGGCCTCGTGTCGATGCTCTGCATGGTGCTCGGGCTCGGCATCATCCTCTGCGCCATCGTGTTGACGATCCGCGCGCTCGGCCGGATCGCGTGGGTGAGCGCGCAGCTCGACGAGGACCTCGAGAAGACGGTGCTGGCCGTCATCGAGCGGCGCGATCGACAGCAGAAGGCGCTGCAGCGCGCCGCGGTAGCGGTGACCGTGGGCCTCACGCTCTACACCGCGGCGGTGATCGTGGCCGCGCTGAGCGGCAGCCCCTGGTCGCCGCCGCCCTGAGGGCCGCACCGGCACCTACATCTACGACACCGTCGACGGCCAGGCTGGAACAGCGCGACCGGGGTCACGCTTCGCCTGCGCTGCATCCACTACCCTTCCTGGGTGCGGCGCTGATGCGTTCGCGCTCTCGTGAGGTCGTCGCCATGACTGCCTGGTCCCAAAGTCGTGATTGCCCTGCGTCTCCCGCGTCCGTGCCCGGCCTCGAGCGCGGGCGCGAGCTCACCGGCGAGGAGGAGCGCCTCTTCCTGCGTCGTCGTCGAAACACGCGCGCGCTGCTCGCCTGTGTGCTGCTCGCGGTGCCGGCGTTCGTCTACCTGATCGCGTGGGGGGCCACGCAGCCCGAGGTCGATCTGCGCGTGCGCACCTGGCCCACGGGCACCAAGCACATCGAGGCCGAGTACGTCGGCGGCACCAAGCACGGCTCCTACGTCGAGTACCACCAAAACGGCGAGGTGAAGGCGCTCGGCCACTACACGAACGACGTCGAGGACGGCCGCTGGGAGAGCTTCTACTGGACGGGGGTGCGCCGCTCCGAAGGGCGCTTCGAGCACGGCATCTACGACGGCACCTGGCGCTACTGGCACAGCGACGGCGCGCTCAAGGCCGAGAGCCACTACGACCGCGGCGTGCGCGAGGGGCTCTGGCGCACCTGGTACCCGACCGGTGTCCTCGAGCTGGAGCAGCCGTACCGAGCGGGCTACGTGCACGGCGAGGAGCGCGCCTTTCACGAGAACGGACAGCTCGCGAGCGCGGTCACGGTCCGCGCGGGGCTCGAGAACGGACCCGCGCGCTACTTCCACCAAAACGGCGCGCGCCTCGCCGAAGGCCAGCACGTGAACGGCCGGCGCCACGGCATCTGGCGCACCTTCGACGACGACGGCGACCTGCTCAGCGTCGAGATATACGATCGCGGCGAGCCGGTCGAGGTGCGCGTGGGCGAGACCGTCACGCTCGCGGACTGACGCGATTCACGCGCACCGACATCAAAGGAGAGATGCGCCCACGTGAGATGTGAGGACAATTCGCATCGCGGCGTTTGCGTTGTCGAGCATGGAGACCTAGTCGTCCCTGAACCAGAGAACGGTCAGGGAGGACCCGCTGAAAGAGCACGCCGCCAAGGGGGCCATCACCGTCGCGGGGACCTCTCCCGCGATCGGTAAGCGTCGCTTCCGCGAGCTGTTCGCGCCGCACGCCGGCGCCATGTTCGTCGGTGTGCTCTTCCTGTTGGCCACCAACGCGCTGCTGCTCGTCATCCCGAGGCTCATCAACGACGGCATCGACGCCGTGGAGGGGCGCGGCCTCGAGCGCTCGGCCCTCGCCTGGGTCGGCCTCGAGCACCCGACGGTGACGATGATCGCGCTCGCGCTCATCGCCCTCGCGCTCGTCGCCGGAGCGACGCGGGTGGGCTCGCGCGTGGTGCTGTTCAACATCGGTCGTGACGTCGAGAAGGCGCTGCGCACGGAGCTGTTCACGCACCTCTCGACGCTGTCCCCGACCTATTACGGGCAGCACCCCACCGGCGACCTCATGAGCCGCATGACCAACGACCTCTCGAACGTGAGGCTGATGGCCGGCTTCGCGCTCTTGAACGTCGTCAACGCGGTCATCATCTTCTTCGGCACCCTGCCCATCCTCATCTCCATCGACCTCTGGGTGGCGCTCTGCGCGCTCATCCCCTTCCCGCTCGTGCTCGGCCTCTCGCAGGGCATGACGCGCGCGATGTACCGGCGCACGCTCAAGAACCAGGAGATGCTCGGCCGGCTGACGACGGCGGTGCAGGAGAACCTCGCCGGCCAGGCGGTGGTGCGCGCCTTCTCGCAGCAGGCGGCCGAGGAGCGGCGCTTCGCCGAGGTGAACCAGCACGCCTACGACGCCGCTATGAGCCTGGCCGTCATCCGGCTCATCCTCTTCCCGCTCATGGGGCTCATGGGCGCGCTCGGCATCGCCATCACGCTCTACGTCGGGGGGCGCGCCATCGTCGACGGACGAATGAGCGTCGGCGACCTCGTGGAGTTCAACACGCGCCTCATGCAGCTCACCTGGCCGACCATCGCCATGGGCTTCATCATCTCGGTGTACCAGCGCGGCAAGGCCAGCATCGATCGCATCAACGCCGTGCTCGCCGAGCGGCCGGACATCACGGACGGCCCTCATCGCGGCGTGTTCCTCGGACACGTGCGCGCCGAGGGATTGACGCTGCGCTACCCCGGCACGACGGCGGACGCGCTGCGGGAGCTGACCTTCTCGTTGGAGCCCGGTCGTGTGCTCGGCGTCGTCGGGCGGAACGCCAGCGGCAAGTCCACGCTGGTGCGCGCGCTCGCGCGTATGCAGCCGCTCGCCGACGGGCAGCTCTTCTTCGACGAGCACGACGCCAACGAGTGGCATCTCTCCGATCTGCACGCCGGCGTCGCCGTGGTGCCCGACGACGGCTTTCTGTTCTCGGCGACGCTGCGCGCGAACCTCACCTTCGGGCGCCCGGACGCGAGTGACGCGGAGGTGCTCGACGTCGTGCGCACGGCGGATCTCGAGCGTGACCTCGCGGCGCTGCCCGACGGGCTCGACACCCTCGTCGGCGAACGCGGCGTCACGCTCTCGGGCGGGCAGCGGCAGCGCGTGGCGCTCGGCCGTGCGCTGCTCGCGCGCCCGCGCCTCTTGATCCTCGACGACAGCCTCTCTGCCGTCGACGCCGAGACCGAGTCGCGCATCGTCACCTCGCTGCGCGCCGGCCGGTTCTCGAGCGCTCAGGCGGAGCCGCCCACGCTCGTCGTCATCGCGCACCGGCTCTCGGCGGTGAAGGCGGCCGACGAGATCATCGTGCTCGAGGAGGGGCGCGTGATCGAGCGGGGGACGCACGAGTCCCTCGTGGCGCACGACGGGCGCTACGCCGACCTGTGGGGACGAGAGCAGCTCTTGAAGGCGCTCGGCGACGGCGACGCGGCGACGCGCGATGATGGAGGCGCGTGATGGCCACCAAGCTGAGCAAGCGCCGCCCGACGTCCACCTCGCGGGCCTCCACCGGCGCCGCTGACCTCGACGAGCGCGGACCGCCGAAGCTCGACATCGGCGACGTCGCCATCACACAGCGCCTCATCGGCGAGATCCGTCCCTACCGGCGGCTGTTCTTCACCGCGGTGTCGCTCTACGTGCCCATCCTGCTCGCGCGCATCGGGCAGCCGTTCCTCATCGGCCTCGCCGTCGACCAGGGCTTTCGGCAGAAGGATCTCGACGCCATCGCGCTGTGGTCGGGCGCGTACCTCGGCACCGTGGCGGTCGCCGCCGTGCTCGAGATGATGCAGCTCTGGTTCATGCAGCGCATGGGGCAGGGCGCGGTCAGGTCGTTGCGCCAGCGGCTGTTCGGCAAGATCCAGCGGCTGCCCATCAGCTTCTTCGATCGCGTGCCGCTCGGCCGCGTCATGACGCGCGTGACCAACGACGTGGAGTCGCTCTCGGAGCTGTTCTCGTCGGGCGCGGTGCAGAT
>CAYLZW010000485.1:0-3761 GCA_964388085.1 uncultured Myxococcales bacterium | reverse complement strand
GGGCGCGAGATCGCGCTGCGCTTCGCAAAGGACGGGGCGAACGTCGTCATCGCGTCGAAGACGGCGGAGCCGCACCCGAAGCTGCCGGGCACCATCCACACGGTGGCGGCGGAGGTCGAGGCGGCCGGCGGCAAGGCGCTGCCGCTGCAGGTGGACGTCCGCTACGAGGAGACCGTGCAGGAGATGGTCGATCGCACGGTCGAGACGTTCGGCGGCATCGACGTGCTGGTGAACAACGCCGGCGCCATCCAGCTCACGAACACGGCCGACACGGCCATGAAGCGCTTCGATCTCATGCACGCGGTCAACGTGCGCGCGACCTTCCTGTGCGCGAAGCTGTGCCTGCCGCACCTCGAGAAGAGCGATCGCGCGCACGTGCTCTCGCTGTCACCGCCGCCGAACGTCGAGGGCCGCTGGCTCGCGAACCACGTCGCGTACACCATGTCGAAGTTCGGCATGTCCATGTGCACCGTCGGGTGGGGCGAAGAATTCCGTGACCTCGGCATCTCGGCGACGTCGCTGTGGCCGCGCACGATCATCGCGACCGCGGCCGTGGACATGCTGCTCGGCGAGGACGGCATGAAGGCGAGCCGCACGCCAGCCATCATGGCCGACGCCGCCTATGAGATCGTCACGACGGAGGGCCTGGCGCTCACCGGCAAGTGCCTGCTCGACGAGGATCTGCTGCGTGAGCGCGGCTACACGGACTTCGAGAAGTACAACGTGACGCCCGGCCTCGAGCCCATGCCGGACCTCTACGTGTGACGAGCGCGCCTGTCGTCGTCGTGGCGAGCGAGCGCTCGTGCGAGGTTCGGGCGACGGAGCTCGCGGCCGTGCTGAAGCTGCCGCTGGTGACGACAACGGCGGACGAAGAGCGCCCCGGCGATCTCGTGCTGGAGGTGACGCCGGAGCGCGTACAGCTCCGTGCGCCAGGTAGCGGGCCTGTGTTCCTCGACTTCGCCGGCGGGCGGGTCTACCGCCGTCGTCACGAAGCCGGCCTCTACAGGACGCCGCTGGCGCGCGCGCTCGGCGTCACCCGCACGAGCGCGCCCTTCGTCTTCGACGCCACCGCCGGCCTCGGCACCGACAGCGCGCTGTTGGTCTGGATGGGCTGTCAGGTGCTTGCCGTCGAGCGCAGCCCGATCCTCGCGGTGCTCTGGCGGGACGCCCTCGAGCGCTTCGCACGCGCGGCGCCCCAGGTCGCGGCCCGCTTGTCGTTCAGCGAAGGCGACGCCAGCGAGTTACTGCGGCGAATCGGCGCCGCGGGGGAGGGCAGACCCGACGTCGTGTATCTCGATCCGATGTTCCCGCCGCGGAGCAAGAGCGCGCTGGTGAAGAAGGAGATGCAGGTCCTCCACGCGCTGCACGGCGAGTCCTCTGACGACGAGAGCGCGGCGCTGCTGACGCTGGCCCGAGAGACCGCGACAAAGCGCGTCGTGATCAAACGCCCCCGAGGCAAACCGCCCCTGGCTCCTGGGGTAACCCACGCCCACGAAGGCTCGACGACGCGGCTGGACGTTTACGTCGTTGGCTGAGGCTAACAGGCTGCTGAAAAACGCCACAAGGGCGTTTTCAGCAGCCTGACGAGCGCCTCGCCTTCGCATCGATGGATCGACTCATGAGCGTTTCTCGACGAGAGTTGCCGGATTCGCGGGTTCGTAGCAGCGCTCGTATCATGGGGCTTCGCACCGCGCAGCGAGCGAGGCAGCGTTTTTCAGCAGCCTGCTAAGGGCCCAAACCCTGCAGAAGCTCGAGGATGCACCACGGCGATCGCACGAGCCCGGTCGCGCTCCTCCTCGTCGACCTCATCAACCCCTTCGACTACAGCGAAGGTCCGGCGGTGCTGGAGCACACGCGCGCCATCGTCCCTTCGCTGCGGCGTCTCAAGCAGCGCGCGCGGCAGGCTGGCGCCGCCGTCGTCTACGTGAACGACAATTTCGGCCGCTGGCGCTCGAGCTTCGCCGACACCGTGCGCTACTGCCGCGAGCGCGACGGCAAGGACGTCGTCGACGCCATCGCGCCCGATCCGGAGGACCTCTTCGTGCTGAAGCCGCAGCGCTCGGGCTTCTACTGCACGCCGCTCGACCTCCTGCTGCGCGACCTCGACAGCCGGCACCTGATCATCTGCGGCATCACCACCGAGATGTGCGTGCTCGCGACCGCGGCCGACGCCGTCGAGCACCGCTACCGCGTGTTCGTCCCCGCCGACGGCACGGCGGCCTCCGAGGACGGCCGCCGCGATCGCGCCCTGCGCGTCATGGAGGAGGGCCTCGGCGCGACGACGTGCCTGGCCGAAGATCTCGCCGTCGACGAGCTCATGTCAGCGACGCGGCCCGAGTAGACCACGCAAGGGGAGCTCAGGCCTCGACGTCGTGCGCGCGAGCGTTCACCGCCAGGTGCTCGATGAGGTCGATCTTGGTGACGAGCCCCAGCGCGGAGTCCCCGTCGATGACGATGGCGATCTTGCCGTCCGCGAAGGAGCGCGTGAGATCGGCCAGGCTGGTCTCGCGCTTCACCGTCGTGACGCCGTCGAGGGACGCGAGCGTGCCGGCCGGTGACTTCATGGTGGCCTCGCCCTTTACGAGCGCGTCGAGCACGCGCACCTCGGAGACCACGCCCGCGAGCTTGCCGCTCTCGATGACCGGCAGCTGCGAGATGCCGTGCTTCTTCATGCGATCGACGACGCTGCCGAGCGCGTCGTCGGGCTTGGCCGTGATGAGCTGCGTGGCGCCGTTCTGGCGGCGATCGAGGATGTCGCCGACGGTGCCGGGCACGGGCTCGGGCTCGAGCAGGCCGGCGTCCTTCAGCCACTCGTCGTTCAGGAACTTCGAGAGGTAGCGGCTCGAGGAGTCGGGCAGCACGATGACGATGTTGAACGGCTTCTCGCGCGGCGCCTTGGCGTGCTTCTCCGCCCACTTGATGGCGCCGGCCACGGCGGTGCCCGACGAGCCGCCCGAGAGCAGACCCTCCTCGCGGATGAGGCGGCGCGCCATGGTGAAGCTCTCGCGATCGCTCACTTGCACGACGTCGTCCATGGACTTCAGGTCCATGGCGTCGGGCATGAAGTCCTCGCCGATGCCCTCGACGTAATACGTGTGCGCCTTGCCGGGCCCGCCCGTGTGGAAGCGCTCGTAGTAGATGCTGCCGACGGGATCGATGCCGATGACCTGCACCTTCGGGTTCTTCTCGCGCAGGTACTTCGAGGTGCCGCTCACCGTGCCGCCGGTGCCGATGCTGCAGATGAAGACGTCGAGCTCACCGCCGGTCTGCTCCCAGAGCTCGGGCCCCGTCGAGAGGTAGTGCGTCTCGGGGTTGGCCGGGTTCCAGTACTGGCCCGCGTAGAAGGAGTTCGGCGTCTCCTCGACGAGGCGCTTGGCGGTGCTGTAGTAGCTGCGGGGATCCTCCGGCTCGACGTTGGTCGGGCAGATGACCACCTGCGCGCCGACGCTGCGCAGCGCGATGCGCTTCTCCTCGCTCTGCTTGTCGGCCATCACGAAGATGCACTTGTAGCCCTTCACCGCGGCCGCGATGGCGAGCCCCATGCCGGTGTTTCCGCTCGTCGCCTCGATGATGGTGCCGCCGGGCTTGATCTTGCCCTCGCGCTCCGCGACCTCGAGCATGTGGATGCCGATGCGGTCCTTCACGGAGCCGCCCGGGTTCATGTACTCGCACTTCACGTAGAGGTTCGCGCCCTTGATGTGGGACGCGACCTTGTTGAGCTTGACGATGGGCGTCCAGCCGACCGCGTCGATGATGCTGGC